>NZ_JBFAUT010000106.1:0-17299 GCF_040679475.1 Actinoallomurus sp. NPDC052274
GATTCTTTCTCGGGAGGACACGCCGCCCGTACTGCCTGAGCGTCCGTTGCGCCGCCGGTCGGGCTCCCGGGCGCCGGCGGCACGTCCTGGGCCGGATACTCGGCCGCCGGATACTCGGCCGTCGGCGGCGCGTCCCCTACCGGATACTCGGCCGTCGGCCCCGTGCTCCCGGCGGTCGGCGGCGCGTTGACGGCGGGCGACGGGGGCGGAGGTGTCTCGTCCCGTCGCGTACGGCGGCGGCGTCCCGAGGAACCGCCGCGCCCGAACAGCCGGTGGTCCAGCGTCAGCCGCCCGCCGGCGCCCGCCGCGAACAGCAGCGAGGCCAGGCCGAGGACGAGGACCAGTTCGAAGCCGTTGCGCGGCGTGCCCTGGTCGACGACGAACACCCCGTGCGCGGCGTGGACGAACACGAAGGCCCCGGCCATGTCCAGGAACAGCAGCGTGCCCGCCACCGGCAACGCGAGGCCGAGGATCAACGCCGCACCGCCCAGCAGTTCGACGAAGGTGGCGTAGACGGCCGCGGCCGTCGGCGCGGGCACGCCCATCGCGTCGAAGTCGTGTCCGGTCGCGGTCACGCCGACCTGGATCTTCTGCCAGCCGTGGGCCAGGAAGACCACCCCGACCCCGCACCGGGCGAGCAGGGCGACGGCGTCGTACACCGGCCGCCGGGGCGCGGCGGCCCGCTCCTCGCGCTCCTCGCGGTCGTCCGTCCAGAACGCGTTCATGTCCTCGGGCGACGTCTCCATCGGATGATGATCCTTCGAGAGGCGAATCGCCGTCCACCCGGTTCCGTAAACAGGCCACGCGCCCATCCCGCCTGTCATCATGGGGCCTCATGGATCACGAGGGCATCATCGATGACGGGTCGTTCGCCGGGGACGGCCGCGCGGAGCCGGTGGAGACGGAGCCCGGGAAGACGGGGCCCGACTACTCGCTGGAGCGGCGGCTGATCGACGCCGGGGCCGCGCGCGTCGCCGGGATCGACGAGGTGGGCCGGGGCGCGTGGGCCGGGCCGGTCGTCGTGTGCGCGGCCGTCACGGACCTGATCGAGCCTCCCGCCGGGCTGACCGACTCGAAGATGCTCACCGCCCGGCGTCGCGAGCGGATCGCCGAGGAGCTCCGCGGCCGGCTGCCCGCGTACGCCATCGGCATGGCGAGCGCGGAGGAGATCGACGAGGCGGGCATGACGGAGGCGCTGCGGCGGGCGGCCGTACGGGCCCTGGAGGCGCTGCCGGACCGCCCGGACGCGATCATCCTGGACGGGAAGCACGACTACCTCGGCGGAGCCTGGCCGGTGCGCACCGAGATCAAGGGCGACCTGCGGTCGGTCACGGTGGCGGCCGCGTCCGTACTGGCCAAGGTGCACCGTGACACGCTGATGGCCGGGCTGGGGCACGAGGAGTACGACTTCGCGCGGAACGCCGGGTACCCCTCGCCGACGCACCAGGAGGCGCTGCGCCGGCTCGGTCCGACACCGCATCACCGCCTGTCCTGGTCCTACCTCGACGACCTGCCCGAGTGGCGGCATCTGAAGAGGCATCGCCCGGACATCGAGGGCCAGCTCTCCCTGATCTGACCGGTCCGAGCCGATTCGACCGACCGCCGCCCATCCACTGGGCGCGTGCGGGATGGCGTGCCCGGCGCGCTGTACCCGACGTCGCCTCGGGCTTCGGGTCAGTGCCGGGGCGCGTGGACCTGGTCGAGGCCGGCGCGTAGGTCGCGGGCGAGGGCGGTGGCGTCCCCGGTCTTCCAGAAGTGCAGGTAGAAGAGGCGAGGCTGTTCGTACAGCATGTGGTTGTGCAGCTCGATGATGGTCATGCCATGGGCGCGCAGGGCTTTGATCACCGGGTTGACCTGGTCGGCGGTCATGGTGAAGTCGCCGTTGACCGCGGCGCGCCCGCCGCCGAGGGGCTGGAACATCAGCAGGGTGGCGGCCTCCATCAGGTACGGCAGCGTGATGTGGGCGCGGGTGTCGGTGATCTTCTGGGTGACCGGGACGTGGTACTGCAGGACGCCGTTCTCGTTCTCGCTCTTGGCGCCGATGATGCGGTCGATCGCGGCGACGTCCAGGTCGACCGGCGGCTCTTTCCCCTCCTGTTCCCGGTTGAGGGGGATGCCGGTCTTGGTGAGGGCGGTGTGCACGGTGCGGGCGATCTGGACAGGGTCGCCCAGGGCCCAGTAGTGCATCCACCACAGGCGCGGCGTCTCGTCCTGGATGTGCTTGTGCAGCGCGGTGATCCGCACGCCGCCGTGCTGCAGGGCGTCGGCGACCTTGGGCACCTCGTCGCCGGTGAGGGTGACCTCTCCGATCATGACCGCTCTGCCGGGGGCGGTCTGGTGGAAGGACGCTTCGGCGTTCAGCTCCATGCCGGGGTTCTCGGTCACGCCGGCGTTGACGACGTGCAGGTCGGTACGCAGCCACTCGGCGGTGTGCACGTCACCGGCCTCGGTCTTCAGGGGCCGGCCGACGGCGTGGGCCACGGCGTTCCAGTCGACACCGCCGCCCTTCGCCGAGGCCGCGCCCGCGGTCATGACGAACGTGGTGGCCAGCGCGGCGGCGCTCGCCGCCAGACGCGCTGCGCGAGGCCGCCCGAGTGTGGAACAGGCCATCTACGACCCGTTCCCCGGATCCCGATGGCGCAACCGCTGATCCCTTCGGGCCCGTCACGGCGAGCGGGTCGCGGCCGTCCGGCGCAGGGCATACGCGGCGGCGCCGGCCGTCCCGGCCGGGTGACGCTCAGAGCCAGCCGTTGTGGCGGGCGGCCCGTACGGCCTCGATGCGGTTCCGGGCGCCGGTCTTGCCGATCGCCGCGGACAGGTAGTTGCGCACGGTGCTCTCCGACAGGTGCAGGCGCCCGGCGATGTCGGAGATCGTCGATCCGTCGGCGGCGGCGGACAGCACGTCGCACTCCCGTGGCGTCAGCGGGCTGGGGCCGGCGCTGAGGGCGGCGGTGGCCAGCTCGGGGTCGACGACGCGTTCGCCCGCGAGGACGCGCCGGATGGCCGCCGACAGGTCCTCGACGGGGCCGTCCTTGACGAGGAAGCCGCTCGCGCCCGCCTCCATGGCGCGGCGCAGGTAGCCGGGCCGCCCGAACGTCGTGACGATCAGGATCTTGCAGTCCGGCAGCGCGGCGTGCAGGTCGGCGGCGGCGTCGAGGCCGCTGCGTCCCGGCAGTTCGATGTCGAGCACGGCGACGTCGGGCCGCAGCTCGAGGGCGGCCGGGAGGATCCGGTCTCCGGCGGCGACCTGACCGACGACCTCGAAGTCGTCCTCCAGGTTGAGGAGGAGGGCGAGCGCGCCGCGCATCATGCCCTGGTCCTCCGCGAGCAGCACCCTGATCAAGAAACGGTCTCCTTCAGTGGCAGCGTGATGGTGAGCAGGTAGCCCCCGCCGTCGGCCGGTCCCGCCTCGAGGCGGCCCTCCGCGCCGCCGATCCGCTCGACGAGCCCGCGCAGGCCGTTGCCCTCGGACCCGTCGGAGAGGACGGGCCCGCCGCGGCCGTCGTCGCGGACGGACAGGACCGCCGCGTCGTCCCGCCGGACCACCGAGATGTCGCAGTTGGCGGCGCCGCTGTGCCGGATGACGTTCGTGACGCCCTCGCGCACCGCCCAGCCCAGCAGGGCGTCCGCCTCCGCCGGCAGCGGGGTGCCCTCCATGCGGACCAGCGCCGTGATCCCGGCGTCCCGCAGCGCGGTACGGGCGCCGTCGATCTCGGCGTCGAGCCCGCGGCCGCGGTAGCCGGTGACCGCGAGGCGTACCTGCCGGAGCGCGTCCCGGCCGATCTCCTCGATGTCGGCGGCCTGCTCGGCGGCGAGCCCGGCGTCGCGGTCGGCGAGCTTGCGGACCGCCTGCGCCTTGACGACCATCACCGACAGCGTGTGCCCCAGCAGGTCGTGCAGGTCGCGGGCGAAGCGCAGACGCTCCTCGGACACGGCGGTCCGGGCGAGTTCCTCGCGGGTGTCGCGCAGTTCCCGGATCGCGGCGAACAGGCGCAGCATCGTGGCGACGATGAAACCGGAGAGCAGGGTGCCGTACCAGACGCCGAACGCGTCCCCGGACGACGCGCCCCGCACCCAGGCCAGCAGCGCCGCCGCGACGGCCAGCGGCGCGATCACCAGCACCGGCCAGGGCCGTCGGCCCCAGGGGATGACGACCCCGCAGGCCAGGGCGAGTGTGGGCGTCAGCGAGCTCATCCCGTGCCCGAACCAGCCGATCATGGTGAAGGCGTCCACCCCGGCCGCGACGAGCGGGACGACCGCCCGCCGGTCGCCCGGACCACGGCGGAAGCCGTACCAGATGGCGGTGACGATGAGCAGGATGTAGATCGTCAGCAGGGAACCGGACGCCCACACCGGCCGGGCATGGCCGTGCAGCACGGTGGAGAACGCGGAGTACCCGACGAGGAGCCACGGGTACATCCCGTACGGGCCGGGGCCGTCGTCGATGTGGCTCGCGATGTCCGTAGCCGACCCGGCGACGTCGTCACGAGCCTCGGGCCCCCGCCGTTCCTGCTGCACGCCGCACACTTTAGGGGGGACACGGTCCGCGGCGTAGATCGGCCCATCCCGGTATCCGGCAGGACAAAAGTCCCGCCACGCGCGCTCCCTAAGATCGCGGACGCCGAAAAGGTGCTAGACCGGTGTTCGTGGATTGGATGCGTGACCATCTTGAGCGGATAGAGCGGCACAACGCGGACGCGCTGGAGCGCGCCTGCGGGCTGCTCCTCGACACCGTCCTCGGCGGCGGCCTGCTGTACCTCGGCGGATCGGGCCATTCACTGGCGATGGTGCTGGAGGGCTTCTTCCGCGCGGGCGGGCTGGCCTGCGTGTACCCCCTGTCCCGGCCGGAGATCTCGCCGCTCAACGGCGCGTGGCCGGCGACGGAGGCCGAGCGCCGCCCCGGCCTGGCCGCTCCGGTTCTGGAGGCCGCGACACCCCGGCCGGGCGACCTGGTGATGATCTTCTCCAACAGTGGCACCAACCCGTACCCGGTGGAGCTGGCGACCACGGCACGGTCGTACGGACTGCCGGTGATCGCCATGGTGTCCGGTCCGTCGATGGCGGCGGCTCCGCCCCGGGCGGGCGTGAAGCTCGGCGAGGTCGCGGATCTGGTGCTCGACACCCTGACCCCGCCGGGTGACGCCTCCTATCCCACCGAGGCGCCGCGCACGGCGGCACTGTCCTCATTGTCATGCGTTTACCTGTGGAACCTGCTTCTCGCCCGGATGGCCGAGCGCGCCGAATTGCCGCTCTGGGGCAGTGCGAACGTTCCCGGGGGAGATGAGCGCAATGCCGAACTACTGGCCCGGTACTCGGAACGGGTGCCCGTGCTAAGAACGTCGGTTATGGGGTAAGGACCTGACCTACTTGGAGGTGGCGTCATGGACAAGACGGTCAAGGCGTTGCTGTCGGAGGCCGGACGAACCTTTGCCGAAGAGGCCGGGATCCCGCTGAAGGATCAACCGGGCGCCCTGTTCAAACTCCTCGTACTCGCCAATCTCCTCAGCACCCGGATCAGCGCCGACATCGCGACCGCCGCGGCGAGGGAGATCTTCGAGGCGGGCGGGGGAACGCCGCGCGGCATGACCAGGCTCACCTGGCAGCAGCGCGTCGACGCCCTCGGCCGGGCGCATTACGTCCGCTATGACGAGAGCACCTCCACCCGGCTCGGGGACATGGCCGAGCTCGTCCTCGAGGAGTACGACGGCGATCTGCGCAAGCTGCCGCTGAAGGCCGAACGCGATGTGGGCCGCGCGAAGGAGCTGCTGGAGGAGTTCCCCGGCATCGGACCGGTGGGGGCCGACATCTTCTGCCGCGAGGCGCAGGCCGTATGGCCGTGGCTGCGCCCGTACCTCGACGACCTGACGCTGAAGGGCGCCGAGCGCGTCGGCCTGCCGACCGATCCCAAGCGCCTGGCCGACCTCGTCAAGGACCGTGATCTGGCGCAGCTCTCGGCCGCTCTGGTCCGCGTCGCCAAGGACAAGAAGCTCGCCGATCAGGTGGCGAAGGCCTAGTGACGACCGCACCGACCCCGGCCGGGGTCCGCCGCCCGGCCGCCCGGTCGGCCGGTCGGCCTCGGCTGGAGAGCGCCTGCCAGGGGCATGGCTACTGTCCGATAACGGTCTTGATAGGGACGCGCCACGCAATGGGTCCTGCCATTCGACGCCCAAGCTGCGCTATACACGTCCTCAGGCATGAGGGAGAGCGATGCGACCGTTCGGCAGATCCCGATCGCGCCCTCCGGTGGCGCGTGATCTGTTCGAACGTGCCCGCTGGCGCTATTTCCAGATCCAGCCGGGTCTGCGGAGACTGACGTTCCTGCTGTTGGTCGTGGGATCGGCGGCGGTGGCGATCGTCGCGAATCTGCCGTTGCTCACGACCGTCGTGTTCGTCGCGACGCTTCTGCTGGTCGTCGACTTCACCCTTCGCTCGCCGAGCGGAATGGCGACGGCCTTCGTCGTCGCCTGCTGGCTGGCGGCCGTGATCCCGCTGAGCCGCCTCTACCCGGACGGCGGCCATGAGGCCGTCTTCCTCGCGGCGCTGGCGCTCCCGGTCGCGTTCCTCGCCCACCGCATCCACGCGTACGCGCCGTGGCGCACCGCGGTCCTCTCACTGGGACTGGCCGGCATCGTGGCCGCCGCGCTCGCCCACCCGCTGCCGAGGCTGACCGCCGCGCCCGGCTGGGCGGCGGCGTTCGCCGTCCTCGGCTACCGCTGGTGGCAGGCGCGCCGCATCGTCCCCGCCGAGGCGTACGACACCGGCTGGGCCCAGGAGGACTACGCGGAGGACGACGAGTACGCCGCGCCGGGCCAGGCCCGCGCCGCCGAGGACGTACCCGACATCTCGGTCGACGAGGCGTTCGCCGAACTCGAGGCGATGATCGGCCTGGAGCCGGTGAAACGGCAGGTCCGGTCGATCGCGGCCTCGATCGAGGCCGCGCGGATGCGGGCCGCGGCCGGGTTCCCCACCGAGAAGCCGATGCGGCACTTCGTGTTCGTCGGGCCGGCCGGTACCGGCAAGACCACCGTCGCCCGCGCCGTCGCGCGGATCTTCTACGCCTTCGGGCTGCTGCCGACGCCGCAGGTCGTCGAGGTGCAGCGCGCCGACCTGGTGGGGGAGTACCTCGGCGCCACCGCGATCAAGACGAACGAGGTCGTGGACCGCTCCCTGGGCGGCGTGCTGTTCATCGACGAGGCGTACTCCCTGGTCAACGCCGGTGACGGACAGCCCGACCGGTTCGGCAGCGAGGCCGTCCAGACGCTCCTCAAACGCGCCGAGGACGACCGCGACAACGTGGTGATCATCCTGGCGGGCTACGAGGACGAGATGGAGGGCTTCCTCGCCTCCAATCCCGGCCTCGCCTCGCGGTTCGGGACGCGCGTGAAGTTCCCCGCGTACGAGCCGGCCGAACTGCTGCTGATCGCCGAGTACCACACCGGCCTGCGCGGCGACCGTCTCGGCCCGGACGCCGGGCCCTGCCTGCGGTCGAAGTTCGAGGAGGTCTCCCGGCGCGGCGTCCTCGACGAGCTGGGCAACGGGCGGTTCGTGCGCTCCCTGGTCGAGTCCGCGGCCCGCGCCCGCGACGTCCGGATCGTCCATGCCGGCGCCGAACCCGCTCCCGAAGACCTCGTGACGGTCCACGCGGTCGACGTCGAGATCGCGTTCGCCGAGCTGACCGAGCGCTACCGCGGCTACGCCGAGACGCCCACCCTGGAGGAGGCGCTCGCCGACCTGGACGGCATGATCGGCCTGGAGCCGGTGAAGCGCCAGGTCCGGGCCATCGCCGCGCAGCTTCAGGTCGCGAAGCTGCGCGAGGAGCAGGGGCTGCCCACGCATCCGCCGACGCGGCACTTCGTGTTCGCCGGGCCGCCCGGCACCGGCAAGACGACCGTCGCCCGGGTGCTCGGCCGGGTCTTCGCCGCGCTCGGCCTGCTGGCCCGGCCCGAGGTCGTCGAGGCCCAGCGCGCCGACCTCGTCGGCGAGCACCTGGGGGCGACGGCGATCAAGACCAACAAGGTGATCGATTCCGCGCTCGGCGGGGTCCTGTTCGTCGACGAGGCGTACTCCCTCGTCAACCCCGGCTACTCCGGCGGCGACGCGTTCGGCATCGAGGCGGTGCAGACCCTGCTCAAGCGCGCCGAGGACGACCGCGAGCGCCTGGTCATCATCCTCGCCGGCTACGACGCGGACATGGACCGGTTCCTGCGGTCCAACCCGGGCCTGGCCTCCCGCTTCGCCGAACGCGTGGCGTTCCCCTCCTACGGCCCCGACGAACTGCTGGAGATCGCCCTCACGATCGCCGAGCGGGCCGGTGACACCTGGGAGGAGGACGCGCTGGACGACCTGGCGGGCGTCTTCCAGCGCGTCTGCGGTCTCGGCCGGATCGACGAGCTGGGCAACGGCCGGTTCGTGCGCTCGCTGTACGAGAAGGCCTGCGGCTTCCGTGACCTGCGCGTCGCGGAGCTCGGCGCGGACGTCACGACCGCTGACCTGACCACCCTGACCACCGAGGACGTCCGGTCCGCCTACGCGGATCTCGCCCGCCACCACTGATCGCCGGTACGGCGAGGACACGGCTGTCGGTGGGGCGCGCTAGCGTGCGGTGCCGTGGAGACGGTGACGTGGGAGCAGGTGCTGGCCTGGCGGCTGCGGCGGCAGTTCGTCGATCCGGCGGCCGGCGGTGACCCGGTCGAGGTCACCCGGCGGCTCGCCGGCGTCCAGGCGCAGGTGGCCTCGGCGGCCGAGCTGGCGATCGCCGTCCGGCAGGCCGAGCCGTCCCCGGGCGCGGTGCCGGCGGCCCTCGCCGACCGCAGGCTCGTGAAGACCTGGGCGATGCGCGG
This sequence comes from Actinoallomurus sp. NPDC052274, assembly GCF_040679475.1. NCBI lineage: Bacteria > Bacillati > Actinomycetota > Actinomycetes > Streptosporangiales > Thermomonosporaceae > Actinoallomurus > Actinoallomurus sp. NPDC052274. The sequence goes on from NZ_JBFAUT010000106.1 coordinate 8,841, forward strand.
CACCCTGCACCTGCTGCCCGCCGACCAGGCCGCCGCCTACCTCACGCTGTCCGGCGCGCACCGCAACTGGGAGCGCGGAAGCTGGCAGAAGACGTTCGGCGCCATCCCCGCCGACCTTGAGGCCATCGCGGCGGCCGCGACCGACGCCCTGTCCGGCGGCGCGGTCCTCAGCCGTGAGGAGCTCACCGCCGAGATCGTCGACCGTACGGGCTCGGCTCACCTCGCCGAGGTGCTCGGCTCCGGGTGGGGCACCCTCCTCAAGCCGCTCGCCTGGTGGCGAGTGCTGTGCTTCGGGCCGCCGCGCGGCAACCGGGTCACGTTCGTCAGCGCCGCCTGGCTGCCGGAGGCACCCGACCCGGCGGCGACCGTGCTCCGGGCGTACCTCGGCGCCCACGGGCCGACGACGCCCGAGCTGTTCGACAAGGTGTGGCTGAGCCGGGGCGTCACCCCAAGGGCGCGGCTCAAGGGCTGGTTCGCCGCGCTGGGCGACGAGCTCACCGAGGTCGACGTCGAGGGCGAGCGCCGCGTCATGCTCGCCGAGCACGTCGCGGAGCTGGCCGCGACCCCGCCGAGCCGCGCCGTTCGCCTCCTCGGCGCGTTCGACGCGTACGTCCTGGGCGCCGGCACCACCGCCACGGAGATCGTCCCGGCGGCGCGCCGCGCCGCGGTCAGCCGCAGCGGCGGCTGGATCTCCCCGGTCGTGCTGCACGGCGGCCGGGTCGCCGGCGTCTGGCAGGACGAGACGACCACGCTCTGGGAGGACGTCCCGGAGGACGCCCTCGTCGCCGAACGCGCCCGGCTCACCCGGCTCACCGCCGCCTCCGGCTGATCGACGGTCAGCGGCTTGCCGATCAGGCGCCCGCGCCGACGGTAGACAGCATGATCACACAACTCAAAGACATCGACCCGACGGCTCCCGTGGACATCATCCTCACCGCGATCGGCTCCTGGGCGGCGGACGACCTGGCCGTGCTGGCCCGCGAGCACCACCTTGGGGTGACCGATGGCGGCTACGAACTGTCGCCTCTGTTCCCGAAGCAGGACGGCAGTGGCTGTGGGCACGCGATGCCGTGCACGCTCATCACCGGGACCGCAGTGGCCTTCAGCACCGCGGTCCTCCTCGCCGACAAGTGACGGGAGGTCGACCGGGGCCTGCGGCGGGGCAGCTCGCTGCTGATCATGCGCCACGGCCGGCCGCTCTGCCACGTCATCACCCACTGATGTAGTGGGGAGGACCGGCATCACCTGTCCCCGTCCGGCCGGGTGGTGGGTCAGTGGCGGCCACGGATCGCGGACAGGAGCGCGAGGGTGCGGGCCCGCTCGCGCTCGTCGCCGACCAGGCTGGCCACGAACTCGGTGGCACCGGCGTCGGCGTAGGTCCGGATGGACCGCTCGACCGTGTCCTCGTCGCCCGCGATGACCGTCTCGTGCACCCCCGACATGCCCTGGCGGTCCAGGATGGCGCGGTAACTGGGCAGCCGCCCGGCGGCGCCGACCGCCGCCGCGACACTCTGCCGGACCCCATCGGGGTCGTGGGTGACGCTGACCATGACGCCCGCGACGACGCGAGGGCCGGGCCGTCCCGCCCGTTCGGCGGCGCGGCCGATGGTCGGCGCGACATGCTCACCGATCGCGCGTGGTCCGGTCCACACGGTGACCACGCCGTCGGCCAGTTCTCCGGCGATCCCCAGCATCACCGGGCCCAGCGCCGCCAGGAGGACGGGCGGCGCGACGGCGCCCGGCACGATCGTCCGTCCCGCGACGGTGATCACCTCGCCGTGGTGGTCGACCTCCTCGCCCCGTAGGAGCGGCATTAGACTCGTCAGGTACTCGCGGACGTGCCGGGCCGGCCGGTCGTACGAGTGACCGAACGCCTTCTCGATGATCTCCGGATGGCTCGGGCCGACTCCGAGGATGAACCGATTGCCACTGGCCGCCTGCGCGGTGAGCGCCTGACCGGCCAGCGCCAGCGGATGGCGGGGATAGGTCTGGGTCACCGCGGTGCCCACGTCGATCCCCGGCACCTCCCGGGCGACGAGGGTCGCGAGCGTGACCGCGTCCCACGAGAAGAGCTGGCTGAAGTAGACGCTGTCCAGCCCGGCCTCCGCCGTCGCGCGCACTCGTTCGATCATCTCCGGGAGAGCGGTGCCTTCGCCCGCCACCCCGATCATCACTCCCAGCCGCAAAGGTGCCTCCCACGAGATGAATCGGATCTTCCGGTTCCGTCTAGACTAACGTGAACATCAGATTCCGATTGACCGCAGTGGGGAGATCCGTGCGAGCCGACGCGCGCCGCAACCGGGCGCTCATCCTGGACGCCGCCCTCGACCTGTTCGCCACTCGTGGCCCGGCGGTGTCCATGGAGGAGATTGCGCGGGCCGCGGGCCTTGGGGTCGGCACGCTGTACCGTCATTTCCCGGACCGGCAGGCGCTGCAGGAGCAGATCGCCGCCGACACGCTGCGGCGGCTCCTCTCCGCCGCCCGCGACCTGGCCGCCGGTCCCCTGCCGGGCTGGGAGGCGCTGGTGCTGGTCGTCCGCCACTGCGCCGGCCTGCCGCTGGCCCTGGCCAAGACGCTCGTGGACGACGAGTCCCCTCCTGCCGAGGTCGCCGAGCTCACCGCCGATGTGAACGGGCTCATCGCCCGGCTGGCCGAGCGGGCGCAGCGCGAGGGCTCACTGCGCTCCGACCTCCCGCCCCGCGAGGTCGTCGACCTGCTCAGCGTCGCCGTCTGCCGGCCCGGGGCCCGCGCGGACGACGCTCTGACGATCGTCATCCTCGACGGGCTCAAAGCGCCGACGGCGGTCGGCCCGGAGCGCGGGGCAGCCGTTACGGTGGATTGACAGCACGGTAGTCGTCACGAAACGTGCCGGCCGCACGATGCGAGGGAGTCGACATCGGTGGTGAGGCGTGATTCCTGGAGCTCTCATCCGTTTCCGTGACATCCACGGTTACTGGCGGGCCTTCCGAATGACCGGGAGCGGGCCGCCTCTCCTCCTGATCCACGGCATCGGCGACAACTCCGGCACCTGGGAGGACGTCATCCCCCGCCTCGCCGAGGGCCACACCGTCATCGCGCCGGACCTGCTCGGCCACGGCGAGTCGGCCAAACCGCGGGCCGACTACGCCATCGCCGCGTACGCGTGCGGGATGCGCGACCTGCTCGGCGTCCTCGACGTCGACCGGGTCTCGGTCATCGGCCACTCACTCGGCGGCGGGATCGCCATGCAGTTCGCCTACCAGTTCCCCGAACGCTGTGAGCGGCTCGTGCTCGTCGCCCCCGGTGGAATCGGCCGGGAGGTCCACCCGCTGCTGCGCATGGCGGCGGCGCCCGGCGCCGAGGTCGGGCTGTCGCTGGCGACGTCGGCGCCCGCGCGTACGGCCGTGCGGCTGGCGGCCCCCGCCCTGCGCCTCACCGGCGGCCTGTTCCTGGGGACCGACTTCGACTACATCCTCCGGCGCTACCAGGGCCTGCGCACACGGAAGGCGCGCGAGGCGTTCCTGCGCTGCCTCCGGGCGGGAGTCGACATGCGCGGCCAGGTCATCACCATGCTCGACCGCTGTTACCTCGCCGAGGGCATGCCGATCCTCATCATCTGGGGCCGGGAGGACCACGTGATCCCCGTCGGGCACGCGATGATCGCGCACGCCGCCATGCCGGGCAGCAGGCTCGAGATCTTCGGGCGGTGCGGGCACTTCCCGCACCGTGACGACCCCGACCGCTTCGTCGCCACGGTCGAGCGGTTCCTGGAGACCACCGAGCCGGCGCTGCACGATCCCGCCCAGTGGCGCCGCCTCCTGCGGGCCGGCCGGGACGGGACCGGAGCGAGGAAGGAGACCGTCGCCCCGCACGTGTCCAGCGGCGCCTGACCTCCGCCCGCGTCATGCACGGGTCGGACGGATGACCCGTGCGCATCCCAGCCGACGTGAGGCAGTCCCGCTCTTGGTCGGCGGCCCGGCGGTAGCCGCCAAGGCCACGCCGATGTGCTCGGCAACGTGTGCCGCCACACCGTCCAGGCCCTGGGGTCCGCGCTGATGTGACGTGCCGTCCTGCTTCCGAACCGTCTTGCGGTGTAATCGCGCGATTCCGGTGAGCAACGGTTATTCTGAGTGGCCACAAGGACACCATCGGTAACAGTCACGCGGGAGAGCGCATGCACACCACCACCCCACAACCAAGCCGCCGCACGGGCAACCCGTTCTGTCGCGTACGAGGAGGCGTGATGGGCGTCGCGGCGGCGGCCGGGATGCTGCTGCCGGTGGCCGGGACCATCCCCGCCCACGCCCAGAACGGAAAGGTCTACGCCACACCGGGCGCGACCACCTTTACCGTGCCCAACGGGGTGTCCCAGATCAGGGTCGTCCTGACCGGCGCCGGGGGAGGCGGCAGCATGGGGACCGGCAACACCGCCTACCTGTCCGGCGGCAGTGGTGGGGGCGGGGGCGCCACCTCGTTCTGCACCCTGGCTGTTCATCCCGGTGACAACATGACCATCACCGTCGGCGCCGGCGGCGCCGCACCGAACGGCGACGGCCTCGCCGGGACGGCCTCCTCCGTCGCCTACGCCAACGCGGGCGGCGCCAGCGCCGACGCCGGTGGCGGCGGCCATACCGGTCCCGGCGGCCACGAGGACGCCGGCGGCGCGGGAGGAATGAACGCCACCTGGTGCGCCGGCAGCGACGCCGGCCAGAACTTCGGCCAGGCCGGCACGGCCGGCGTCAAAGACGCGGGAGGCCCCGGAGGCGCACCCGGTGCCGGGGTACCCAGTGCCTGCCCCGCCGGTACCGGCCGAGGCGGAAACGGCGCCGACTCGGCTCCTGCCCCCTACCTGCGCGGCTTCCCCGGCGCGAACGGCTGCGTCGTCCTCACCTACTGACGCCCCGAGACAGCACCGACGTCCTGGTCAGCCCCCCCACCGGGGGGCTCGCCCGGCATTGGAAGTGTTCGATCCTCGATCTCTCAGGTGGTACTGCGATGAAGGTCCCAACCGGGAGCGCCTCAGAGGCTGCCCCGGCACAGGCCACGGCTCCCGAACGCCTCGGGCAGCGCCGTCGACATCAGCAGACCGCTGAGCATCGCCGCGATCAGCACGAGCCGGACGGTCGGGTGGTCGGGCCGCGCCGATCACGGTGAGGTCCTTCAGCAGCCGGTGGGAGAGCTGCGTCACCGCGTAGCCGAAGACGAGGTCGAAGAACAGCTCGAAGTAGGTGACGCGCGCGGCCCCGGCACGCAGAAGACTACGGCGGCGCGCGCCGTCTCCCGCGCGGGACAGATCGGGTCGCCCCAGGAGTAGAAGAACCACAGGGCGTCGCCGTCGACCCGGTAGTGGTCGATCCGGATCGTCTCGGACAGGACCGGCGCGTGCCGGTTCCCGCCTACCGGCTCCGCCTGCACCGCGAGCGTGCCGACCGCACCCAGGACGACGTCGGCCGCGAATGCGTCATCAGCGGCAAGATGATCAGCCACTTCGAGAACTGCCGCCGCATCCCCACCCTCGACGTCTCCAAGGACCTCGACCGCCTGTTCGGCTTAGACAGATACTTCGAGGAACTCCACCCGCACGTCGTACGGGAAGTGGCCCTCAGCCCCCCGATGTCCGAGTCCGAGGAACTGATCCGCGCGATCATGGAGCAGATGTGAACGTCACTCCCCCAGTCGGCACTTGGCGCAAGTCCAGTTACTCCTGTGAGAACATCAGCGACACCTGTGTAGAGGTCGCCCGGCTGACCTTCGCTGAGTCGGGTGAGGCGCCCGCCGGGTGCCCCATCGCGTTTCGCGCTGTCTACTCAGAGGGCACCGTTTCTCCTCTGGGCAGACGCCTCTGAAACGAAGGCGCCGCGGGGTGCCGTGATTGTCGCTTCTGTCGCTTGGGTGGTCGAGCAGGGCGTACCGATTGCTCGGGGAAGGGCCCGGTCCGGCCGTGCTCTGTAGGCATCCGTCCGTTTTGGCGGCGCGTTCGCCGAGCCTTCCGTACGCGGTCGCGGGTGCGATGGGACCGCTCGGACGCCGTCCCCGGCGTCTCGACTCGGGCGGTAGCGGGTGGCGCGACGGCCCCCGGCCGCCGCGCCACGGGTGTGGTGTTCAGTGGTTCGGTCTCAGCTCGTGCTGCAGGAGACGGTCGGCCAGGTGGTGCTGCCGTTCTTCTGGATGGTGACGCCCCAGTTGTTGCCGTTTCCGTTCGGTGTGGCGACGAGGGTTTGGGCGTTGGGGTAGCTGGCGTTGATGTTCCAGGTGGACATGACCTTCTCGGGCGAGGGGACGTTCATGGTGACGGTCCAGTTGCTGGAGCCGGAGACCGCGACGTTGAGGTTGTAGCGATCGCTCCAGGACTGGCCGGCGGACAGCGTCGCGGTGCACCCACCGGTGCCACCCCCGCCTCCTCCTCCGCCGCCACCGCCGCCGGAGTCGCCGACGGTGATGTTGGAGTTGCCGCTGCTCTGGTAACCCTCGGTGGCGAGGATCATGTAGTAGTTGAAGCTGCCGAGGTTCATCCCATAACGGGCCCACGCGTCGAAGTGGTTGCCGGTGGTGATGGTTCCGCCGGTCCGCTTGGACTGCCGGACGCTCCAGTACTGGTTGAAGGTCTTGGTGCCTTCGACGGAGGGGGCGTTGTAGCGGGTGGTCTCGTAGATGTCGTACGTGCCGCCGTCACTGGTGACGGTGCCCTTGTACGTTCCCGTGGGCCGGTAGCTGCCCCAGTTGTCGACGATGTAGTACTCGACGAGCGGGTTCGACGTCCACCCGTACAGGGACAGATAGGCGTTCCCGGACGGGTTGAAGCTGCCGGAGTAGTTCACGGCCCGACGTCCGCCGTTGCTCCAGCCCTTGCCGGCGACGAAGTTGCCGACGTTGCTCCATGAGGTGCTGTAAGAACCGCCGCCTTTCAGGGTCATCGAGCTCGACCCGCCGCCGTCGGTCCAGAACGAGTAGTAGTAGCCGCCGTCGGTGCCGGTCTGGTTGGAGGTGATGGTCGTGTCGGCGTGTGCGGTGCCGGGCAGAAGCGCCGCGGCCGCGGCCAGTGCCACGGCACAGGCCGCGCGGATGAGCGGCCTGGCGCGGCCGCGTCTGCGGGACTTCAGGTGGGCGAGGGTGCCGTTCATGTGCGTGCTGCCTCCTCATGAACGCTGGCGGGTACCGATCGATGAGCGAGTATCCGCCCGGTGTCACGATCGCGTCAACGATAGATTTCGAAAGCTTTCAGACATCTGAACGGCCGTCTCCTATCGTCTATGCCGCTTGACCTGGACGGTCGATGCACCGTCGCTGGATTGATGGTGTGAAAACTAGTGAAAGCTCGAATTTGGTAGCGCATTTCTCGAAACATTTCGAAATCGGGTTCGCTTTCAGCGATCAGCGAGCGGAACGCGCGGAGCGGGACGACAGGATTGGTCGCATGGAACTCGTCAAGTTCGGGCACGCCTGCGTCCGTCTCGAGAAGGACGGCCGGTCCCTCGTCATCGACCCCGGTGTGATGACCCCGGAGCCGGACGTCCTGACGGGCGTGGACGCTGTTCTCGTGACCCATGAGCACTTCGACCACCTCGACGCCGATCGCCTGCGGGCGGCCGTCGACCACAACCCGGAACTCACCGTCCACACCTGGGCGTCGCCCGGCACCTGGCCGACCTCGGCGACCGGGTGAATGTCGTCCGGGACGGCGACGTGTTCTCGGCCGCCGGCTTCGAGGTGGCGGCCGTCGGCGAGAAGCACCACTTCAGCCATCCGGACGCTCCGCCCGTGGACAATGTCGGCTTCCTCGTCGACGGAGAGGTCTTCCATCCCGGTGACGCGCTGACCGTGATCGACGTGCCGACGTTGCTGGTCCCCGGCCAGGCGCCGTGGCTGACCGTTCCGGATCTGATCCGCTACCTGCGGACGATGCGGCCCCGCCGCGCGTACGCCGTCCACGACGGACTGATCAACGAGTGGGGCGTGAAGGTGCTGGAGAGCGTCCTCGACGCGGAGGCCGAACGGCTCGGCACCGAGATCCGGCTTCCCAAGCCGGGCGAGAGCATCCCGCTGTGATCGAGCCGGCCCGTCACGGGTGTGGTCGGCGGGCTCGGCGGGGGAGGTGGACGGTGAGGTTGATCCAGAGGGCGTGGAGGAAGCCGGCGAGCCAGACGGTCAGGCCCAGGGCCATGCCGATCGTCGTCTGAGGCGTGTCGATGTCGGATTCCGAACCGCTGCCGACGAGGATGAAGGCCAGCACGGCCAGCACGAGATAGGCCGCCGCGGCGACGAGCAAGGACGGTCGCCGGTGCCGGGCGGCGATGTAGCCGAACGACAGCCAGGTGCCCGCGCCGAACAGCGGCGTCGGCAGCATCCAGAGGCTGTGCGCCGCCTTCCAGCCGAGCCCGCGCGGGCCGCGCTTTGAACCCACCAAGGCGCTGGACCGCATCGCCCCGTACGCCAGCGTCATCCTCATCGCGCAACACGCGGGCGGTCTGGGTCGGCTCTTC
>NZ_JBFAUT010000107.1:0-16828 GCF_040679475.1 Actinoallomurus sp. NPDC052274
GAGCGCAGTAGGTGCCAGTGATCACTTTGTGGGGCTGCCGGTTAACGGGCGGGCGGAGCGTCAGTCGGGAAGTTCGGTGTCGTGGGTGAAGACGACGGTCCCGGGCCGTCCGTCGCGGCGTCGCTCGACGAGATCCGCTCGCTGCTGGCCGGGCTGACCGAGACCGTCGGCCGGGATCACGAGCGGGCGGCACACCGCGAGCGCGTCATCGACCGGCTGTACGAGGACAACCAGCGGCTGCGCCACGGCGAGCTGCAGGCGGCGTTCGAGCCGGTGCGCGCGGCGCTGTACCGCCTCTACGACCTGGTGCGGCGGGAGGCCGAGCGGGAGACGGTGGACGCGGCCCACACGCCGGTGCTGCTGGCGGCGATCGCCGACGAGCTGGCCGAGGTGCTCGCCCGCACCGGCGTCGAGCGGATGCCCGTGGCGACGGGTGAGGCGTTCGATCCGGCGCGGCACCGGCCGGCGGGCGTCCAGGGCGTGGACGACGCGGAGCTCGACGGCACCGTCGCGAGGGTGCAGCGGGCCGGCTTCGTCCGAGGTGACCGGATCGCACGACGTGCCGAGGTGATCGTCGCCCGGGTGGCGGCCGAACCCGTCGGAGGAGATTGAGATGGCTGTCTACGGTATCGACCTGGGCACGACCCACTCGTGCATCGCGCGCATCGACGACGTCGGCCGCCCGGCCGTGCTGCGCAACATGGAGGGCACCGACACGACGCCGTCGGTCGTCTACTTCGAGTCCGCCGACAACGTCGTCGTCGGCGCGCCGGCGAAGGACACCGCGGTGCTGTTCCCCGACCTGGTGGTCAGCCTGATCAAGCGGGACATGGGCCACGAGGTGCCGCGCGAGCTGCACGAGCGGGACTACTCCCCCGAGGAGATCTCCGCGTTCGTCCTGCGCAAACTGGTGGCCGACGCGGCCTCGACCACCGGCGAGGAGGTCCGCGACGTCGTCATCACGGTGCCGGCCTACTTCGGCGCCGCCGAGCGGGACGCCACCCGCAAGGCCGGCCGCGTCGCCGGCCTGAACGTCATCGACATCATCTCCGAGCCGATCGCCGCCGCCATCACGTACGGCGTGCTCAACCCCTCGACGGCCACCGACGGCGAGGACGCCGACGACGGGTCCGCGGACCGCACGATCCTGGTGTACGACCTGGGCGGCGGCACCTTCGACACGACCGTGATCACCCTGCGCGGCGGCGACATCTCCGTGGTCTGCACCGACGGCGACCACGAGCTGGGCGGCGCCGACTGGGACGCCCGGGTCGTCGAGTACCTCGCCGGACGGTTCGCCGAGGAGCACCCCGACGTCGGCGACCCCCTCGACGACAAGCACACCGAGCAGCAACTGCGGCACGACGCGGAGGAGGCCAAGAAGGCCCTGTCGCTGCGCACCCGGCACGTCGTCCGCGTCATGCACGAGGGCCGGGTCGCGACGGTCGAGCTGACCCGCGACAAGTTCGAGGAGATCACCAAGGATCTGCTCGACCGCACCATCGAGATCACCGGCCGCACGCTCGCCACCGCGGCGGGCAAGGGCGTGTCCGACTACGACGACCTGGTGCTCGTCGGCGGCTCCACGAAGATGCCCGCCGTGCAGCGGCGGCTGGCCGGCGAGCTGGCCCTCAGCCCCCGCCTGCAGGACCCCGACCTGGCGGTCGCCAAGGGCGCCGCGCTGTACGCCTTCGAGGAGACCTACCGTCAGCTCCTGGCCAAGGGCGAGACGGACCAGGCCCTCGACCTGGCGACCCGGGCCGGCCTGTCCGAGACCGAGCAGGAGCGGATGGCGACCCGGCAGATCACGACCGTGGCCTCCCGCGCGTTCGGCATCATCGCGCTGGACCCGGACACCGAGCAGGAGCACGTCGTCCACCTCGTGCACGCCAACGACGCACTTCCCCGCGGCAAGACCCGCGAGTTCGGCACCGTCGAGGAGGACCAGACGATCGTCAAGATCATCGTGGTCGAGCAGGCGGGCAGCACGGAGTCGACCGAGGTCGCCCACAACACGCCCATCGCCGACGGCGAGCTGAAGATTCCGCCCGGCAAGCCCGCCGGGTGGCCCATCGAGGTGACGTTCGCCCTCGACACCTCCGGGCTGCTGCACGTCACGGCCGTGGAGAAGGAGACCACCGAGGAGCTCACGCTCGAGGTGCGGGTCGGCGGCATGTCCGAGGAAGAGGTGCACCAGTCCCGCACCGACCTGGCCCACATACGCGTCGACTAGTGGTCTTTGACGAACGGCGCTATGTCCGGGAGGTGCTGGAGCCCGCCCGGGCGGCCGGGGACCAGCCGCCCGACGACCTGCGCCTGCGGTACGCCCTGCCGGATCCGCTGGTCGCGCGCGAGGTGGCCGACCGGGTCAAACGCGTGCGCACCTGCTGGCGCAAGGCACGGGGCCAGCTGCGGTTCCGCCGGCTGGTCGACCGCCTCGAAGGCGAGCACCTGAGGCTCGCGCCGCTGTTCGAGCGGGCGGCGGCCGGCGACCTGGCGCCGCTGCGCGCCGAGATCGCCGCCGCGGGCGACCGGGCCGGACACCGCCGCGCCGAGCTGCGGGACCGGCTGCTGGACGCCGCCGGAGACCTGCGCATGCTGTCGCCCGCCGACCTGCGGGAGATCGGCGGCGAGGCCGCGGACGTCGCCCGCGCCGCCGGCCTCGAGATCCGGGAGCCGGACCCGTTGCCGGCCGCACCGCCCTACGCCGGGTACGCGCGGGCCCGTGACGCGCTGGACGCCCTCGGCATGCGGCACCTGCGCGAGTTCCTGACCGGCGAGCCGCACGCCGGCCGCGTCCTCGGTGGGACCCCCGACCTGCGGCCCGCGGCACAGCGGGTCGGTGAGCAGTGGAGCCGGCGACCGCACGACGGGAACCGCACCAACGCCGACACGGTCCTGGTCGCGGTGCGTCAGGTCGGCGCCCGGCTGGCGGAGCTGGTGCGGTACGACATCGTGGCGCGGCTGCGCGAACGGCACCAGCAGCGGGCCTCGGAGGGCGCGCTGCTGCGGTACGCCGCCGACGAGCTCGGGGTGGACCGCGACGACGCGCGCCGCCTGGTCTTCGCGATCCGGCGGGAGACCGCCCCGACGGGCGGTCTGACCGCGCGGCTGCGCGACCTCATCGACGCCGGTGAGGTGCAGGCGGCCGCCGAACTGGCCGAGCTCGCGGGCGAGCCGGCCGGCGACGGGCGGGCCCTGGCGGACGACGCACGGGTCCTCGCGGACGAGGCCCGGCGGCGGGTGGCCGCGGCGACGGCGCTGCGCCAGGAGGCGGCGTCCCTCCTGCTGTCCGACCCCGACGGGGCGTGGCTGCGGCTCGCCGACGCGCTGCGGCTGGTCGGCGACCTGCCCGGCGCCGCCGAGCTGCAGGCCGGGCTGCCGCCCCAGGCGCCCGGACGGCTCGAGGCGGCCGTCGACGGCGCCGCCGTCGCGCTGTGCTGGTCGCCGTCATCGTCCCGCGTCGGGGAGATCGGGTACGTGGTGCTGCGCTGCCTGGGGCGGGTCCCCCGGCACCCCGGTGACGGGGAGCGGCTCGCGGCGGAGGCGGCGCACGCCCGTGACCCCGCGCCTCCCCTCAACGCGCCCGTCTACTACGCGGTGTTCGCCGTGCGCGGCTCGGCGGCGTCGGCGCCCGCGGTCGCCGGGCCGGTCCTCGTGCGTCCCGAGCCGGCGGACGTCACCGTGACCGCCGCGGACGGCGTGGTCGCGGCCCGCTGGTCCTGCCCGCCGGAGGCGATCCGCGTCATCGTGACCCGGGACGGCACGCCCGTCCCGGCGGCGCGCACCGGTTTCCGCGACGAGACCGTGCGCAACGGGACGACCTACCACTACCGCATCGCCGCCGCGTACCTCGGCGCCGACGGCGGGGAGACCGTGACGGCCGGGGTGCACGCCGCCGCGACGCCCGCCGCCCGGCCCGGCCCCGTGACCGGGTTCGACGTCGAGCACGACCCCGCCGGGCGGCTCGCCGTCACCTTCGAGCCGCCGGCCGACGGCGAGGTCGAGCTCGTCGCGATGGACCGGCCGCCGCCCTGGCCGCCCGGCACGACCCTGCCGCTGGAGGACGTTCGGCGCGTGGGCCGGGTGCTGCGCGCGGTCCCCGCTCCGGGCGGCCTCACGGTCGAGACGGGCCCGGGCGTGCTGCTGGCCGTTTCGGTCGCCGGGGACCTCGCCACCGTCGGCGCGTACCGCGAGCACGTGAGCCTGACGCCCCCGCGCGAACTGATCGCCCAGCGGCGCGGCGAGGTGATCATCCTGGGGTTCGACTGGCCGCCGGACGTCACCGAGGTCGAGGTCGCCTGGTGGTCGGGCCACGGTGACGCGCGCCGCCTGCCCGTCGGCCGTGCCGGGTACGACGCCCACGGTGGGGTGCGCCTCGCGGCGCCCGCGGACGAGACGGTCACCATCGAGGTCGCCGCGGCGGGGACGGCGCAGGGACGGCGGGTCACCGGCTCGCCCGTGACCACGGTGGTGCCGGGCCGCACCGCCGTCGGCTACGAGGTGCGCCGACCCCGCCTGCGCGGCCCGCTGACCGTCACCCTGTCCGCCGCCGTCCCCGTACGCCTGCGGCGGCTGGTCCTGGTGACCAGGTCGGGTCCCATGCCGCAGCGGCCCGGCGACGGGCGGACGGTGATGACCTGGGACGACGTCGACGTGCCCGCGCGCCTCGAGGTCGCGCTGCCGCGCCTGGCCCGGCCGTACTGGCTGCGGTGCTTCGCCGAAGACGACACAATCGACCTGCGCGACCCCCCGGTCCGCCACCTGAAGGTGGGCTGAGGATGGGATACGACGTGGGACACGACCGCCCCGGCTCCCGCACGGCCTCCGGGTGGGGCGACGCTCGACCGGAACGCGAGGGCTGATGCCGTCGATCACTTGTCCCTACTGCTTCGCGCGGGTGGAGCGCGAACGGATCGCGTTCCGTTGCGCGGGCGGTCCTGGGCGCGGCCCCGGCTGCGCGCCGCGCCTCGACGAGCGGCTGGCCGCCTATACCGGCTCCGCGGCGGCCGCGTCGCTGCCCCCGGTCTTCGGACCGCCGGAGCCGTCGGCGCGACCGCGGATCGGCCGGGCTCCGGCCCGCCGCGCGGTCTGCCCCGAGTGCGGGCAGACCACGGCCCGCCGCGCGTGCCCGGAGTGCCACAACCCGCTGCCCGCGGCGTACTGCGAGACGCCGGGCAAGATCGTGGCCCTCGTCGGTGCGAAGAACTCCGGGAAGAGCACCTACATCGCGGTGCTGCTGCACGAGCTGTCGCACCGGATCGGCGCGGAGCTCGGCACCTCGCTCGTCGCCTGCGACGACCGCACGATCGAGCGCTACAAGCGCGACTTCCACCGGCCGCTGTTCGGGGAGCGGCGGCTGCTGCCGGCGACCGCCAGCGCGGTGACGACGCCGCGCGACCCGCTGGTGTACCTCCTCACCCGGACCCGGCGCCGGCGGCTGCGGCAGCGGGACATGTCCCTGACGCTGGTGCTGTTCGACACGGCGGGTGAGGACCTGCGCAGCCGGGACGTCACCGACCTGCATCTGCGCTATCTCGCGGCGGCCGACGCCATCATCTTCCTCATCGACCCCCTGGAGCTGAAGACCGGGGACGGCGACCCGGACGGCGACCCCGTCAACGTCATCGCCCGGGTCACCGAGCTGTTGCGCGCCGGCCGGGACGTCCCGCACGGCAGGCGGCTGCCGGTCCCCGCCGCCGTGGCGCTCACCAAGATCGACGCGTTGCCGCTCGACGGGGCGCTGCAGCGGCACCGCGAGCGAACCGACGCGCTCGACCTGGACGATCGGGAGGCCGTGCAGGAGCAGGTCCGCGCGCTGCTGTACGACTGGCAGGCCGGCGAGCTCGACCGCTACCTGGGGCACGAGTACGCCGAGTACGGCCTGTTCGGAGTCTCCGCGCTGGGCGGTCTGCCACGCGACGGGGCGGTCGGTACGGGGGGCATCCGTCCGTACCGCGTCGAGGACCCGCTGCTGTGGCTGCTGTACCGGTTCGGGATGCTCGACGGGGCCCGCGGATGATCTGGCGGCTGGCCTACACCTCGGCCGAGCGCGGGCCGACGGGCCGGTCGGGCTTCCAGTTCGTCGAGATGAGCCCGGACACACCGCCCGACGTCATCGGCGCGGTCACGTCGTACATGGCGTACCGGCCGCCGCCGGGGGCGCCGTCCGCGCCGGGCCCCGAGGAGCTGGCGGGCTTCCCCATCGCGCTGACCTACGGCCGCGCGGACGAGTACACCGTGCTGGCCCGCTGCCGGTACACCGGCCGCGACTACTCGGGCCGGTACGGCAACTTCCTCGGACAGGCGATCGTGGCCACTCCGGAGGAGATGGAGGGGCTGCGGCCGATCGAGTTCTGGGACTCCCCCCTGTGGGACGCCGCCGTGCCGGCGGACGAGCCGGCGGCGGCCGTCCTGACGCCCGGCACGGCGTTCGACCCGGAGTCGCTCGTCGGACGGCTCGGCGGCGAGCGGGCGCACGACCGGCTCGCCGCGCTGCTCGACGCCGTCGCCACGGTGGTGGACGCGGGCCACGGCCGGGTGGTCCTGGTCGCCGAGGACGCCGAGGTCGTCGCCCGGTGGATCGCGGTGGCGTCGTACTCGCTGCCCGCGGACCTCGCGGCGCGGCTCTCGTTCACGACGTACGCCGCCGACCCGGACGCCGCGCCGCAGGTCATCGTCGGCACCGTCCCGGCCGCCTGCCCGGACGGCGGCTTCCGCCTCGACGAACCGTTCGCCCCGGACGGCGCGCGGCCGGGCCGGTTCGCGCGGGTGATCACGGACTGCTGGCGGACCGGTGACCTGGACGGCATCGACGCGGTCGGGGAGCTGATCGCCGACGGACCGCAGGACCCCGGCGCGCTCGAGGACACGGCGACACGGGACTCCCGGGGTTCCGGGCGCTCCGCCGACGGGGCGGCCTCCTCGCCCGGCGGCACGGCGGGCGCGCCACGTCACTACCCGGACGGGGAGGTCCCGCCCGGAGGCGCGGCGGCGGGCGGCGCGCGTCCGAACGGGAAGGTCCACGCCGCCGGCTCTGCGGCGGCGGGCGGCGCGCGTCCCGCGCGGAACGAAGAGGTCTCCTCCCCCGACGGCGCGGGCGGCGCCCCTCACCTCCGGGACGGCGGGGTGTCCGCGCTCGACGGCGCGGCGGCGCTGCTCGCGTTGTGCCGGGGGGACACGGCCGTCTCCGCCGGCGAGCAGGCGGTGGCCGCGGGGCTGGTCCGCGCTCGCGGGGTGCCCGGCTGGACCTGGCCGTCGCTGCGGCCCGCGCTGCCCGCGGTCGGCTTCGAACTGGCGGCGGCGCTGGCGGACGCGGTACCGGAGGCGGCCGAGTGCTGTGTCCGGCTGGCCCTGGCCGACCCGGCGCTGCGGCCGCGGCTGACCGGGGTACGGCTGCGCGACGGGCTGCCGGAGGACTTCCGGGCGGCGATGGCCGGAGCGCCGGACCTGCGGGCGCTCGCCGGGGTCGTCGACCTCGCGGTCCAGGTCGGCGGCGCGGTGGACGCCGACCATCTGGTCACGGCGGCGGCCGCCTGCGCGCGGCGTGGCGCGGGTGACGTGGCCGCGGCGGTCGAGGCGACTCCGCCGCTCTGGCGGGAGGCGATGGCCTCCGGCGTGGTGACCGGGCTGGAGGCGAGCCTCCCGGCGGTCCGGCGGGCGATGCTGACGCCGGAGGCGTGTGCCGCGCTCGGCGACCGGGACTGGACGCGTGCCCCGCGCACCGGAGGCCTGGTCCTGTCCGCGCGCGCCGACCGCCTGACGGCCACCGCCGCGCTGGTCGAGCTCGAACCCCACGGTCTGCCCGACGTCGAAGACCTGCTCGGCGTGCTGTGGGCGGATCCGCCGACGGTGCCGGAGTGCCGGTGGCTGGTGGAACGCCTGGGCCCGGCGATGCGGCGGTTCGCCGTCCTGCGCGCCCTGCCCCGCCGGGTGTTCGACGGCCTGCCGCTGGAGGCCGAGGAGGGCGTACGTCTCGCCCGGCTGATCCATGACCGGCTGCCGACCCTGGCCGGCGCGGCGCGCATGGTCCTGACCTACGAGCGGGCGCTGCGCGTCGGCTCCGAGGAGGACGTCGCCGGGTTCCTGACCACGTTGCGGCGGGGCGATCCGCTGCACGAACGCGCGCTGGCCGGTGTCTCCCGCGTCTTCGCCGGCCGCTCGCCCGCGGCGCGGGCCCGGATGCTCGTCGCGGCGCCCGACACCGTACGCGACGACCTGGCGGAACCCTGGCCGGCCGCCGACCTGGACCGGCACGGCCGCACGGACCTGGCGGAGGTCGAGGCGCGCCTCACGGAGGCAGGTGTGACCGTCGCGGCCCTCGCGGCGTGGGCGGACGGGCTGGGGAGGTTCGCCCGGCGGCAGGTCGAGTCGGCGCTCACCGACCGCGACCCGCGACTGGCCGCGGCATGGCGGCGCGCGCGGCGGGGGGCGTGACGCGATGCCCGTCGTCTACGCCTTGCTGTTCTGCCTCTGGGTCGGCCTGGTGTGGGTCGAGTTCGTGTTCGTCGTCCCGGTCGCCGTACCGGTCGCCCTGGTCGCGGCCACGGGCGCGGGGATCGGCCGGTTCGCCGTCGTCGCGTGGCGGACCCTGACGGCCGTCCGGCTGGATGGGCCGTCCGCCGTGCCCCGGCCGGCGGCCGACGCACCGGACCCGGTGT
This sequence comes from Actinoallomurus sp. NPDC052274, assembly GCF_040679475.1. Taxonomy (NCBI): domain Bacteria; kingdom Bacillati; phylum Actinomycetota; class Actinomycetes; order Streptosporangiales; family Thermomonosporaceae; genus Actinoallomurus; species Actinoallomurus sp. NPDC052274. Next base: position 8,661 of record NZ_JBFAUT010000107.1, read on the forward strand.
ACCCGCAGTACCTCATCGACCAGGTCTGGCGGGACGCCCGGACGCTGACGCTCCGGACGATCCCCTGGTGCCTGACGGAGGCGCGCGGGGCCGTCACCACGCTGACGGCCCGGATGCTGCCTCTCCCCCAGGGGCTCGCCGTGTTCCCGATCTGGCTCGGGTTGTGCGCCGGGATCCTGCTGTCGGCACTGCCGCTGGCCTTCGCCGCGCTGGCCTTCGCCGTGGTGACCGTGTCGGTGGCGGGCATCGGCCTGGTCGCCTGGTCGGTCTGCGTCCTGGTGCTCGGGACGGTCGAGCGGCTCTGGACGGCCTACCGCCGGATCCTTCTCGCCTGTCCCCATCCGGGCTGCTACGAGCGGCTGGCGCTGCCGTCGTACGCCTGCCCGAACTGCGACGCGCGGCACTTCCGGCTGGTGCCGAACCGGCTCGGCGCGTTCCGGCACGTCTGCCGGTGCGGCGCCCGGCTGCCCACGACGATCCTGCTCGGCCGGTTCCGGCTCAGCGCCTACTGCCCGCACTGCGGACGCCCGCTCCCCGGGCGGATCGGCCGGGCGCGGGTCGAGCCGCTGCCGTTCGTCGGCGGGCCCGCCGCCGGCAAGACCACGCTGATGTTCCTGGCGGTACGGGCGCTGCGCGCCGGCGCCGCCGCGTCCGGTGGGCGGGCGGAGTTCGTCGAGGCGCGCGACGCGGGCGCCTACGCCGACGCCCTCGCCGAACTCGACGCCGGCGGACGCCTGGCCAAGACCGGGCCGGAGCTGCCCGCCGCGACGATGCTGGACGTGACGCTGCCCGCGGGCCACCGGATCCTCTACCTGTTCGACCCGGCCGGTGAGCTGCACACCGGGGCGACGCGGGTCGAGCGGCTGCGCTACCTCGACCACGGCGAGGCGCTGCTGTTCGTCATCGACCCGTTCGCCCTGCCCGAGCTGCGCCCGGCGCTGTCCCGTGAGGAACGGCTGCTGGTCGAGGCGACCGCGACGTCCGAGGAGGACCCCGCCGACACGCTGCAGCGGCTGCTGGCCGACCTGCGCTCCCGTGCCGACCAGGGCCGGCATCGTCGCATCGCCGTCGTCGTCACCAAGGCCGACGTCCTGCGCCGGACGTCGGTCGGCCGGGACGTCGAGGAGGACGTTCGCGGTTGGCTGGAGGGCGTCGGTCTCGGCAACACGATCCGCACGCTCGACCGCACCGCCGGGCACGTCCGCTACCTCGCCTCCGGCCTCGACACCCCGTCGGCCGCGCTCGCCGACCTGTTCGCCTGGGCGGTCGGACTGCCGATCGACGGGCAGGACCGCGGGTCGGCGGAGCCGCCGGGCCGGGCCCGCGACGACCGGCCCGGCACGACGGAGCGACCAGGCACGACGGAGCGGTCAGGCACCACGGAGCCGGGCGCCGCGGAGCCGGGCGCCGCAGGATCGGGTGCGGCGGAACGGTCCGGCGCGGCGGGGCCGGGGTCGGGCGCGGCGGAACGGCGCGTCTCGTGGCGCGCCCCGGGCCGGTCCGAACGGCTCGTTCCCCTCACGTACCAGTTCGGCCGCGGGGTCCTGCTGACCGCGCTCGTCGTACTCGGCCCCACGGCACTCCTCCTGCTGGGGCTGGCCGGCTACACCCGGTTCCGCTGAGGACCACGCGCTCCACCCCGGGCCGCCCCGGGGTCCGCTCCCGGCGCGGCCCGGCGCGGATCGAGGTGTCAGCGAGCGGGCGCTGGTAAGGCTGGTGGTGTGAAAGCGATAACGATGCACCGCTACGGCGGCCCGGACGTACTCGAACTCACCGACGTGCCCGATCCCAAGGTCGGACCGGACTTCGTGCTGGTACGCGTGAAGGCGGCCGGGGTGAACCCGGTGGACTGGAAGATCCGGGAGGGGAACCTCGACGGCCTGTTCACCACGGACTTCCCCGTCATCCCCGGCTGGGACCTGGCGGGCGTGGTCGAGCGGGTCGGCCCGGCCGTCAGCGAGTTCTCCCCCGGTGACGAGGTCATCGGGTACGTCCGGGAGGACCACATCGGCCGCGGCACGTACGCCGAACTGGTCTCGGCGCCGCTGCGCACGCTGGGCCGCAAACCGAAGCGACTGTCCTGGGCCGAGGCCGCCGGGCTGCCGCTGGCCGGGCTGACCGCCTACCAGGCGCTCACGAAGGCCCTGGCCATCACTCCCGACGACACCGTGCTCGTCCACGCCGCCTCGGGCGGTGTCGGCTCGTTCGCCGTGCAGATCGCCCGCGCCAAGGGCGCCCGCGTCATCGGCACGGCCGGCCCGCACAACCACGACTACCTGCGCGAACTCGGCGCCGAACCGGTCGCGTACGGGCCGGGCCTCGCGGACGAGGTGCGCCGCCTGGCACCTGGCGGGGTGAGCGCCGCCCTCGACCTCGTGGGCGGCGAGGCCATCGACGTCACGCCGGGGCTGCTGACCGACAAGGGACGCTGGGCGTCGATCGTCGACCCGTCCGTCCGGGACCGCGGGGGACGGTACGTCTTCGTCCGGCCGGACCCGACCGACCTCGCCGCGCTCGCGGGCCTGGCCGACGACGGGCGGCTGAACGTCACCGTCGCGAAGACCTTCCCGCTGGGCGAGGCGGCCGAGGCGCAGCGGCTGAGCGCCGAGGGCCACACCCGGGGGAAGATCGTGCTGGAGATCGGGTGAGGAGGCCGGCCGGCGGCCCGCGGGAAGATCATCAGGGCCTCGCCGCGTTCGGAAGCACATGAGAATCGTGATCGCGGGGGGACACGGCAAGATCGCCCTCCTCCTGGAAGAGCTGCTGGCGGCGCGCGGTGACGGCGTCGTCGGCCTGTTCCGCAACCCGGACCACGCCGCCGACGTCGCGGCCACCGGCGCCGCCCCGGTCGTCTGCGACCTGGAGTCCGCGACGCTGGAGGACGTCGCGGTCCACCTGGACCAGGCGGACGCGGTCGTGTTCGCGGCGGGCGCGGGGCCGGGCAGCGGTGCCGCCCGCAAGGACACCGTCGACCGCGCCGCGTCGGTGCTGCTGGCCGACGCGGCCGAGCGGGCCGGGGTCCGCAGGTTCGTGCAGATCTCCTCGATGGGCGCGGGCAGGCCGCCGCAGCCCGGTCGCGACGACGTCTGGGCCGCCTATATCGCGGCCAAGACGGCCGCCGAGGAGGACCTGCGCGGGCGCGACCTGGACTGGACGGTCCTGCGCCCGGGCGGCCTGACCGACGCCCCGGCGACCGGCCGCGTCCGGCTGGAGGAGTCCGTGCCGCGCGGTACGGTGACCCGCGCCGACGTGGCGCGGGTGATCGCCGCGCTGCTCGACACCCCTGGCACCGCCGGGCGGACCCTCGAACTCGTCGGCGGTGACACGCCGATCGAGGACGCCGTCCGCGCCGCCGCCCGAGCCTGAGGGCGCGCCTCACCCGGCCCGACGCGTCACCGGACGGCGCCGCGTCATCGTCCGGACGAGAACGTCGTCCCACTCAGGTCCCATTCCGGCAGATGACGCAAGCGGGACCGGCGGTCCGTCCTTCGCTCGCGGTGACGGAGCAAGACCGAGAGGGGACGAAGGGCCCGCCTGCGGATGTGCAGGCGGGCCCCAGGGTGAGGCGACGGTCCGTCAGGACACCGGGCCGTCGCCTACTTGACCAGGTACCTGCGTCCCCGGTTCATCTTGAAGGAGCCGTCCGCGTAGAGCACGGGCGAGCGCTCGGTTCCCAGCCGGCTGTACTTCTCGGCCCTGCGGACCACGTAGCCCCGCGGATCCGTGCAGTCGACGACCGCGATGGTCGCCCAGTACCGGAAGGGGTTCCTTCCGAGCAGCGGCACCGTGGTCTTGTTGCCTTCGGTGTCGGTGACGGTCACCGTCGCTCCGAACCGCCTGAGGGATCCGGAGCCGTTGCCGTACGCCTGGTACACCCCGAAGAGGGCGTAGCCCTGCTCCGCCAGCCCGGTGAGGTACATGACCTCGCGTCCCGGCGTCCGGCGGTCCCCCTGGTGCTGCATGAAGGGCGGGGCCTGCAGGGAGCCCAGGTTGTGGTGGTGCACGACCGTGGCCACGTCCGCCGAGAGCGGCGTGGTGTCCTTGCCGGGGGTGGGAACGACGACGTCGTTCCCACCGATGACCCAGCCGAAGAGGTCGAGGTCCGAGCCGCCCGTGACGCCGGAGCGCCAGGTGAGCTCGGCCGTGATCACGCTCCTGACCTTGTCGGCGAGCGCCACGCCCACGGCCTCGTCGTTCTTCGTGAGCGTCGTGGCCGGCCTCTTGCTGAAGTCGATGCTCATGCCTGTGTCCTTTGTTCTGAGGAATGCTTCGGGACGTTGTCCGTCCCACTGAGGATCGTTCGCGCGGATCTCCTACGCGCAACCCCGCGCTCGACATCGGCTCGATGAGGTCCTCAACGCGTGCGTCAGCGGATGGTGCCGCCGTCGGGCGCGGACAGCAGCGCCAGTTCGGCGCGGGTGGGCAGGCCCTCCCAGTCCCCGGCGGCGGCCACCGCGAAGGCCCCGACGGTGACGGCGCGGTCGAGCCGGTCTTGGATCGGCAGGTCGTCGAGGGCGGCGGACAGGTAGCCGGCCGTGAAGGCGTCACCGGCGCCGACGGTACCGGTCACCGGCACGGTGCGCGCGGGCGACCGTACCGCGCCGGCGGCCGACCAGACCCGCGCCCCCGCGCCACCGTGCTTGACGACGACCTCACCGATCCCGGTGTCGAGGAGCTGGCCGGCCGCGCGCTCCTCGCCGGTCTCCCCGCCCGCGACGAGCGGAAGCTCGTCCTCGGAGGCGATCAGGACGTCGACGCAGGGCAGGAGCTCGCCGAGGACCCGGGCGGCCAGGTCGGGCGACCACAGGCGGGATCGGTAGTTCACGTCCAGGCAGATCCGGGTGCCGGCCTCGCGGGCGCGGCGCACGGCGCGTTCGACCGCGAGGCGCGGATCGGGGCCGAGGGCGGGGGTGATGCCGGTGACGTGCAGGAACCGGGCCGGTTCGCCGACGGGCAGCGCGGCGTCGGCGTCGTCGGCGCGCAGGGCCGATCCGGCGGAACCGGATCGGTAGTAGTGCACGCGCGTGACGTGGGCCACCCGATGCTCCTGCAGGAGCAGACCGGTCGGCGCGGTCGGGTCCCGCCGTACCGTGCCCACGTCGACGCCCTCGGCCCGCAGGGTGCGCAGCACCAGCTCGCCGAGTTCGTCGGCGCCCACGACACCCGCCCACCGGACACGGTGGCCCAGGCGGGCGAGTCCGATCGCGACGTTCGCCTCGGCGCCGGCCATCGAGAGGGTGAGCGGGCCGCCCAGCCGGAGCGGGCCGTCGCCGCGCAGGGCGGCCATGGCCTCGCCGATCGTGACGACCTCGTGGGGACGGGCGACGTCCTCGCGGCGGTCGGCCGGCCGGCGGCCCGCCGTCGTGGCCCGTCGTCGCGTCATGCCCACGCGGCCTCCTTCGCGGTCGTCCGGCCGATGGGTCCGTGCGCCGTCATACCCTGCTCCGTCACGTCGTCCAGGGTGCCACGGCCTCGCTCGGTCCGGGGCGCCATGGGCTCGCTCACCACTCGGCCAGGGAGCCGTCGTCGTGGCGCCATACGGGGTTGCGCCAGGCGTGCGGCCGCCGGTCGGCCTCGCGTACCGCCGCCTCGTCCACCGAGACGCCGAGACCGGGCAGGTCGTTTCGTACGGCGTACCCGTCGACGAAGGTGAACGGCGCCCGGTCCAGGACGTAGTCGAGCAGGTCCGCGTCCGTGTTGTAGTGGATGCCGGCGCTCTGCTCCTGGATCAGGAAGTTCGGCGTCGCGAACGCGACCTGCAGGCTGGCGGCGAGCGCGATCGGACCCAGCGGGCAGTGCGGCGCGAGTTGCACGTCGTACGCCTCCGCGACCGCCGCGATGCGCCGTGTCTCGGAGATCCCGCCGGCGTGTGAGAGGTCGGGCTGGGCGATCGACAGCCCCGCCTGGAGGGCGGGCAGGAAGTCGGAGCGGGAGTACAGCCGTTCGCCGAGCGCGACCGGCACCGTGGTGCCGCTCACCAGGTCGCCGAGCCGGGACAGGTGCTCGGGGGCGACGGGCTCCTCGACGAACATCGGGTGGAACGGCGCGACGGCGGCGAGGATCCGGCGGGCCGCGGGCACGGTCGCCCGGCCGTGCGCGTCGAGGGCGAAGTCGCGGGCGGGGCCGAGCACCTCCCGCGCGACCTCGGCGCGTGCGACGATCCCCCCGATCTCCGCCGCGGTGGGCATGCGGGACAGCAGGCCGGAGGCGTTCATCTTCACGGCGGTGAACCCGGCCTCCACCTGCTCGGCGAGCGCGTCGCGCAGCCGTGCGGGCTCGTCGCCGCCCACCCAGGCGTAGACGCGCACCCGGTCGCGCACCGGTCCGCCGAGCAGGCGGTGCACCGGCGCTCCGTAACACCGGCCCGCGATGTCCCACAGCGCCTGGTCCAGCCCGGCGACGGCGCTCGACAGCACCGGGCCGCCCCGGTAGAACCCGCCCTTGGTCAGGACCTGCCAGTGGTCCTCGATCCGCAGCGGGTCACGTCCGATGAGGTACTCGGCGAGCACGTCGACGGCCGTCCGCACCACCTCGGCGCGGCCCTCGACGACCGGCTCGCCCCATCCGACGAGGCCGTCGTCGGTCTCGACACGGCAGAACAGCCATCGGGGCGGAACGAGGAACGTCTCGATCTTGGCGATCTTCATTCCTGTGCTCTGCCCCGAATCCCGCCGGGTTCGCCTCGTACGCGGTGCAGATCCCGCCAGGCCCGCAGCAGCAGCGCCCGCATGGCCTCCTCGGCGGTGCCGCCGTCGCCGGCCCGCACGGCCTCCAGGACCGCCCGGTGGCTCGGGATCGCGTCGGCGCCGCCGACCACCCCGTGCACCAGGGCGTCGCGACCGGCCAGGACGGCGCCCATCATGACGTCCATGCGGATCAGCAGTTCGTTGCCGGTGGCGACGAGCAGCGCGCGGTGGAACTCCACGTCGGCGGCGGTGGCCTCGGCGACGTCCCCGCGCGCCCGGTCCATCCGCTGCAGCGCCCGCTCCAGGGCGATGAGCTGGACGGTGTCGCGGCGGAAGGCGGCCAGCCCGGCGACGCTCGGCTCGATGATGGACCGGATCTCGTGCAGGTCGCGGAGGAAGGCGTCGTCCGGCCCGGCGGCGAACTTCCACCGGATGACGTCTCCGTCCAGGAGGTTCCAGTCCGACCGGGGCCGGACGAACGTGCCGCGTTTGGGCCGGGCGAGGATGAGGCCCTTGGCCGTCAGCACCTTCAGCGCCTCGCGCAGCGCCGTGGAGCTCACGCCGAGCCGCTTCTGCAGGCCGGCGACGTCGATGCCGTCGCCTTCCTGGAACTCCCCGGTGAAGATCATGTTGGCGACGGCCTCGACGGTCTGACCGTGCAGTCCGCGGCCACCGTAGAACGCCACGGGTCACCCACCGTCCCGTTCGCCGGCGCGGCCCCTCACGCGGAGTCCCGCGCGATGCTCCAGCCGCCGTCCACGGTGAGGGCGGCGCCGGTCACGAAGGAGGCGTCCGGCGACGCGAGGTAGGCGATCGCCGCGGCCACCTCCTCCGGCTCGCCGAACCGCCGCAGGACGGTGGCCTGGACGCTCTTCGCGCGGTCGGTCTCGTCCACCCGCTCCCAGGCCGCGGTCATGATCGGGCCGGGGATCACGCAGTTGACCCGCGCTGCCGGGCCGTACTCGACGGCGAGCTGCCGGGTCAGCGCGACCAGCCCGCCCTTGGCGGCGGCGTACGCGGGGTGACCGGGCAATCCGACGAGGGCGTGCACCGACGAGGTGATCACCATGGCGCCGGCGCGCTCGGCGATGCCGGGCAGGAGCCGCCGCGCGCCCAGGAACGCCGCCGTCAGGCACACGTCGATCTGGCGGCGCCAGGACTCCGGGGACAGCTCGTGGGCCGGTGCGACGTCCACGACGTACGCGTTGCTGACGAGGACGTCGACGGGGCCGAACGCCTCCTCCGCCACCCGGGCGGCGCGGTCCCAGGTGTCCTCCCGGCTGACGTCGCCGGCCAGGTACGCGGCCCGGCCCCCGGCCTCCCGGACGCGCGCCGCGACGGCCTCCCCCTCGGCGGACACGTCGACGATCAGCACGGCGGCGCCCTCGGCCGCGAGGCGGACCGCGGTCGCGGCGCCGATGCCGGAGGCTCCCCCGGTCACCAGGCCGACCCGCCCGGCGTACCGCCGGGGCGCCGGGCGGG
>NZ_JBFAUT010000108.1:0-16183 GCF_040679475.1 Actinoallomurus sp. NPDC052274
CGCGCCGGCGCGCAGCGCCTCCGCCGCGCGGTCGGCGGCCCGGCGGGAGCGGTACAGGCGGGCCCGGCCCTCGACGGTCTCCGCGGAGCGCACGACGACCGGGAGCGGCTCGACGACGACCGGGCCGAGGCGCCGGGACCGCCACAGCGCCACCAGGACCACGGCGATCACGACCTGCAGCAGGCCGAGCCGGACGCCGAACGGGACGAGTTCGAAGAACGACTTGTGCCCGCCGCTGCCCGGCGCCGGCAGGTCCGGCATCAGCCAGACGGCGCCGCTCCGGGACCCGATGAGGTTCATGGCCAGGGCGGCGTTGCCGTGTTCGGCGAGGTGCTCGTTCGTGAGCGGGCGGGCCGAGCCGAGGACGGTGACGGTCGCGCCGCCCACCGGCAGCTGCACCAGCCCCGCCTCGTCGCCGGAGAGGTAGCACTTCGTGGCCTCGCCGGGCGCCGTGTAGGTGGTCGCGCCGAGGAAGTCGGCGTTCCCGGCGTACGCGGCGGCGGGCAGGGTGCAGCCGGGCTCGGGGGTGCCCCACGCGGCGCCGGACGCCTCGACGCCCGGGGCCAGCGCGTTCAGCGTCTCGCTGGACGGAGTGACCAGGAGGCGGTCGCCGGGCGCGCTCCGGAGGGCGGTCAGGTCGGCGGCGACGAGGCGTTCGGAGCGGACGACGACGAGGACGGCGTCGGGCTGGGCGCGCAGGCGCTCGGCGGCGTCGGCGGCCGTGTGCACGACGGTCACGGGCGTGCCGTGCTGCCGGGTGATCTCCGCGAGGGCGCGGGCGCCCTGCTGGCCGGGCGAGTCCGGGTCGAGGGTCTCCGAGCCGGTGCGCGGGCGCATCAGGGCGAGCAGCACCCCGAGGACCAGCAGGGCGAGCACCGCGACGAGGATGCCGCGGGACCGCTGCCAGCGGTGCCGCGCGACCTGTCCGGCGGTGGCCGGCTCACCGACCGGCGGAGCCTGCAACGTCGTCATGAATCCTCCTTCGTCGGAGGAGTGACCAGGTCGCTGTGCTTGCCGATTCCCTCGCTGCGCTCGGTCATGACACGCCTTCGAGCGGGACGGGGCGCGCGTTGCGCAGCCGGTTGTCGAGGTCGACGAGCGTCCGGTAGCCGGCCGCGTCGCCGTCCCGGCCGCCGTACCAGACGTCGTCGAACAGCCGTACGCCGGAGGCGAGGGCGTCGGCGTGGTCGGGCAGCGCCGTCCCCGCCTCGGCGGCCAGTTCGTCGGCGGTCCGGCCGGGCCGGGGCGGGACGATCGCCCGCTCCTCGAGGTCGCGGGCGATGGCGCGGAGGCGTTCGCGGATGGCCTCGGGCCACTCGCCGGTGGCGGCGTGGCGTTCGGCCGTGGCGCGGTGGTCCTCGGCCGTGGCGACCGACTCGCCGAGCAGGGACCGGGGCCCGGCGGCGTTGCGGCGCACGCTGCCGATCCGCCACCAGACTGCGGCGACCACCAGCGCGAAGATGAGCAGCAGGACGAGATAGCCGAGCCAGCCGCCGCCGGTTCCGCCGCCTCCGACGTCGGTCGCGCGGTGGTACAGGGCGTTGAGCCAGTCACCGATCTTGTTCAGGATGCGCTCGAAGAACGACGGGTCGTCCTGGTGGTACATCCGCTTCTCGAGCTCGCGGCGGGCCAGCTCGCGCGCGGGGTCGCGGGCGATCGGCGGACCGCCTCCGTAATGAAGCGGCGGCGTCATCGGTGCCATCCCGGAGGCGGCGGAGGCGGGGGCGGAGGGGCCACGAAGGACGGGCGCGGCGTCTTCGGCTGGGGACCCGACCCGGCGGCCGTGAGCGGGCCGGGCAGCCAGGCGGCGAGCGGGTCGTCCGACGGCTCGAGCTGCGACTCCAGGTCGAACGCCTCGCGCCGCATGCGCCGGTCGGCGTAGATCAGCGTGATCACTCCGGCGTTGAACGGATTGACGAGAGTACCGGCGATGACGCGGCCCACCCCGCCGACCGCGATGGCGGCCACGAGCAGCCAGCCGTGCGGATCCTTGTCGAAGACGAGGATGATCTGCTGCGCGACCGCGAACGGCACGGGCAGCACCAGGAACTCGACGAAGAACGTGATGACCAGCGCCAGGGTGAGCACGCCCATCATCCGCCACCAGCGGCCGCGCACGATCTCCGCCGAGCGGCGGAGCGCGGCACGGACGCCCCGGCGCTCGAGGACGGCGATGGGGGCGGCGAGGGCGAACCAGACGTAGCCGACGACCATCAGCGCCAGCGCCAGCGGCACGCCGAGGACGGCCGTGAGGGCCTGCAGGCCCGTGGGCGCGTGGGCGAGGACCGACGCGACGAGCGGGGCGAGGGGGAGCGCGATGGCGAGGAGCACGATCGCGAGGACGGCCGTCGCGGTGCCGATGAGGCGGCCCTTGACGGCGCGCGCGTCGCGGCAGGCCTGCCCGAACGAGGTGGCACGGCCCAGCAGCGTGCGCCCCATGACGGGGGCGAGGAGACCGCTGAGCAGCAGCACGACGTACGCGGTGAGGAACAGCCCGACGACGGACGTCATGGACGCCGGCCCGAGGGTGCGGACGAGGTCCGCGGGGCTGTCGACGTTGGTGCGGAGCCGGCCGCCGAGCGCGATGAACTGCACGGCCGTGACGATCACCTGGACGATGCCGGTGAGGATCGCCGACAGGCCGAGCGCGGCGCGCGGGCTGCGGCGGACGTAGGTGATCGCCCCGTCGAGGAGCTCGGAGACGCCGAGCGGCCGCAGCGGGATCTCCGTCTCGAGGATGTCCTCCGCGGCGGCGGGGGGAGCCGGCGGCGGTGCCACCGCGTCGGCGCCATCGGTTTCGGGCATGGCGGAGCCCGGAGACGCCCAAGCTCCCGCGTCGGTCATCGCCTGCTCCCCGCCCGCCGATTACCCGGCCAATCCTGCCATGCGGTGAGAGTACGGGTGATCGACCGCCGCCGTCCGCTCGATCCGGTGACCGTCCGTCCGTGCTGAGGCAGACTGAGGGATATGGACGTGTTGCGGTGGATCGACCCGCCCGAGGGGCCCGCGCTGCTGCTGCTGGACCAGACCCGGCTGCCGGGGGAGGAGACCGCCCTGGTCTGCCGTGACGTCCCCGCGATCGTCGCCGCGATCAAGGACCTCGCCGTCCGCGGGGCCCCGCTGCTCGGGATCGCCGCCGGGTACGGCGTCGCGCTGGCCGCCGTGCTCGGCGAGGACGTCGCGGCGGCGGCGCGTACCCTCGCCGGCGCCCGGCCGACCGCGGTCAACCTCGCCAGGGGCGCCGAGCGGGTCCTCCGGGCCCACGAGGAGGGGCGTTCGGCGCTGTCGGAGGCGCACGCGATCGCGGCCGAGGAGGCGGAGTTCTCGGCGCGGATGGCCACGCACGGCCTGGAGCTGGTCCCGGACGGCGGCCGGGTCCTCACGCACTGCAACACCGGAGCCCTCGCGGCGGGCGGTGACGGCACCGCGCTGGGCGTCGTGCTCGCCGCGCACCGCGCCGGGCGGCTCAAGATGCTGTGGGTCGACGAGACCCGCCCCCTCCTGCAGGGCGCCCGGCTGACGGCGTACGAGGCGGCGCGGCACGGGATGCCGCACACCCTGCTGCCGGACGGCGCGGCCGCCTCCCTGTTCGCCGCCGGGGAGGTCGACCTGGTCGTGCTGGGCGCCGACCGCATCGCCCGGGACGGCAGCGTGGCCAACAAGGTCGGGACGTACTCCCTCGCCGTGCTGGCCCGCCACCACGGCGTGCCGTTCGTGGTGGTCGCGCCGACGAGTACCGTCGATCTGACCGCGCGAACGGGGGCCGACATCCCGATCGAACTACGTGATCCGGGAGAAGTCACCACGATCGCCGGACAACCTACGGCGCCGTTCGGGAGTCCTGTCTACAATCCGGCCTTTGATGTGACTCCGGGCGACCTGGTGACCGCCATCGTCACCGAGCGTGGGGTCATCTCGCCGGTGAACGAAGGTACGCTGGCTGCTCTGGGCGACCGCCTCCGATAACGCGACGATGAGGGCTCATGAAGGGACGCGTGCTGGTCGTCGATGACGACCTGGCTCTGGCCGAGATGCTCGGCATCGTGCTCCGCGGCGAAGGCTTCGAGCCGTCGTTCGTGCACGACGGTGACAAGGCGCTCGAGGCATTCCGGGAGACCCGGCCCGACCTCGTGCTGCTTGACCTGATGCTCCCCGGCATCGACGGGATCGACGTCTGCCGTCAGATCCGCGCCGAGTCCGGCGTGCCGATCGTGATGCTGACCGCCAAGAGCGACACGGTCGACGTCGTTCTCGGCCTCGAGTCCGGCGCCGACGACTACATCGTCAAGCCGTTCAAGCCGAAGGAGCTGGTGGCGCGGGTGCGCGCCCGGCTCCGCCGGACCGACGACCCGACGCCGGAGCTGCTGCAGATCGGCGACATCTCGATCGACGTGGCGGGCCACTCGGTGAAGCGGGCGGACCGGCACATCCCGCTGACGCCGCTGGAGTTCGACCTGCTCGTCGCGCTGGCCCGCAAGCCGCGCCAGGTCTTCACCCGCGAGGTGCTGCTCGAGCAGGTGTGGGGCTACCGCCACGCCGCCGACACCCGGTTGGTGAACGTCCACGTGCAGCGGCTGCGCGCCAAGATCGAGAAGGATCCCGAGCATCCGGAGATCGTCGTGACCGTGCGCGGCGTCGGTTACAAGGCGGGGCCGGCGTAGCGGCCAGGCCTCCCGACTCCCCCGATCAGTCCATGAACAGATGGCCGACGCTGCCGTCGGCGGCCCGCCGTGGCCTGCGCCCGATCCGCCGTTACGCCCGCGCGGTGGTGCGCCGGGCGTACGTCGGCTGGCGGCGGTCGCTGCAGGCCCGCGTCGTGACGACGACCCTCCTCGTGTCCGGTCTGGTCGTCGCGGTGCTCGGCGTCTTCCTGATGCAGCAGATCACCAGCGCGCTGCTGGAGGCCAAGGAGCGGGCGGCGCTGCTCCAGCTGGACGAGGGCGTGGGCGTGGCCCAGGGCCGGCTGGCCAGCGCCGGCACGGACGACTCCGACGACACCAAGAGCACGCTCAACGGGATCGTCACCACGCTCGCCCACCGGAGCGGGCCGTCCGGCCTGTACGAGGTGATCATCCTCGACCGGGACGACCCGGGCAGCGTCGGGTTCAGCTCCAACTGGATCCGGCTGAAGAGCGTCCCGGCCGTGCTGATGCAGCAGGTCGAGTCATCCGACGGGAGCGATCCCTACCGCACCTACGGCATGCTGACGTACGACGACGGCTCGTCCAAGCCGGGCTTGATCGTCGGCAAGAAGGTCAGCCGGTATCAGCTGTACTACCTGTTCCCGCTGACGCAGGAGCGGCAGAGCCTGGAGGTCGTCCAGCAGACCATCCTCGGCGTCGGCGCGGCGCTCGTCCTGCTCCTCGCCGCGATCGCCTCGATCGTCACGCGCCAGGTGGTCATTCCGGTGCGGATGGCGGCCCAGGCGGCCGAGCGGCTGGCGGCCGGGCGCCTCGAGGAGCGGATGAAGGCACGCGGCGAGGACGACCTGGCCCGGCTCGCGACCTCCTTCAACGACATGGCCGCGAACCTGCAGGAGAAGATCGTCCAGCTCCAGGAGCTGTCGCAGGTGCAGCGCCAGTTCGTCTCCGACGTCTCCCATGAGCTGCGCACCCCGCTGACCACGGTCCGGATGGCGGCCGAGGTGCTGTACGAGTCGCGGGAGGACTTCGACCCGATGGCCGCCCGCTCCGCCGAACTGCTGCAGAGCCAGCTCGAACGCTTCGACGGGCTGCTGGCCGACCTGTTGGAGATCAGCCGGTACGACGCCGGCGCCGCGACCCTCGACATCGAGCCGATGGACGTCCGCGAGCTGGTGCTGCGGTCGGTCGGCTACGCCGAGGACCTGGCCGAGCGCAAGGGCAGCAAGATCATCCAGCAGCTCCCGGCCGAGGCGACCATGGCCGAGGTCGACCGCCGCCGCGTCGAGCGCATCCTGCGCAACCTGCTGGTCAACGCGGTCGAGCACGGCGAGGGCAAGGACATCGTCATCAGCGTCGCCGCCGACCGGGACGCCGTCGCGATCGCCGTCCGCGACCACGGCTGCGGCCTGCGGCCCGGTGAGGCGAACATGGTCTTCGACCGGTTCTGGCGCGCCGACCCGGCGCGCGCCCGTACGACGGGCGGCACCGGCCTGGGATTGTCGATCTCGATGGAGGACGCCGAGTTGCACGGCGGCTGGCTGCAGGCGTGGGGTGAGCCGGGCCAGGGATCGCAGTTCCGGCTGTCGCTGCCCCGGGTGGCGGGGACGGAGCTGCGCGGGTCGCCGCTGCCGCTGGTGCCGCCGGAGATCGAGCTGCAGCGGGCGCCGTACGCCGAACTGGAACTGGAGGCGGACGCATGAGGCCCCGGCTCGCGACGGCCGCCCTCATGGCCCTGCTGGCGCTCCTGGCGGGCGGCTGCGTCGGCGTCCCGCAGGGCGGCCGGGTGCTGCGCGGGAACGCCGGCGGCGCCGAGCAGCCGGTCGACGATCCGTACGTCCGCATCATCCCGGTCGGGCCGGAACGCGACTGGGCTCCGATCTCGATCGTCGAAGGTTTCCGCACCGCCTCCTCCAGCTTCGACGGGCCGAACGGCGACCACCAGGTCGCCCGGTCCTACCTCGCCTGCCCGTCCTGCTGGCGGCCGGGCGTCGCGGCGATCGTCTACGACAAGCTCGACCCCCCGACGTACGAGCAGAACGGCCCCACCCAGGCGACGGTCACCCTGCAGGGCAGCCAGCTCGGCCGGATCGGCGCCGACGGGCAGTACATCGCGGACGCCGTCGATTTCAAAGAGATCTTCCACCTGCGCCGGGACGCCCAGCGGCAGTGGCGCATCACCGAACCCCTCCCGCCCGAGGGGCTCCTGCTCAGCCGGGACGACGTCACCCGCGCCTTCCGGACCCTGGACCTGTACTTCTTCGCGCCCGACTCCCAGACGCTCGTGCCGAATCCGGTGTTCATCCCGCTCGTGAGCCGGTCCTGGCTCCCCACACAGTTGGTGAAGCAGCTGATCAGCGGGCCCACGACCTGGCTCAAGAGCGCCCTCGTACGCTCGGCGTTCCCGGCCGGCACCGGCCTGCGCCGGCTGCAGATCAGCGGGGGCGTGGCCACGGTCGACCTGACCCGCCAGGCCCGCGCCGGCGACCTGCGCGGCATGTCGATCCAGCTGATCTGGACGCTCCGGCAACTCCGCGAGGTCCAGCGGATGCAGCTGAAGATCGACGGCAAGCCGGTCCAAGTGCCCGGCATCAGCGGAAGGCTGCAGTCGATCCACGACTGGGACGCCTACAACCCCAACGGCAGCGGCGAACCGCAGCAGGCCTACGTCCGGCTCGTCGACGGACGCCTCGGCCGGCTGGACAACGACCGGGCGCAGTCCGTGCCGCTCAAGGTCCAGGTCGGCCATCCCGCGATCTCCTACGACCACCGGCAGGTCGCCTCCCTGAACGCGGCGGCGAACACGGTCACCGTCACCGACCTGGTCGGCGGCGCCGTCCGCGCGACGATGCGGGCCACCTCGAAGGGCGGCAGATTCACCCCGCCGTCCTGGGACTCGCGCGGGAACGTCTGGGTGGTCGAGTCGACCGCGAGCGGCTCCCGCCTCTGGATCATCGAGGGCGGCACCCGGCCCGTCGCGGTGGACGGCTGGGCGCTCGTCCAGTACCCCGCCAAGGCGCTGCGCGTCTCCCGGGACGGCACCCGCGCCGCGGTCATCGTCAAGGCGGACAACCGCTGGCAGGTCCAGCTCGGCCGGGTCGACCGCGCCCCGTCCGGCGGGCTGCAGGCGGAGGGGTTCATCTCGATCAGCTCGGAGCTGCAGAGCGCCATCGACCTGGCGTGGAGCACCACCGACCATCTCGCCGTCATCGGCATGACGAACGGGAACCCGTCGCCGTCGCTGTTCGACGTGCCGGTGAGCGGTGCCCCGATCCAACCCATGATCGGCCCGGGCGGGGAGATGACCACGGTCACGGCCTCGCCCGGCTCACCACTGCTGGTCACCCAGCGCGTCTCCCCGGGGGACAAGACCCTCAACGTCTGCCGGCTCAGTGACCGGTACGACGACTGGAAGTGCGTCAACGGCACGTCCGACCCCGCCTACCCCGGCTAGCGCCGTACTCCGCGTGCCCGGCCGGCGCCGTACCACGGGCACCGGCCGGCGGGCGGCGGACCGCGTCGTCCACAGGGCGGGGGACGGGGCTGGCGGGCCGGAGAGGCGCACCGGCAGGCTACGGCCGTGGGACTCCTCAGCGCCGCCCTCGACCTCGTGCTGCCCCAGCGGTGCGCCGGCTGCGGCCGGGCCGACGGTCTCCTGTGCTCCGCCTGTGCCGCCCTGCTGCGGGGTCCGGCGGAGGTTCGCCCGCCCCGGCCCACGCCGCCCGGCCTGCCGCGGCCCTGGTCCGTCGCCGCCTACACCGGCGCGGTCCGGCAGCTGATCGTGGCGCACAAGGAGCGCGGGCGTACCGGCCTGGCCCGGCCCCTCGGCTCCTGCCTCGCCACGGCCGTCCTGGCGGCGGCGGAGGACGCCACGGGCCCTGTCCTGCTCGTCCCGGTGCCCTCCTCGCGGGCGTCGGTACGCCGCCGGGGGCACGATCCGACGCTCCGCATCGCGCTGGCCGCCGCCCGCGAGGCCGCCCGGCAGGGCGCGGCGGTGTCGGTCGCGCGGGTGCTCGCGCACCGGCGCCGGGTCGCGGACCAGTCCGGGCTCACGGCGGCGGACCGGGCCGCCAATCTCGCGGGCGCGCTCACCGTGCGGCGCGACGTGCGGGACACGCTGGTGATCGTGGTCGACGACGTGATCACCACCGGGGCGACGCTCGCCGAGGCCGCCCGCGCCCTGCGGTCGGGCGGCGCGCGGGTCCGGGCGGCCGCGGTCGTGGCGGCGACACGCCGGTACGGTGACGGCGGAGAACGGAGTGAGATCGGTCACTATACGTAGCCGATTACAGGCGGGCCCTCTCCGCGTGGCAGGGACTCGCGGAGAGCGCCATCGGCGTCCTGTTCGGCCCGAAACGCGACGTCCCGGGCGCGGCAGCGGTCCGCGAGGCCCGTGCGGACGCGCGTTTCGCCCGGTCGGCGGCGGATGGCCGCGCCGTTCCGGCGGCCGAACGGGAGGGCCGAAACGGCGTCCGTTCATGACTATCCGTGGTTTTCTCCGTCACACCCCCCTGACATTCGCCCGGAGAGGGGTTAGCGTTCCTCACATGACACCCGCCCGGGTCCGTGGTTGCGCCGAGCCTCTACCGGCCCGGCAAGCCGATGCCAGCCGCAGGCGAAACGGCCCACGTAAGGCGACTTTTCGTCGACCGATCACGGTGCGGCTTAGAGGTAAGTCCTGCCTCGCCGGGGGATCAGATGTCCTCCGGACCGGGAGAAGGGGAGTAGTGGCGAGAGCGCCGCGAGACCCTCAGCAGGCGGATGTGGGGACGAAGACCAGGTCGGCCGGGCGGGTGTTGTCCCCTAGGGGTCCGGCGACCCACGACCGGATCCGAACCATCTACCGAGCCCGGCGTTCCCGTCGCTGACAGGTCAGTGACCGGGGAGGAGGGGGGTCCCCCGTGGAAATCATCGTCAAGGGTCGCCACACGGACGTGAGCGACCACTTCCGCCGTCACGTGGACAGCAAGATCGCGAAAGTCGAGAAGCTGGACCCGAAGGTCATGCGGATCGACGTCGAAGTCTCCCAAGAACGCAATCCCCGCCAGTCGTCGCGCCGAGAGCGCGTCGAGCTCACCATCCACTCGCGCGGGCCGGTGATCCGGGCCGAGGCCGCCGCGGACGATCGGAACGCGGCGCTCGACATGGCGATCGGCAAGCTCGAGGCCCGGCTCCGCCGCTCGTCCGACCGGCGCAAGCCGCACGGCGGCCACGGACGCGAGCGCCTCGCGATGGCCCTCGCCCCCGAGACCGTGGAGCCGACCGGCACCGCCACTCCCCTGGCGGAGCCAACGGAGGAGACCCGGGACACCTGGCGTGACGAGGCCCGGGCGGAGGCCGAGAAGGGCATCGTCCCCATCCCGATGGAGGGGGAGGGGCCGCTCGTGGTGCGCGAGAAGTCGCACAAGGCCCAGCCCATGACGATCGACCAGGCGCTCTTCGAGATGGAGCTGGTCGGCCACGACTTCTTCCTCTTCCGGGACAAGGACTCCGGTGACGCAAGCGTCGTCTACCGGCGGCGAGGATGGGACTACGGCGTCATCCGTCTCGCCGAAGAGTGACCTCCCGCTTGCGCCGCGCCACCGGCTCGACCACTCTGGACTCGTAAGCGTTCCGCGGTGGGACGCCCATGACTCCCCGAGCTTGCTCTCAGCCCCGCGACACGCCCAGGATGTTGATCATGGGCAGGCGCACCGTTTGGAGGGAAAGTTGAGCGAGACCCCCGAGACTCGCGGCGCGGTCGCCGGTGATCCCATCCGCGTGCTGATCGTCGACGACCACGCGCTGTTCCGCCGTGGTCTGGAGATGGTGCTCGAGGATGAGGACGGCGTCGAGGTCGTCGGGCAGTGCGGCGACGGCCAGGAGGCGGTCGAGCAGGTGGGCGACCTGCTGCCGGACGTCGTGCTCATGGACATCCGGATGCCGCGCCGCGGTGGCATCGAGGCGTGCACCGCCATCAAGGACCAGGTGCCGAGCGCCAAGATCGTGATGCTGACGATCAGCGACGAGGAGGAGGACCTCTTCGAGGCGATCAAGGCCGGCGCCACCGGTTACCTGCTGAAGGACGTCTCGATCGACGAGGTCGCCGACGTGGTCCGCGCGGTCCACGACGGCCAGTCCTTCATCAGCCCGTCGATGGCGTCCAAGCTGATCACCGAGTTCGCCGCGCTGGCCAAGCGCGGCGAGGAGCGGCAGCAGCAGGTCCCGGCGCCCAAGCTCACCGATCGGGAGATGGAAGTGCTCCGTCTCGTCGCCCGGGGCCTGGGCAACCGGGAGATCGCCAAGGAGCTGTTCATCTCCGAGAACACCGTGAAGAACCACATCCGCAACATCCTCGAGAAGCTCCAGCTGCACTCGCGGATGGAGGCGGTGGTCTACGCGGTGCGCGAGAAGCTGCTGGAGATCAGCTGACCGGAGCCGTAGCAGTGCCCGCGACCGGCCGACCGCGAGCCGTAGCAGTGCCCGCGACCGGCCGGCCGCAGGCCACGGCAGGACTCGCGACCGGCCGACCGCGGGTCGCGGCAGTGCGGAAGATCGACTGACTGCGGGCCGCGGCAGTGCGGGAGATCGGCCGGCCGCGGGCCGCGGCGGGCTGGTTCAGGACCGCGCCGCGGGGGACGGGCCGAGCCCCGTCTCCTGCAGCGCGGCGCTCAGCAGCGAGGCGAGCTCGGGCGGGTCGAGCCTCTCCACGCGTACGGCGTCGCACCCGACCCAGGCGGCGGCCGCCACCAGCGCGTCGGCCAGCCGGGCCACCGCACTCTCCGCGCGCGCGGGGGTGCTCACCGCCCCCGGCTCGAGCGACGCCTTGCGGACGACGAGCGTGCTGCCCTCGCGCGCCGGGTCGGCGCGGCCGATGAGCCGCCCGCCCGCCAGGAGCGGCATCGTGAAATAGCCGTGCACGCGCTTGGCGCGGGGGACGTACGCCTCCAGCCGATGGTCGAAGCCGAACACCCGCTGGGTGCGCTTGCGGTCCCAGACGAGCGAGTCGAAGGGCGACAGCAGCGTGGTGCGGTGCCGGCCGCGCGGCGGCGCCTCGAGAGCTTCCGGATGCGCCCAGGCGGCGCTCCGGCCCGCGCCGTTCCCGTTGGTCCAGCCGGCCACCGTCACCGGGACCAGCCCGGCGGCCTCGACGACCGCGTCCACGTCCTCACCCCGGACACGGACGTAGTCGGCGAGGTCCGCCCTGGTCGCGACGCCCAGTGCCCGGGCGGCGCGCCGGACGAGCGCCGTGAGGCACTCGGCGTCGTCGAGGTCGCGGGCCCGCAGCTCGGCGGGGACGGCCCGCTCCGGCAGGTCGTACACGCGCCGCCAGCCGACCCGCCGGGTGCAGACGACGTCCCCGGTGGCCAGCAGAAACTCGGCGGCGATCTTCTCGTCGGTGCGGTCGAACCACTCACCGCCCTTCTTCGCGCCGCCGAGGCCCGTCACGGTGAGCGGACCCTCGGCGCGGAGCCGGGCCAGGACGTCCGCGCAGACCTTCTCCGGCGTGCGGTGCCAGTGCCGGCCCCGCCGGCGGTAGGCGCGGCGGCGGAAGGCGTACAGCGGCCAGTCCTCGATCGGCAGCACGCAGGCGGCGTGCGACCAGTACTCGAAGGCGGCGGTCCCGTCCCAGTAGGCCCGCTCGACGCTCGTGCGCCCGACCGGGCCGAGCCGGGCGTAGGCGACCAGCTCGTGCGAGCGGGCGAGCACGGAGATCGTGTCGAGCTGGACCGCGCCGAGATGGCGGAGCGCGCCGAGCGCCCGGCGCGCGTCCGGGTCGCCGCGCAGGTCCCGGGTCGGGGCGGGCGCGACCCGCCCGATGAGGCCCTGGGCGTACAACTGGATCCGGCGCGCCTCGTCGGCGGTCAGCTCGTGCGTCGGCATGGCCCGATCGTAGGGGCCGACACCGACAAAACGGTTATGCGGGTTGAGCGATCCGGAAATGCCGATGGGCCCGCTCGGCCGGGGTCGGCTCGGACGGGCCCTGCGATCGGAATGTGACTGAAACGTGACCGGAAGCGGTGCCGCCACGCCCGGAACGGAGGCCGGCGGACGGCCGCTCGCTCCGCGCGCGGCCGGGGACCGCGGCGGTCGCTCAGCCGTGGGGGTGCGTCGTCTGCGGGTCGGTGGCGGTCGCGGGGCCCTCGATGCCCGCGGCGCGAGCGTGCAGCACGGCCGGGTGGGACTCCTCCGCGATGACCCGCGGGGCGTCGATGATGACGTCGTCGAAGATGCGGACGATCAGCCCGATGACACCGCCGACCGCGACGATGCCGACACCGGTCCAGAAGAGCCACCACGACGGTCCGCTGACCATCGCGACGCCCCCGACACCGAAGCCGATCCACATCACGACGACCGCGACCCACGAGCTGAGGCGGCCTCCGTGAGAACTGCCGGCCATGTGTTTTCCTCCCAGGGGCATCTGCGTCCGTCCCCGAACGCGGTCCAACGTTGAGCGTGTGGTGCGGTTCCTCGCAGCGTCAACGATAAACCCGGGGCTTACGGCCCCTGCGGCCGAGTCCCGTGATATCGAGGTGGTCCCGCTGTACGGTTGGACTCGCCTACGATGACACCGTACGGGTCGTGTATGCGCCGTCGGACATGACCCCCGGCGATTCCACGAATGGTTCGAGGAGCTTCCGAGAGTGCCAGTAGTCATCGACAAGATCCTTCGCGCTGGCGAAGGCAAAGTTCTGCGCAAGCTCAAGCGGATCGCCGACCAGGTCAACTCCATCGAGGAGGACTTCGTCGACATGAGCGACGCCGAGCTGCGCGCGCTCACCGAGACGTACAAGGAGCGCCTGGCCGACGGCGAGACGCTCGACGATCTGCTTCCCGAGGCGTTCGCGACCGCCCGCGAGGCCGCCAAGCGCACGCTGGGCCAGCGCCACTTCGACGTGCAGATCATGGGCGGCGCCGCCCTCCACATGGGCAACATCGCCGAGATGCGCACCGGTGAGGGCAAGACCCTGACCTGCGTGCTGCCCGCCTACCTCAACGCGCTGTCCGGCAAGGGCGTCCACGTCGTCACGGTCAACGACTACCTGGCCAAGCGCGACGCCGAGTGGATGGGCCGCGTGCACCAGTTCCTCGGCCTCGAGGTCGGCGTGATCCTGGCCGACATGACGCCGGAGGAGCGCCGTAAGGCGTACGCCGCCGACATCACGTACGGCACGAACAACGAGTTCGGCTTCGACTACCTGCGCGACAACATGGCCTGGAGCCTGGACGAGTGCGTCCAGCGTGAGCACAACTTCGCGATCGTGGACGAGGTCGACTCGATCCTCATCGACGAGGCGCGGACCCCGCTGATCATCTCCGGCCCGGCCGAGCAGAACTCCAAGTGGTACGTCGAGTTCGCCAAGATCGTGCCGCGGCTCAAGCGCGCGACCGACGGCCCGGAGGGCGAGGACGGCGACTACCAGGTCGACGAGAAGAAGCGCACGGTCGGCATCCTGGAGTCCGGCGTCGAGAAGGTCGAGGACTGGCTCGGCATCGACAACCTGTACGACTCGGTCAACACGCCGCTGGTCAGCTTCCTGAACAACGCGCTGAAGGCCAAGGAGCTGTACAAGAAGGACAAGGACTACATCGTCAACAACGGCGAGGTCCTGATCGTCGATGAGTTCACCGGCCGCATCCTGCACGGCCGGCGCTACAACGAGGGCATGCACCAGGCCATCGAGGCCAAGGAAGGCGTGGCGATCAAGGACGAGAACCAGACGCTCGCCACGATCACCCTGCAGAACTTCTTCCGGCTGTACGACAAGCTCGGCGGCATGACCGGTACCGCCCAGACCGAGGCGGCCGAGTTCAACAAGATCTACAAGCTCGGCGTCATCCCGATCCCGACGAACAAGCCGATGATCCGCCGCGACGTCTCCGACGTGGTCTACAAGACCGAGCAGGCCAAGTTCGAGGCCGTCGTCGAGGACATCATGGAGCGGCACGAGAAGGGCCAGCCGGTCCTGGTCGGCACCACCTCGGTGGACAAGTCCGAGAAGCTCTCGCGGATGCTCAAGCGGCGCGGCATCAAGCACGAGGTGCTGAACGCCAAGTACCACGAGAAGGAGGCGATGATCGTCGCCGAGGCGGGCCGCAAGGGCGCCGTCACGGTCGCGACGAACATGGCCGGTCGAGGCACCGACATCACGCTCGGCGGCAACCCCGACCACATCGCGGACAAGGAGCTGCACGCCCGCGGCCTGTCCCCGCTCGAGACTCCGGAGGAGTACGAGAAGGCCTGGCCCGAGGCGATCGAGAAGGCCAAGAAGGCGGTCAAGGAGGAGCACGACGAGGTCAAGGAGCTCGGCGGCCTCTACGTCCTCGCGACCGAGCGGCACGAGTCGCGGCGCATCGACAACCAGCTTCGCGGCCGGTCCGGCCGGCAGGGCGACCCGGGCGAGTCCCGCTTCTATCTGTCGCTCGAGGACGACCTGATGCGGCTGTTCAACTCCGCCCGGGTCGAGGCGATCATGACCCGGCTGAACATCCCGGACGACGTGCCGATCGAGTCGAAGATCGTGTCGAACGCCATCCGGTCGGCCCAGCACCAGGTCGAGCAGCAGAACTTCGAGATCCGCAAGAACGTCCTGAAGTACGACGAGGTGCTGAACCGGCAGCGCAAGGTGATCTACGCCGAGCGCCGTCGCGTCCTCGAGGGCGCCGACCTGCACGAGCAGATCGTGCGCATGATCGACGAGGTCGTGGCCGGATACGTCACCGCGGCGACCGCCGAGGGCTTCCCCGAGGAGTGGGACCTCGACAAGCTGTGGAAGGCGTTCAAGCAGCTCTACCCGATCTCGGTCAGCTCCGAGGACCTCGTCGAGGAGGCGGGCGGCCAGGCCGGCCTGACCGCCGAGCTGCTCACCGAGAAGATCGGCGAGGACGCCCAGGCCGCGTACGAACGGCGCGAGGAGGAGCTCGGCGGGGAGGTGCTCCGCGAGCTGGAGCGCCGCGTCGTCCTGTCCGTCCTCGACCGCAAGTGGCGCGAGCACCTCTACGAGATGGACTACCTCCAGGAGGGCATCGGCCTGCGGGCGATGGCGCAGCGCGACCCGCTGGTGGAGTACCAGCGCGAGGGCTACGACATGTTCACCGCGATGCTCGAGGGCATCAAGGAGGAGTCGGTCGGCTACCTCTTCAACCTCGAGGTCGAGGTCGCCGAGGAGGAGCGAGCTCCGGGGGTGGCCGGTGTCGGCGAGGCTCCGGTCGAGCTGCCCGCGACCGGCGAGGAGACGCCGGAGATCGTCGCCAAGGGCCTGGAGGAGTCCGCCCGGCCGCAGACGCTCAACTACACGGCGCCGACCGTCGACGGCGAGGGCGGCGTGGAGACCCACAGCGAGAAGACCGAGGACGCGTTCGCCAACGTCTCGCGCAACGACCCGTGCCCCTGCGGCTCGGGCAAGAAGTACAAGCGCTGCCACGGCGACCCGAAGAACAGCAACGACTGACCGAAGACGGCCGAGGCGGATTCAAGGGGTCGTTGCAACACCGGTGATCAACTGGCTGTTGCCAGGAGCTTAGCGAGACGCTCGGCTGGGGTTTCCCAGCCGAGCGTT
>NZ_JBFAUT010000109.1:0-15091 GCF_040679475.1 Actinoallomurus sp. NPDC052274
GGGCGACGGCCGGGGGGGTGCGGGCCGGCGGGGCGACGCGCGCGGGCGGCGGCCGGAGCCGGCTCCGGCCCCGCGGCGCCCGGCGCATGACCTGAACGACCCGGTCGTCCAGGTCGAGCGCGAGACGCTGAAGCTCGCGGTCCAGCGGCCTGCGCTGCTCGGTCCGGTCTTCGACGCCATGCCCGCCGAGGCGCTG
Organism: Actinoallomurus sp. NPDC052274; assembly: GCF_040679475.1. Classification (NCBI taxonomy): domain Bacteria; kingdom Bacillati; phylum Actinomycetota; class Actinomycetes; order Streptosporangiales; family Thermomonosporaceae; genus Actinoallomurus; species Actinoallomurus sp. NPDC052274. The sequence continues at coordinate 197 of NZ_JBFAUT010000109.1, forward strand.
CTCGCTCCGGGCCACGCCGCGGTGCGATCGCTGATCGCGGAGCTCGGCGGCGTCGTGACGGCGCAGAGCGGACCGGAATGGGCCGGTCGGCTGCGGGACGCCGCGCCGAACGACGAGGTCAGGGCGCTGATCACCGCTCTCGCCGTGGAGCCGCTCCGCTCCAGCGGGGATCCGGATGACCGATATGCCGCTGCAATGCTGTCCAGATTGCAGGAGATCCAGGTCACGCGGGAGATCGCCAAACTGCAGTCCAAACTCGGACGGCTGAATCCGGTCGAGCACCGGGAGGAGCACAACCGCCTTTTCGGCGACCTCATGGCGCTTGAGCTGCAGCGAAAGATGTTGCGGGAGCGAGCCATCAGTTCTCTGTGACCCCTGGGACGCAAAAATAGGTCCCCCGGAATAAGGGTCCCTTGCCGCACACTGTCACCGTGGGCCCTTCGGTGCTGCCTAGCGAGACGCCGCCGGTTGACCAGGTGGCGGACCTCGTCGCACGTGGCAGAGAACGTGGAATAACGGTGGACGACGTCGCCGCCGCGATCGATCGTTCCGACCTGCCGGCGGAGTCGGCCGACCGGGTCGTCCGGATGCTCGCGGAGCAGGGGGTGGAGGTTCTCGAGTCCCCGAGCGGACACGAGGACTCAGCGCGAGCTGATGGGGACGACCTCGGAAGGCGGGCGCCGACAAGCGACCTGGTCCGGATCTACCTGCGCGAGATCGGACGCGTACCGCTGCTCACGGCAGAAGAAGAAGTAGAACTCGCCAAATCGATCGAGGCGGGCCTGTTCGCCGAGGAGAAGCTGGCCAAGGCGGCCATCATCGCTCCCGTCGAACGCTCCGACCTCGAACTGCTCGCCCATGACGGGGTACGGGCGAAGCAACGGCTGATCGAGGCCAATCTGCGCCTGGTGGTGTCCATCGCCAAGCGCTACGTCGGCCGCGGAATGCTGTTCCTCGATCTCATCCAGGAGGGAAATCTCGGGCTGATCCGTGCGGTCGAGAAATTCGACTACACCAAGGGGTACAAGTTCTCGACCTATGCGACCTGGTGGATCCGCCAGGCGATCACACGGGCGATCGCCGACCAGGCCCGGACCATCCGGATCCCGGTGCACATGGTGGAGACCATCAACAAGCTGGTGCGCGTGCAGCGCCAGCTCCACCAGGATCTCGGCAGGGAGCCGACTCCCGAGGAGATCGGGGTGGAGATGGGTCTGCCGCCCGACCGGGTGGTCGAGATCCAGCGGGTCGCGCAGGAGCCGGTGTCCCTGCAGTCGCCGATCGGTGAGGAGGACTCCGACCTCGGCGACTTCATCGAGGACGCCGACGCCGTCGTGCCCATGGAGGCGGCGGCGTTCATCCTCCTGCAGGACCAGCTCGGCGGCATCCTGGGGTCGCTGTCGGACCGGGAGCAGCGGATCATTCAGCTGCGCTTCGGCCTGACGGACGGCCATCCACGGACGCTCGAGGAGGTCGGCCGGGAGTTCGGCGTGACGCGGGAGCGCATCCGGCAGATCGAGTCCAAGACCCTGGCGAAGCTGCGGCATCCGACGCGTGCCCAGATGCTCCGCGAGTACCTCGACTAGTTCCCCCGCCGCCCCTGAGAAGGCGGTGTCAGCGGTCCCGAGCGGGGCCGGCGTGGTGATGTTCACATCACGCCGGCCCCGCTCCTGCTTGACGAGGGCAGGTTAGGTAAAGCTAAGTTAGGTAGACCTAAAACAGGCGTGCCCGCTCCTCGTCCAGGCGCCTGACCGTCCTTCGCCCCGTTGGAGACCGCATGCGTCCTGTCCACGTGCTCGCCGCCGCGGGCGCCGCCCTCATCTCGCTGTCCACGCTGTCGGCGTGCGGGAAGGACGACGCAGCGGGCGCCAAGGGCGGCTCGGGCGCCATCGAGGTGACGGCCACCGACTCCTCCTGCGACCTCGGCGCCAAGACCGCGTCGGCGGGAGCGGTGACGTTCAAGGTGACCAACAAGGGCTCGCAGGTGAACGAGCTGGAGATCCTCGCCCCGGACGGCAAGATCGTCACGGAGCGTGAGAACATCGGCCCCGGCACCGGTGCCGAGGTCACCGTCCAGCTCTCCGCCGGCACGTACAAGGTCCTGTGCAGCGCCGGCATGACGGGCAAGGGCCCCTCCCAGCCGCTGAGCGTCACCGGCCAGGGCAAGGCGGTCGACCCGCGCCTGGACCAGGCCGTCGCCGCGTACCGGACCTACGTCGCCGAGCAGGTCGACGACACCCTGGCCAAGGCGACGAAGTTCGCCGCCGCGGTGAAGGCGGGCGACGTCGGGCAGGCCAAGGCGCTGTACGCCCCGTCCCGCGTGGGCTGGGAGCGGATCGAGCCGGTCGCCGAGTCCTTCGGGGACATCGACCCGAAGGTCGACCTCCGCGAGGCGGACCTCAAGTCGGGTGACAAGTGGACCGGCTGGCACCAGATCGAGAAGGCGCTGTGGAAGACCGGCTCGCTCAAGGGCGAGGGCCCCTACGCCGACCAGCTCGTCAAGGACCTGCAGACGCTCAAGGCGAAGGTCGGCACCGCGTCCATCACCCCCACCTCGATGGCCAACGGCGCCAAGGAACTGCTCGACGAGGTGGCGACCGGCAAGGTCACCGGTGAGGAGGAGACGTTCTCCCACACCGACCTGGTCGATTTCAAGGCCAACGTCGACGGCGCCCAGAAGGTGTACGAGCTGCTCAAGGCCATCGTCAAGGAGCGGAACCCCGACCTCGCGGCGACGCTCGACGACGAGTTCGCCAAGGTGCAGAAGCTGCTCACCAAGTTCGAGAAGGGCGACGGCTACGTCGCCTACGACACGGTAGGCGCCAAGGACCGCAAGGACCTGTCCGACGAGGTGAACGCGCTCGGCGAGCCGCTGTCGAAGCTGGCGGCGGTGGTGGCCAAGTGACGGGCCTCAGCAGACGCCGGCTGTTCGGCTACTCCGGCGCGACGCTCGCGGCCGGCGCCGCCGTCGGCGCGGGCCTGGTCAGCGTCGCCCAGGCGGGTGAGGACCACCGGTCCGCCGACGAGGAGGCCGTCCCGTTCCACGGCGCGCACCAGGCCGGGATCGCCACGCCCGTCCAGGACCGCCTGCACTTCGCCGCGTTCGACGTCGTCACCGACGACCGCGCCCGCCTGATCCGGATGCTCAAGGAGTGGACCGCGGCCGCCGCCGCGTTCACCGGCGGCCACCCGTACGGCTCGGCCGCCGGCGGCCTGGGGGAGGCGCCGCCCGACGACACCGGCGAGGCGCTCGGCCTGCCACCGGCGCGGCTGACCCTGACGATCGGGTTCGGCCCGACGCTCTTCGAGAAGGACGGCAAGGACCGGTTCGGTCTCCGGGCGAAACGGCCGGCCGCCCTCATCGACCTGCCGCACTTCCCCGGCGACAACCTCGACCCGGCCCGCAGCGGCGGCGACATCTGCGTCCAGGCCTGCGCCGACGACCCGCAGGTCGCCGTGCACGCCATCCGCAACCTCGCCCGCATCGGCTTCGGCGTCGTCTCCGTGCGCTGGTCCCAGCTCGGTTTCGGCAAGACCTCCTCGACGACGCCGGACCGGCAGACGCCGCGGAACATGTTCGGCTTCAAGGACGGCACCCGCAACATCGCGGGCACCGACGCCAAGGCCCTGGACCAGCACGTCTGGGCCTCCGGCGCCGACGGGCCGTCCTGGATGGCCGGCGGCTCCTACCTCGTCGCGCGGCGCATCCGCATGCACATCGAGACGTGGGACCGTACGTCCCTCCAGGAGCAGCAGGACACCTTCGGCCGGACGAAGGGGGAGGGCAACGCGTACGGCGCCAAGCGCGAGCACGACCCGGTGCCGCTCGACAAGCTGCCCGCCGACTCGCACGTCCGGCTCGCGCACCCGGACGGCAACGGCGGCGTTCGCATCCTGCGGCGCGGCTACTCGTTCACGGACGGCACCGACGGGCTCGGCCGCCTCGACGCGGGCCTGTTCTTCATCGCCTACCAACGGGACCCGCGCAAGCAGTTCGTCGTGCTGCAGAACAAGCTCGCCGCCTCGGACCACATGAACGAGTACATCCAGCACGTCGGGTCGGGGATCTGGGCCTGCCCGCCCGGAGTCCGCAAGGGCGGCTACTGGGGCGACGCGCTCTTCTCCTAGGTCTCAGCCGGCTCGAAGTCACCGGCCGGGGCCGGCCCGGTCAGCGGCGACCGCCTCGGAGCCGGCCGGGGTCACCGCCGATCCGGTTCCGGCGCCTCGGATGGCCGAGACCGGGCATCGCCGGGAACGCTGCGGAGCCGTACTCTGGCTCAATGGGGCCACGGCTCACCGGCGACGAGACGGCCCTCTGGGCGGCCGCCGCCCGCGTGCTGGACGCGAACTGGACCGGCGCGGCCACGGTGCCGTCGCCGGGCCTGTACCCGCACCAGTGGAGCTGGGACTCCGCCTTCGTCGGCATGGGCCTGGCCCACCACCGGCCCGACCGCGCCCGGACCGAGTTCCAGTCGTTGTTCCGTGGCCAGTGGGCGACGGGCCTGCTGCCGCACATCGTCTTCAGCTCCACGGAACCGCGGGACGCCTACTTCCCCGGGCCCGAGCTGTGGCGCAGCGTCGAGCAGCCCGCCGCACCGCGCGGTGTGCTCACCTCCGCGCTCGCCCAGCCGCCGCTGCACGCCCTCGCGGCGCTGCGGATGGCGCGGGCGTCCGGCGGCGCGGACCGGACGTTCCTCGTCCCGCTGTACCCGTGCCTGGTCGCCCAGCACGCCTACCTCGCCCGGGACCGGGACATCGGCGGCAGCGGGCTGGTGAGCCTGTGTCACCCGTGGGAGTCGGGGCTCGACGACAGCCCGGCCTGGGACCCGCCGCTGGCCGCCGTCGACCCGCGGGGCCGGACCTATCACGGGGGAGACCAGGACCGGTACGTCGCGCTCGTGGCCGGGATGCGGGCCGCCGGATACCGCGCGGAGTACCTCCGCGACGATCATCCGTTCGTCGTCGAGGATCCGCTGTTCAACGCGGTCTACCTGGCCTCCACGCACGCGCTGGCCGAGCTGGCCGACCTCACCGGGGCCGATCCGCGGCCGCACCGCGAGGCCGCGGAGCGCATCCACGGCGCCCTCCTGGATCGGCTGTGGGACGAATCGGCCGGCTGCTTCCGGGCCCGGGACCTGCGGACCGGGCGCCTGATCCCGGAGACGACCGTGGCCGGTTTCGCGCCCCTCCTGGACCCCGAGCTGCCGGCGAAGATCGTCCGCGCGCTGGCCGACCTGCTGCTGTCGGCGCGCTTCGCCGGCGCGACCGGCTATCCGGTCCCGACCTGTGACGTCCAGTCGGCGGCGTTCGACCGCGGGACCTACTCCCGCGGGCCGACCTGGGTCAACACCAACTGGCTCCTGTGGTCCGGCGCCTGCGCCCACGACCTGGGCGGGGTCGCGGACCTGCTGTTCGGCTCCACCGTCCGGCTGGTGCGCCAGTCGGGCTTCCGCGAGTTCTACGATCCGTTCGACGGCAGCGGGCAAGGCGGCCACGACTTCAGCTGGTCGGCGGCGCTCCTGCTGGATCTGCTGGCCGCGCGCCGGAGCGCCGGCCGGGCGCTGTAGCGTGATCTGTCATGCGACTGACGTGGCGGAAGAACGTTCCGGATGGCGTGGTCCTCCAACGGGGCGAGCGCGTCCTGGCGGTCGGTGGTGAGACGGTCGCGACCGACGCCGCCCTCTACCTCCCCGGGACGGACGAGGCCACCCGGTTGCCCTGGGAGCGCGTGGAGCAGGCCACCTGGCAGGACGGTGTCCTGGCCGTACGGGAGGTCGGCGGCCGGCGGCACACCGTACCGCTCGCGGAGCCGGGCTCGGTGCCCGAGGCCGTCCGGGAGCGCGTCACCGCCACCGTCGTCTCCAGCACCCACGTCACGCTGCCCGCGGGAGGCGTACGCATCGTCGGCCGCCGGCCGCCGCGGGCGGACGGCGAGCTGCGCTGGTCGTTCGTCTTCGACCGCGGCCTCGACCCCGCCGATCCGGGCCTGCTGGCCCAGGCCGAGCAGGCCCTGGAGGAGATCCGTCGCCAGACGGGTCTCTAGCGCCTGTCTCAAAGCCCGCCGTCCGCGAACGGGGAGTCCGAGGCCGGCCCCAGGAACTGCGCGAGCGGGCGCCCGCACCGCCGAGGCGGATGGCGGGTGCCCGCTCGCGGTCGTGGTCAGGTGACGTCGGCGGGTGTGTCGCCGGGATGGGCGGGCTGGCGGGTCCGGTCGGCCGCCTCCGTGGGGGCGGACGGCTCGGCCCGGCGCATGCCGGGGACCTTCTCCTGGACCATGCCGCTCACCGTCTGCACCTTGTCGCCGAACCTGTGCCGCGCCGACTCGGCGATCTCGCCGGCCTGGGCGCGCAGCACGCCGGCGGCCTGCTGCACGGTGGGATGCTCGGCGACACGCCGGGACATCCGTTTGATCTGCTCGTAGCGCTCCTTGCCGGCGCGCGTTCCCAAAACGTACCCGGTCGCCGCTCCGGCGAGGAACACAGCGCGGTGTTTCATGATCAACTCCTCTGCTGAGTCGCCGTAGGACATACCCCGAAGAGGGCGAGCCAGTCGACGAAACGAGCACGTGCGAAATGCGCTAACCTTATGCGCGACGGGGCGGCCAGCGGTCAGGGCGGCCTCTCGCGTGATCCTCCGTAGCTCAATTGGCAGAGCAGCCGGCTGTTAACCGGCAGGTTACTGGTTCGAGTCCAGTCGGGGGAGCCAGTCGAACGGGCCGGGCTCGATGAGCCCGGCCCATTCGCGTCTCTAGGGACGTCTTCGGCGGTCGGCGGTTCTCAATCGCACAAGCGATGTACAAGCGGCGCTTGCGACGCTTTCGGCGCATTCCCCCTCACCTCCTGGAGGTTGGCAGATGCGTCGTCCTTCCTGGCACCGGCTGCGTGCCGGAGCCGCACTCGTCCCCGCCGGCGTCCCCGCGACCGCGCACGCGGCGCCCGTCCGTACGGTGACCGCGAAGGCGCCCGCGAGCGTCCTCGCGCTGGCACGGCACGTCCTGCCGCGATGTCTCTGATGTTCTTGGCCGCGTTCACATCCGCGTGATCGACATGCCCACAGGCGCGACAGCGAAAGACCGCTTGGCTCTCGCGGCTCTCCGCTGCGCGATGCCCGCAGGCATGACAGGTCTGGGAGGTGTACGCGGGATTGATCACACGATCAAGGTTTTCCCGGGCCGCCTCCTCCCCCTTGAGGAGGAGGCCGGTGTCTCCGTCTCCGCCGCTCGACCGACGCCGGGGCAGGCGTACACCCATCTGACGGGCGACGTCGGCCGGACACCGGGCTGCCATGCTGGACACCGTCGGAGGAAGGCAGCCGAACCGCAGGGGAGGGAGTCGTCCCATGACGGGTCTCCCTTACACCGTTCTTACCCCCGACAGGACAGACTTTGACCGCGAACAGTGATATCGGGGGTGACGGGTGAAGGGTGACACGGTGGCGTGGACGCCGCCCAGCTGGGACGAGATCGTGCGTGAGCACTCCGCGCGCGTCTACCGCCTCGCCTACCGGCTGACGGGGAACCAGCACGACGCCGAGGACCTCACACAAGAGGTGTTCGTGCGCGTGTTCCGTTCGCTGTCGAACTACACGCCGGGAACGTTCGAGGGGTGGCTGCACCGGATCACCACCAACCTGTTCCTCGACATGGTCCGCCGCCGGCAGCGCATCCGGTTCGAGGGGCTCGCCGAGGACGCGGCCGAGCGACTGAAGGGCCGCGAGCCGAGCCCCGCCCAGGCGTACGAGGACCGGCACTTCGACGACGACATCCAGACGGCGCTGGACGCGCTGGCGCCGGAGTACCGCGCCGCCGTGGTGCTGTGCGACATCGAGGGCCTGTCCTACGAGGAGATCGCCGCGACCCTCGGCGTGAAGATGGGCACGGTCCGCAGCCGCATCCACCGCGGCCGCGCCCAGCTCCGCGACGCGCTGGCGCACCGAGCTCCCGAGCCGGAGGCGGCCGAGAAGCGCGCCGCCCGCCGCAAGCCGCGCCGCAGCGCGAGCCGCCTGCGCACGAACCCGGCCTGGACGACCTCGTAACGAGCCCGCGCGGACCCGGCCCTCAGGTCACCGTGCCCGGTCGGCGCGCGGACCGGCCTGAGGCGCCGCGCGGGTCGGCCTGAGGCGGCGCGGGGACCGGCGTCGGGTCACCGTGACCGGGTGGTGAGCGGACCGGCGTCAGGTGGCGCGCGGGTCGGCGTCAGGTCACCGTGACCGGGTGGCGCACGACCGCCCCGAACAGGTAGCCGAGCGTGTTGTACGGCGCGACGTCCGGTTGCGCGGTCCCGGTGGCGTCGGTGGCGCGCGCCAGCAGCTCGTACGATCCCGGGCCCGGCGGGCGCCAGGTGATCTCCCAGCGGACCCAGCCGAGGGCGCCGCTGCGTCCGTGGGTGGCGGCCCGCCGCCAGGTCCGGCCGCCGTCGGTGCTGACCTCGACGCGGCGTACGGCCCCTTCGCCGGACCATGAGCGGCCGCGCAGCGAGACGGTCCGCCCGGCCTCGAACCGCGCGTCCCACGGCAGCTCGAACGCGCTCTTGGTCACCTGCCGCGTCAGCGGGGTGCTGCCCTCCGGCGGGTAGCCGGGGCCGAACATCCGGTAGTAGGTGGTGTTCCAGGGAGAGGACAGCGGGGAGGCGGAGACCTCGATGTCGCCGACCCACTTGATCGAGGCGATCCCCACCCAGCCGGGCACCACGAGGCGTACGGGGAATCCGTGGTCGGGGGGCAGCGGCCGGCCGTTCATCTCATAGGCCAGCAGGACGTCGTCGAGCGCCTTGGCGACCGGTAGCGGCCTGCGCACCCGCCCCATGTTCCGTCCGCCGTCGATGAAGTCGGGGTCGAGGCCGCGCGGCATGACGTCCACGGCCCGGTGCGTGAGTCCGGCGCGTTCGAGGACGTGGGCCAGCGGGACGCCGCGCCAGCGGGCGACGCCGACCCCGCCCAGCAGCCACGGCGTGCCCGAGACGGACTGGTGCTGCTGCGTCGTGTAGAGATTCCGGCCGTTCCCGGTGCACTCGATGAACGCGTCGATGGTCCGGGCCGGCATCCCGAGCAGGTCCTCGTAGGAGAACTCGACCGGCCGGTCGAGGGTGGGGGAGCCGTGCAGGCCGCTGCCGAACAGGCGGAGTCGCCAGGTGCGCGCGTCGATCAGCGGAGTGCGGGTGTGGTTGCGGACGAAGAACCGGTCGGTCGGCGTGAGGTACCCCTGCCCGCGCATCGCCTCCCACCGGGTCTCGGCGTTCGTGCCGTACACGATGAACAGCTCGGGCGGCAGCGGCTTGACGATCGGGCCGTCGTCGGCGCGGGCCGTACCGGCGGTCGTACCGGCCATCGCCGAGCCCAGGCCCAAGCCCAGACCGGCCGACATACGGAGGATCGTGCGTCGTGACGGCCGACAGTCACCTTCTTCAGCGAGGCCCACGGGAACTCCTTGATCTACTGTTTTCCGACCAATGTAGTGGAGTAATCGTCCGTGTTCCAGCGGTGAAGGTGTTCTCCCGGCCGCGCCGGCTCAGGCCCGGCCACTCGGCCGCGTCATCGCGGGTCCGCCGCCTCCAGAGCGGCCGCCATGCGGCGTACGGCCTCGGTGACGCGGTCCGGCGACGTGCCGAAGTTCAGGCGGGCGAAACCGCGTCCGGCCGGGCCGAAACCCGGGCCGGGCGAGAGCGCCACCCGGCCGTGCCGCAGGAAGGTCTCGGCGGGGTCGTCCCCGAGCCCCAGCGCGCGGCAGTCCAGCCAGGCCAGGTACGTGGCCTGGGGCGAGTGGTGGCCCACGCCGGGCAGGTGCGCCTTGAGCAGGTCGTCGAGGAGCCGGCGGTTGGCGTCGAGCCCGGCGAGCAGGTCGGCGAGCCACGGACGGCCGTGGGTGAAGGCCGCCTCCGAGGCGATCACCCCGAACAGGCCCGCGCTCTCGCTCACCTCCTCGTGGATCACCGCGACGTCGGCGCGGGCGTCGGGCCCGGGAACGGCCAGGGCCGCCTTGAGGCCGGCGAGGTTCCAGGCCTTCGACGCCGAGGCCAGCACGACCGAGCGGGCGGCGGCCGGGGCGTCCAGCGAGGCGAACGGGACGTGCCGCGCGCCCGGATGGGTCAGCGGCGCGTGGATCTCGTCGGCGATGATCCGCACGTCGTAGCGGTCGGCGAGGTCCGCGACGGCCAGCAGCTCGTCGCGGGTGAAGACCCGCCCGGTCGGGTTGTGCGGGCTGCACAGCAGGTAGACCCGCGCCCCCGCGGCGAAGTCGCGCTCGAGCCGGTCCAGGTCGATCCGGTACCCGTCCGGACCAGAGGCCAGAGGGTTGCGGACGACCTTGCGGCCGATCCGCTCCAGCCAGTAGAAGAACGGCGGATAGCCGGGGGTGTTGACCACCACTTGGTCGCCGGGCGCCGAGATGATCTCAACGACCTCCGTGATCCCGGACATCACGTCGGGCACCAGCCGCATCGCGTCCGGCTCGGGTCGCCAGCCGTAGCGGTCGGCGGCGAAGTCCGCGAACGCCTCCGGCAGCCGGCCCGCGGCCGCGTACCCGGTGTCACCCAGGGCGATGGCCCTCGTGAGCGCCTCGGCGACGGGCTCGGCCGGCGGAGTATCCATCTCCGCCACCCACATGGGCAGGACGTCGGAGGGATACTCGCGCCACTTGACGCTGTGCCGCTCGCGCAGGTCGGCCAGCGCGTACGCGGTGAGGGGATTCGTGGGCATCGCACCACCTTTTCGGGGTTTGCGGTCACCGCCCAGTCTGCCCGTCGCCGTTGGCGGAGATCACGCCGGGCGTAGGGTGCGGCGTATGACGGCGATCTCGGCGGACCTGGCGGTCGAGCTGGAGCGGGCGCTCCCCGGCGGCAGGGTGGTCCGCGATCCGGACGTGCTGGCCTCCTACGCGCACGACGAGGCGGAGTGGGCGCCGCACGGCATGCCGGTCGCGGTCGTACGGCCCCGGGAGACGGCGGAGGTACGGGAGGTCGTCGCCCGGTGCGCGCGGCTCGGCGTGCCGGTGGTCGCGCGCGGAGCCGGCACCGGCCTGTCCGGCGGCGCCAACGCGATCGACGGCTGCGTCGTGCTGTCGTTCGAGGCGATGAACGAGATCGTCCGGATCGACCCGGACGAGCGGATCGCGGTCGTACGGCCCGGCGTCGTCAACGACGACCTGCGCAGGGCCTGCGCCGAGCACGGGCTCTGGTACCCGCCGGACCCGGCGAGCGCCCCGTGGTCGACCATCGGCGGCAACGTCGCGACCAACGCGGGCGGCCTGTGCTGCGTGAAATACGGCGTGACGCGGGACTACGTCCTCGGGCTCGAGGCCGTCGTCGGACGCGGCGACGTCGTACGGCTGGGCCGGCGCACCGCCAAGGGCGTGGCCGGGTACGACCTGACCGGCCTGCTGGTCGGCTCCGAGGGCACCCTCGGCGTCATCACCGAGATCACCGTGCGGCTCCGCGGCGCCCGCGCGGCCGAGCGCACGATCGTGGGGTACTTCGACTCGCTCGTGGCGGCGGGGGAGGCGGTCAGCGCCGTGACCGCCGCCGGCGTGGTGCCCAGCGCGCTGGAACTCATCGACCGGCACTGCCTGCGCGCCGTCGACGAGTGGAAGCACATGGGACTGGCCGACGAGGGCGATGTCCTGCTGCTCGGCCGTAGCGACGCGCCCGGCCAGGCGGGGGAGGAGGAGGCCGACACCATCCTGGGGTGCTTCGCGGCCGCCGGAGCGACGTGGAGCGCGCGCTCGACCGATCCGGAGGAGGCGGAGGCGTTGTTCGCGGCCCGCCGGCTCGCGTACCCGGCCGTCGAGCGGCTCGGGCCGGTGCTCACCGAGGACGTGTGCGTGCCCCGCATGCGGGTGCCGGAGATGCTGGGCCGGATCGAGCGGATCGCCGCCGAGCACGACATCCGGATCGCGAACGTCGCGCACGCCGGGGACGGCAACCTCCACCCGCTGATGATCACGCCGATGGACGACGACGCGGCGCGGGAACGGGCCCAGGCGGCGTTCGAGCGGATCGTCGACGAGGCGATCGGACTGGGCGGCACCGTGACCGGAGAACACGGCGTCGGTCTGCTGAAACGCCGGGGCATGGCCGAGGAGGTCGGCCCGGTCGTACTCGGCATGCACCGCGCGATCAAGGAGGCACTGGACCCCGCCGGCATCTTCAACCCCGGCAAGGTCTTCGCCTGAGCCGCCCGCCCGGACGAACGATCCGACGACCGCCCCCGAGGACCGCCGACAGGTCCACTCCGGCGATTCCGGAATCCGACGGCCGCGCCGTCGCGGACTAGGCTTGTACTGCGATGTCCTGGCAGGTACCTCGCCCTGTTGGTCGAGGCGAGCGCTGATGCACGGTCCCGGAACAGCCGGCCCGCGGCGACCGATGCGCGGATTGCCGGTCGAGGTGACGAGCTTCGTCGGCCGTAGACACGAGGTCGCGGAGGTCAAAAGGCTGCTGGCCGGCGCTCATCTGGTGACACTCACCGGAGTCGGCGGGGTCGGCAAATCCCGGCTCGCCCATCGGGTCGCCGCAGACGTGCAGCGGGCGTTTCCGGATGGCGTATCACTGGTCGAACTCGCCGATCTGGAGGGCTCGGAACTGCTCGTCCAGGCCACGACCGAAGCCCTGGGGATCCGTGATCACTCGCACCGGCCACCGCTGGAGGTGCTCATCGGCCACCTGCGCGACAGGCGAATGCTCGTCATCTTGGACAACTGTGAGCACCTGCTGCGTGGCTGCGCGGCCATGGCCCAGGCACTGATGCGTTCGGCTCCCGGTCTGCGGATCCTCGCCACCAGCCGGCAGCCGCTGGGCGTCGCGGGTGAGCAGATCTTCATGGTGCCGACACTGTCGCTACCCGTCCGCGCTTCGCGGCCGTCCACATGGTCGGCGCCATCCGATGCGGTGCTGCTGTTCGCCGAACGGGCGGCGGCGGTGGTCCCCGACTTCCAGGTCACCGACGCCGATCGAGAGGTCGTGGAGCGGATCTGCCACCGGCTCGACGGGATCGCGCTGGCGATCGAGCTGGCCGCCGCGCGACTGCGGATACTGTCTGCGCCGCAGTTGCTGGACCGGCTGGATGATCGATTCAAGTTCCTCGTGGCGCGTTCGGCGAACGAGTTGCCGCGGCACCAGACGCTTCGGGCGCTGATCGACTGGAGCTACGCGCTGTGCACCGACCAAGAGCGATTGCTGTGGGCGCGTGCCTCGGTCTTCAGCGGTGGCCTGGATCTGGCGGCGGCCGAAGAGGTGTGCGTCGGCGAGGGCATCTCCCGCGAAGAGATCGTCGATGTGGTGGCCGGGCTCGTGGACAAATCGATCTTCATGCCCGAAGACCGGCTGGACGTGAAGCGCTATCGGCTTCTCGAAACCGTTCGCCAGTATGGGCGCGAACGGCTCATCGCGTCCGGCGAGGACACGACCCTACGGCGTCGGCACCGCGACTACTACCAGAAGCTGGCAGCACAGACTCAGGCGAAGCTGGTCGGACCAGACCAGGTCGCCTTGGCCGCGAGGCTGCACGTCGAGCACGCCAATCTGCGCGTCGCCCTGGAGTTCTGCTTCACCGAGCCGGGAGAGGCACGGGCCGGGGTGCGGCTCGCGACCGATCTGCTGTACCACTGGATCACCGGTCTCTATCTCGCGGAAGGACGTCGTTGGCTCGATCACGCGCTCGCCGCCTACTCCGAGGAGGACGAGGACCGGGCACGGGCGCTCTGGGCGGACGGCTGGCTCGCGATCATCCAGAACGATCTCGACGCGGCGGTGGCGATGCTGGACGAGAGCAGGGCCATCGGGGAGCGTCTCGGTCTTGAATCGGTTCTCGCGTACGTCGCGCTCTATTCCGGGATGATCGCCATGTGCCGCCAGGACGCCGACTCCGCGATCGCGCTGTATGAGGATGCGGTGGCCCGTCACCGGGCCACTGGTGATCAGGTAGGTCTGCTGCTGACGCTCATCCGCCTGTCGCTCGCGCATTCCTACCGCGGCGACGCGGCGCGTGCGGTGTCGACCGCGCAGGAGTGCCTGGCGGTCTCCGACCTCTTCGGCGAGCGCTGGGCCAGGGCATACGCGACGATGGCGCTCGGCGTCGAGGCATGGCGCCAGGGCGATATCCGCTACGCGCGTGAGCTGGAGCAGGAGAGCCTTCGGTTCCACCGCGCCCTCGATGACCCACTTGGGAGCGGGGTGAGCATGGAGGTGCTGTGCTGGATAGCCGTCGCGGAAGAGGATCATAAGCGGGCGGCGCGGCTCGTCGGGGCGTTGGAAACGGTCTGGAACGCGGTCGGTGCGCCGCTTTCGGGTTTCGGGCACCTCGGCCGGTACCGAGACGTGTGCCGGTCGCGCATCCGCGAGGTTCTCGGCGACCGGGCTTTCGAAGCCGCGGTCGATCAAGGGGCCGCCCTCTCGTACGAGGAGGCGCTCTCCTACGCCCTTGAGGAAAAGACGCATACCGATGTTTCATCCGCAGGGGCGCGGTCTCCGTCGGTTCTGACACCTCGGGAGTTGGAGGTCGCCCGGCTCGTCGCCCAGGGGATGCGCAACAAGGACATCGCGGCGAAGCTGGTGATCGCTCACCGAACGGCCGAAGGTCACGTCGAACGCATCATGACCAAGCTCGGCTTCACCTCACGAGCCCAGATCGCCGTCTGGGTCACAGCACAAAGGCACCCGGACCAGCAGGACTGAGCGACCAGCGGCGACGTCGGGGGAGGCGCGGTGCGGACGGTCCCGTCTCCGTCCGCGCCGCGCCCGTCTCCACCCCCCGTCCGGCCGTCGGCTCGCCCGTCACCCCCGCCCCCCCCCCGGCCCCGCAAAAAAAAAACCAGAAGAGGTGCCGTAGAGGATAAAAAAAAGAGAAAGAGTGGACCAAAAAAAAAAAAAAAACAAAAAAAAAAAAAAAAAAAACAAAAAAAAAAAA
>NZ_JBFAUT010000110.1:0-15073 GCF_040679475.1 Actinoallomurus sp. NPDC052274
GCCGCGCCGTCGGGCGGGGGAACGGACGGCGAGGCGGCGGGCGTGGCCCCGACCTTGACCTCCTCGGCTCCCTTGCGCGGGAGCCTGCGGCGGCCGGGGCCGGTCCTGGGTGTTCGGTGGGTCGGTGTGGCGCTCGCGCCCGGACAGTTGGGCGCGCCGCCGAACGCCGTGAGCCCCATCTTCGTGGTGAGGGCCACGGCCGAACCGGCGGCGAGGACCAGCGCGACCACGAGCGGGATGAACAGACGGAACCGCCGCGAGCGGTTCGGGTCCTTCCAGTTCGACCTTTCCAGGTACGACATTCGGTGTCCTCTCGAGAGACCGGCGAGGCTCGCGGCGTGGTCCGCGGGGATCGCTCGTGACCGTGGTCAGGCCACGCGGGGACGCTGTGGCGATCGCCACGCCGGCCGTGGTCAGCACGGCCAGGCTCAGGCCGGCGGCCTTCGTCGTTCTCCGCACGGGGTCGCTCCCTGGTCCGTCGTCCGCGGCCCCGTACAGGGACCGCCTGGCGGGACTGCCGTGCGACGCCGCGCCCCGCCTGATTCGCGATCGCGCACCGGTAGTGCCGCTGAGGAATGTAGGGAGCGGCCACGGCCCGCAGGGCTCAGCGGCGGCCGTGTTCGAATCTCGTAATATTTCGCGGCCGCCGGTGCCCACGGCGTCGTTCGTACTGTGAGCTGCGGCGACGCGCCGTACCCGTCACGCGCCGTACGGGACCGCGGACAGCGGGAGCCGCACCTCGAACCGGCAGCCGTGGTCGGTGTTGCGCACCTCGACCGCGCCGGAGTGCGCCTCGACGATGCCGCGTACGATCGCCAGGCCCAGGCCCGCCCCGGAGTCGGGTTCGGGGGTACGGGCGGTGGTGCCGCGCCAGGCGACGTCGAAGACCCGGCCCAGGTCGTCGGGCGGGATGCCGCCGCACGCGTCGGACACCGCCAGGACCGCGTGCTGGTGGCGCCGGCCGACCTCGACGAGCACGGAACCGGCCGAGGGCGTGTGCCGGATCGCGTTGACCACCAGGTTGGTCAGCGCCCGCGAGAGTTCCCGCACGTCCGCCCGTACGACGACCGGGTCGCCGACCTCGGCGCCCAGCAGGACGCCCTGCGCCCGGGCGAGCGGGTTGGTCCCGGCGACCGCATGGTCGACCAGGTCGGCCAGGGCGACCCACTCCGGGGAGAGGGCGAGCGCCCCGGCGTGGATGCGGGACAGCATGAACAGGTCGTCGACCATGCCGGACAGGCGGTCGACGGCGAGCCGCATCTGCGTGTGGTAGCGGGCCGGCTCGGGCGCCACGCCGTCCTCCAGCGCCTCGACCATGGCCCGCAGCCCGGCGAGCGGCGTCCGCAGATCGTGGGAGACCCAGGCGACGAGTTCCCGGCGGGAGCGCTCGAGGCCGCGCTCCCGCTCCCGTGCCTGGGCCAGCCGCGCGCTGGTGAGGCTGAGCTCCCGGCTCAGCTCGCCCATCTCCGCCGTCGACAGGCTCCCGTCGGCCCCGGGCGCGGCCCCGTGCCCCAGAGCTCGTACGGCGCGGCGCAGCGTACGGCTGTCGGCGACCATGGCACGCGCCAGCAGCAGGGCCATCGCCGAGGTGACGACGCCGGAGGCGAGGCAGACGGTCAGGACGACGCCGAAGTCCTCCGGAGAGATGAACATCTCCTGCGCCGCGACGACGGTACCCGTCACCATGGCCAGCACGCTGGACACCGCAAGCGCGAACAGCGCGAGCCGCAGGGACCTGCCGCGCAGCGCCCGCATCACCGCCAGGCCGACGAGCCCGACCGCCGCGGCGGAGCCACCGCCGATCACGATGACGCAGACATCGTCACTCATGCGGTGCCCCGCCTTCCGCCGACGTATCGGCGGCGTTCGGTCCCGGGTCGAAGCGGTAGCCGACGCCCCAGACCGTGACGATGAGCCGGGGCCGGTGCGGGTCGTCCTCGACCTTCTCGCGGAGCCGCCGGACGTGCACCGTGACGGTCGACTCGTCGCCGAACTCCCAGCCCCAGACGTGCTGAAGCAGTTCGGTCCTCGTGAAGACCTGCCCGGGATGGTCGGCGAAGAAGGCGAGCAGGTCGAACTCCCGGCTCGTCAGCGCCAGCGGCTCGTCCGCCTTGGCGGCCCGGCGGCCGGCGACGTCGAGCGTGAGGTCGCCGACGGTCCGGGTCGCGGGCACGGGCGGCGCTTCGGGCGTCTCCACGGGAGGCGGGTACGCGCGGCGGAGTACGGACCGGGCGCGCAGCACGAGTTCCCGAGGGCTGAACGGCTTGGTGACGTAGTCGTCGGCGCCGAGTTCCAGCCCCCGTACCCGGTCGCCCTCCGTCCCGCGCGCGGTCAGCATGATCACCGGGACCGGGCCGAGTTCGCGGATCCGGCGGTACACCTCGAAGCCGTCCAGTCCGGGCAGCATCAGGTCCAGCACCACCAGATCCGGGAGGTGCGCCTCGGCCGACGCCACCGCCGAGGGGCCGTCGGCCGCGCGGCGGACCCGCAGGCCGGCGCGGGTCAGATACGCGGTGACCACCTCGGCCACCATCGGATCGTCGTCGACGACCAACACCTCGGCGGGGTTGTCCACGGTCCGGAGTGTAAGGACGAGACATCCGGATAGCGGGCGTTTCGCCCGATTCGGTAGTGGCCGCGGGCCGGCGGCAGCGCCCCTCCCGCCGGCGCGACGACCAGAGCCGAGGACCGGGCATCCCCCGCGTCGGCGAGAGGACGCGGGCCGGGGCCGCGACGCACCGTCCATCGGCGGGACGACGCGGCCCGAGAGCGGCCATGCGCCCACGTCGGGGCCACCGGGATCGATATGTTTCCCGTATGTCATCACTCCGGGCGAAGCTCGCCTGCCTCGTCGCGCTCACGTCCGCCCTGGCCACCACCGGATGCGGCGGTGGCGGCGGATCCGAGAAGAACCCGCCCGGCGGGACACTGCTCCAGCAGGCGGCCACCGCGACGCGGGCGGTGACCAGCCTGGCCTTCGCACTACGCACCTCGGGTCATCCCGATCTCAAGGTCGACAGCGCGGACGCGAAGCTGCTGCGCAACGGCGACGCCCAGGGGTCGGCCAAGACCACCCAGCTGGGTTTGTCGATCCAGTTGGACTTCGTCGTCCTCGGCAAGACCGCCTATCTGCGCGGCCTGACCGGAGGATGGCAACAACAACCCCTGTCCCGGGTCGCGGGGATCTACGACCCGTCCGCCGTCCTCGACCCGGACCGCGGGCTCGTGCCCTTGCTGTCCACCGCCAAGAACCCCAGCACGAGGGGCCGGCAGAAGGTCGCCGGGCAGGACTGCTACCAGGTCGACGCCACGCTCGCGAAGGAACCGCTGTCGCGGCTCGTCCCGGGCATCACGGCCGACACGCCCGCGGAGCTGTCGATCTCCAAGGCCGACCACCGCGTGCTGAAGGCCGACGTGAAGGTGCCCGCGAAGAGCGGCGACAAGCCCGGCACGGCCACGGTCACCTTCACCGACTTCAACAAGCCCTTCTCGATCACCGCCCCGGCCAAGTGAACCTGAGGCGGCCGGGCGGATCCCGGCGGATCGCCCTCGGCGTCGGCGGCGTGGTCGTCCTGCTCGCCGCCATCGACGCGTACGTCGTCGTGACCGTCCTGGTGACGATGGTCGGCGACCTCGGCGTTCCGGTGAACCACATCGAGCACGCGAGTCTGGTCGTCACGGCGTTCCTGCTCGGTTATGTCGCGGGCATGCCGCTGCTCGGCATGCTGTCCGACCGGTTCGGCCGTCAGGTCATGGTGCAGGCGTGCCTGGCGGGATTCGCCGCGGGCTCGGCCGTGACGGCGCTGGCCGGCTCCCTGCCCGTGCTGATCGCCGGGCGCGGGATCCAGGGCCTGGCCGGCGGGGCCCTGCTGCCGATCACGATGGCGCTGGCGGGCGACCTGTGGGACGAGCGGCGCCGGTCCACCGTGCTCGGCGCGGTCGGCGCGCTGCAGGAGCTGGGCAGCGTCCTCGGCCCGCTGTACGGGGCCGGGGTGGCCGCGCTGGTCGGCTGGCGCGGCATCTTCTGGATCAACATCCCGATCACGCTGCTGGCCATGGCTGCGGTCTGGTGGGCCGTGCCACGGGGACGCCCGACCGCGTCGACGCGCGTCGACGTGATCGGGGGTCTGCTGCTGGCCGGCGGGCTGGGTCTGCTCGTCGCCGGCCTGTACAACCCGGACCCGCAGCGGTCGGCGCTGCCCTCGTGGGGAGTGCCGTGCGTCATCGCCGGAGTCGTGGTGATCGTCGCGTTCGCCGGCTGGGAGGCGCGGGCCCGGACCCGGCTGCTCGACCTGCGCGGCGCCCGGCGCGGCGGGCTGTTCGCCGTCCTCGGCGTCAGCCTGCTGTCGGGAGCGGCCCTGATGATCACGCTCGTCGACGTCCAGCTGATCGCGCAGACGCTGTTCGGCCGGAACTCGACCGGCGGCGCCTTCCTGCTCGCCCGCTTCCTCGTCCCGCTGGCGGTGACCGCGCTGGCCGGCGGGCTGCTCGCCCGGCGGTGCCCCGAACGCTGGATCATCGCCGCCGGCATGCTCGTGGCCGCCGGCGGCTACGCCCGGATCGCCGCCTGGCCGGTGCGGGCCGAGGGTCTCCATTACGACCTGGGGCTGTTCGCCGTCTCCCGGGTCGGCGTGGACCTCGCCGTCGCCGGGCTGGGTCTGGGCCTGGTGATCGCGCCGCTGTCGTCGGTGGCGCTGCGGGCCGTCCCGGCCGTACGGCACGGCGTCGTGTCGGCCGCCGTCGTGGTCGCCCGGATGATGGGCATGCTGCTCGGCGTGGCGGTCCTGAGCGCCTGGGGTTTCTTCCGTTACCACGCGCTGACCGCGCACCTCGTCACACCGCTGCCGATCGGCGTGTCATCGGCGGAGTTCGCCCGCCGCATGGCCGCCTACCTGGCCGCGGTGAAGACCGCCCTGCACACCGAGTACGCCGACGTCTTCTGGGCGACCGCGGGGGTGTGCGTCCTCGCGGCCGTCCTCGGCCTGGCGGTCGGCGGCACCGCCCCGGACGCCGTGAGCGAGCCCGCCGAGGACCCGTCCGTCCCGGTCCCCGCCGACCCGCCGTCCGCCTGACCGCGCCGTACCCGCGTCACTCGGCCGCGACGGGCGTGCTGTCGCCGCCCTGGTCGTACACCGCCTCCGGCACGGAGTTGACGTCGGTGGCCTTCACCGGGTGGGCGTGGTCGAAGACCCCGTCGAAGTTGGCAGCGTACCGGTCCTCCATCGCGCCGTCCGCGATCGTGATCATCGCCTCGTCGTGCGCGTGGAAGCCGACCTCGGTGTAGTTGGGGCTGCCGGTGAAGACGACCTTCTGCCGGGTCCCCTGGTAGCCGCCGTCGATCAGCAGGTACTTGGAGTGCGCGTAGACGTGGGCGTTCTCCGACAGGTAGCGGATCTCGGGGTTCCCGTTACGCCCGCCCGGTTTCGTCAGCCGGCGGGCGACCCGCCGGCCGATCTGGTCGAAGACCACCTGCACGCGGCAGCCCTCGTCGTCGAGCTTCCAGAGCTTCGCGGCGATCGGCTTCCACGTGAAGTGGCCCACGCTCAGCCGCAGGCGCGTACCGCCCGCGCAGGACACCTTGTCGAGGGCGTCGCTGATCGGATCGCCCTTCGCCCACGGGAAGAAGTCGAGCCGGTACGCCCCGGCCCGCACGGTGCGGTGGTAGTCCCCGGTCGTGTGCTGGGCGGCGAGGTCCTGGAAGTAGCGCAGGTAGGCGGCGTGCACCCCGGCGTCCTGGATGGTGAGCGCGTCGTTCCACTGGGTGTCGCGAGCGCCGTCCGTGGCGTTGGCCGAGGTCTGCACCACGACGTCCTTGGCACCCAGCGTCGAGGAGAACAGGAAGAACTTGTTGTGGTTGAAACTGGGGCCGATGCAACCGCGGTCCCGGCGACAGGTGACGACCCACGACCGCTTCTCGGTGTTCGTCCCGAGGCCGGCGTGCAGCTTCTTGTACGCGACGTAGGCCGTCGACTCGTGATCGAGCACGACCTGGACGTGGACCTTGCGCCGGCTGGCCGCGACCAACTGCCGAGCGGTGTCCAGGCTCGCGAAGTGGTACATCGCCACGGCGATCGTCTCCCCGGCCGGCGTCCCGGCGATCAGCCGGGCGACCTGGTCGGCGATCGCGTCCCGCTTGGCGGAGCCGGCCTGGGGCGAGTTGAAGGTGGGTCCCGGCCGGACGACCGAGGTGCCCTTCCCGTCCCCGCCGGGCTGCCCCGCCACCGGCCCGGGAGTCGCCGCCGGAGTCCGGCCGGAGGCCGCCCGCGCGGCGAGCCCGGGCGGCACCACCCCGGCCGCCAGTCCGCACACGGTGAGCACCGCCACCCTCGCCGTCCACCGCATCGTCACGAGCACTCCTGTTCTGGGGACCCGGGCGAAGAAACCGCAGGTCAGCGCCCAAGTGCCGGGAATCGTACAGGAGCGGACATCCGGCAATCGAGATCCAGAACAGGACAAAAAGGTAAAAATTGTAGGCGGTGCTCCCGAGTCAGGAAGATCTTTCAGGAACCCGGCAAAAACCTCTCCGCCGTGATGTCGAGAATCCCTCGGCGGCTCCGACTCCCCCGTGACGGCGCCCGCCGGAGACGCGACCACGAACCGAGGAGCTCGCCATGCGAAAGATCGTTTACTGGGTCCACACGTCGATCGACGGGCACGTCGCGGGGCCGGGCGGAGAGTTCGACTGGCCGACGGTGGGTCCGGAACTGTTCGGCTACTCGAACGCGATGAACGAGCAGGTCGACACCCTCCTGTACGGGCGCGTGGTCTGGGAGGGCATGGTCTCCTACTGGCCGACGGCGGACGCGGACCCCACCACCGCCGACGACCATGCCCGGACGTTCGCGCCCTACTGGCGCCGAACGCCGAAGGTCGTGATGTCCCGCACCCTGGACAAGGCCGACCACGGCGCCCGTGTCATCGGGAGGAACCTCCCCGAGGAGGTCGCGGAACTGAAGCGGCGGCCGGGCGGGGACATCCTGCTGACCGGCGGTTCGGAGGCCGCCGCGTCACTGACCGAACTCGGCCTGCTCGACGACGTCCGCGTCGTCGTCCACCCCGTCGTCCTCGGCGGCGGCCCGCGGCTGCTCCCGGGCCTGAAGGACCGCCTCGACCTGACGCTCGTCGACTCCCGCACCTTCGACGGCAGAACCGTCCTCCTGCACTACGAGCGCGGGCACTGACGTCCTGACCGGCCGCTCCTCCCGCAGTGATCGCTGGCGGATGCCGCCCTCTATCGACCGCATCCGCCAACGATCACGGCCGACCACTCCCGCACGGCAGGACCTTCGCACCCAATGTCCAACGTGCGCCCTGGCGCGGTGACGGCCAGGGCCACGATGGCGCCTGGACGATCGCCCGCGTCAGTTCTTCCGGATCAGCGGCTCCTACAAGCCGCCAGCCGCCCGGGCAAGAAACGACGGCCCACCAGGTGCTCGTCCGATGACCGAGCCAGATCACCAGTCCCGGGAACCGCCGGTGCAGCGTCGCCATCGGATCACACGCCACGATGCCGGTCCGGCGCAATACGTTCTTTGAGGTACTCGGCGATACGGATGGCGGCTCCGGTCGGGTCGTCCATCCGGTGGTGATCATGATCGTCCCGGCGCCACACGAATGACTGGCCCGAGGAATCGATCTCGATGCACAATTTCCGAATTCGATCACGAACCGTCAATAGGCGGTGATTACCGTGCCGGTAGGCGACAATGCGAGGCAGTGCGGGGCACGAAGCCCTGCCCCACGTTGCTCGGTGAGGTGAACGCAGACCATGGTCGACGTTCGGAAGATTTGGACTTCGCGGATTCGCGCGGAACGCAAAGCGCGCGGTTGGGACAAACCAGAAATGGCGCGGCGGCTCGCTCACGCCGCCGGCGACGCCCGGGCCAGCCTTCCGGATCACGAGACCCTTCTCGGATACGTCAAAAGGTGGGAACGCGGCGCCGTGGGCATCTCTGAGCGCTACCGCATGCTGTACGCACGCGCTTTCGGATTAGCGGAAGAAGACCTCTTCGGGGTCGGCAAGGAAGCGCCCGCAGTTCCATGGCGCGCCCTCGCCATCGAGTTCGACGACCGAGTCACCCCGGACGACGAGGAACGGTTGAGTCTCGCCCTCGCTCGTCCGTGGCGGCGTGACGCCGGAGTCATCGATGCGCTCTCAACGATCCTCGCGGGCGAACGCAGGTTGGAGGACGCGATCGGCCCGGCACCGCTCCTGCAGCCTGCCGTAGCTCAGATGGCCACCGTAATGGACATGCTTCGGCACGCCTCAGGCCCGTACCGGGACGAGCTGGCGGTCATCACGGCCGACTGGACCATCTTCTCCGGTTGGTTGCATGCCGCGGTCCGACAGGACGCACGCGCGCTCGCGCTGTTCCACCGTGCCGAGGAACTCGCCGATGACGTCGACTACGGGACCGGGGCGGCGCTGGCCACGTCGTTTCGTGGCTATGTCGCGCGGCAGCAGGGCCGACCCCGCGCGGTGGTCCGTGCGGCGTCGGCAGCGCTGGCCACCCCCGGCGTGCATCTGTCGCAGCGGACCTTCGACACCCTTCAGGCAGCCCAGGGACACGCGGCGCTCGGTGACCGCGATCGGGTGCGCCGTCTGCTCGACACAGCGGCCCACCTCGCCGACGAAGCCGGCGAGCCGCCGCCGTCGGTGTACTGGTACACCGACGGCTTCTTCCGCCTGAACATAGGCATGGCGCTCGTCGGAGTCGGCGAATACCGGGACGCCGTGGAGATGCTCACCGAGGGCCTGGCCGGGATGCCGACCGAGCAGCGCGGCGCGGAATGGGCTCGGGAATATGAAGATGCGCTCGCCAGGGCCGAAGAACGAACGTGACGAGGGAGCGCGGCCGGATTTCGGGTGGCCGGCCTGCTCCTGGGTCGGCGATGCTCTCCTGCACTAAGCGCGCAGGCACTGACGTCCTGACCGGCCGGTCCTCCGCGATGATCGCTGGCGGATGCCGCCCTCTATCGACCGCATCCGCCAACGATCACGGCCGACCGCTCTCACGCACTCGGGGCCGGGCGCAAGGCTCGGCGAAAGCTCGCCCTGCCGGTTGATTCGTCCCGATGAAGGACCGGATTCCGGTGGCTTCACCGAGCCTTACGCCCGCTGGCTCTCGCCGCTGGGCTCGCGCGAAGGCGGGCGTCTCCGTCGGCGGGTGATCGGCCGCTCTCGCGGTGATGCGGGTAACAGGATTCTGCCCTTGCTCTCGGCGGTCGGTGGGCGCACGCTCGGGGCATGAGACGCGGATGTTCATGCGGTCACGGGTCCAGCTGCTCCTGCTCCAAGGGATGCTCCTGCGGCTGCAACGGCTGACCCGCCGTTCTGCCGACCGACGACCTTCGGCCGTGCGCCCGCGTCAGGGGGCCACGGCCGGCAGGTCGTGTCACGCCGGGCCCGCTGCCACGGCGGGGGACGGAACGTCCGGTGGTCCGGCGCGGACGTCCACGTGGGCGTTCAGGACCACACCCGCCGGCCCGCTCCCACGCGCCCCAGACGCACGGTGGCGTGCGCCGTCAGGCGATCCAGCCGTTGACGCGTGCGCGGTGGAGGGCCTGACGGGCCGGGGCGCTGTCGAGCATCTCCAGGCCCCGGATGGCCCAGAACCGCAGCGACTCGTCGTCGTTGTCGAGCTGGTCGGCCAGGAACGCCAGGGCGTCGGGTGACCGGGCCTCGGCGACGAGTTCGAGCAGCAGGCAGCGCAGGTCGTCGTCCCGCTCCTGGCCGAACGCGACGACGATCTCCTCGACGTACGCGTCCGCGTGTTCGCGCAGGAAGTCGAAGCCCTGCGCGCGGAGCGCCGGATCCGGGCTCCGCATCGACTCCAGGGCCCGTGCAACGCGCTGGTTCGCCATCAGGTCATCCTCGGCACCGGGTGGTCATGACGGACCGCATCGTAGAGGCATCCTCTGACGATCACCCGCCTCCCCCGGCGTCCCGGGCAGGGGTGGTCATCGAGCATCATGGAAGAGTGACTGGGGCGGAGAACGAGGGCGGTCGGTCCGTCGGCGGACACGGTGGGACGGTGCTCCTCGGAGCGGATCCGACGTTCGACACCGCCTTCGCGATGCTGGTCGACCTGGTCGCCGACGGTGACGTCGTGGTCCTCAGCGGAGCCGGCCTGTCCACCGAGTCCGGGATTCCCGACTACCGGGGGGAGACCGGGCGCCGCCGGCGGGCCGAGCCGATGACGTACCAGACCTTCGTCGGCAGCGAAGCGGCCCGCCGCCGCTACTGGGCCCGCAGCCACCTCGGGTGGCGGCACGTCGCGCGGGCCGCGCCCAACCCCG
Organism: Actinoallomurus sp. NPDC052274; assembly: GCF_040679475.1. NCBI lineage: Bacteria > Bacillati > Actinomycetota > Actinomycetes > Streptosporangiales > Thermomonosporaceae > Actinoallomurus > Actinoallomurus sp. NPDC052274. The sequence continues at coordinate 10,300 of NZ_JBFAUT010000110.1, forward strand.
GCCATCGGGCAGTGGCCGAGCTGCAGCGTCGTGGCCTGGTCGCCGGCATCATCACGCAGAACGTCGATGGCCTGCACCAGGCCGCCGGTGCCCGGGACGTCATCGAACTGCACGGCAGCCTCGACCGCGTCCTCTGCCTCGGATGCGGTCGGCGCACCCCGCGCGAGGCGCTGGACGACCGCCTGCACGCGGCCAACCCCGGCTGGGACGCCGAGGCCACCGTGATCAACCCGGACGGCGACGCCGTCCTCGACGACGACCGGATCGACTCGTTCACCACGGTCGCCTGCCTGAACTGCGGTGGCGTGCTGAAGCCGGACGTCATCTTCTTCGGCGAGAACGTCCCGCGCCCGCGCGTCGACGACTGCTACACCCTGACCGAACGCGCGGGCACGCTGCTCGTCCTCGGGTCCTCGCTGACGGTGATGTCCGGCTACCGGTTCGTCCGCCGGGCGGCGGAGCGCTCGATACCGGTGGCGATCGTCAACCGCGGCGCCACCCGGGGCGACGCCGAGGCGCTGCTGACCCTGGACGCCCCCCTGGGCGCGACCCTCACCGCGCTCGTCCGAGAGCTGGGTCCGCGCTGAGGCCTTGACCGTTCCCGTTCGCCGAACGTGAGCGAATTACGCCATACGGTGATGGGCGGCGGTGCCGTCACCTCCGCCGGTGGCCGGGGCCGGCGAACACGGTGAGCGCGCCGAGCCCGAGATAGACGGCGCAGGTCACGTACCGCTGCCTGCGCCGGAACGCCCGGCTGCCGCGCAGCCGGTGCCCGAGCGACCCGGCCGCGACGGCGTACGCGAGGTCGGAGGCGAGCCCGATGAGGGCCGTCGCGCAGCCCATGACGACGATCTGCGCGGGCACCGCCCCCATGCCCTCGTCCACGAACTGCGGCAGGAACGCCAGAAAGAAGAGGATCACCTTCGGGTTCAGGAGGTTGACCAGCACTCCGTCGAGGTAGACGCGGTGGAGCGGCCGCGGCTCCAGCGCCGGACCGTCGTGGTCGCCGCTTCGCAGGGTCCGTACGGCGAGGTAGAGCAGGTAGGCGGCGCCCGCGTAACGCAGCGCCTCGAACGCCGTCGCCGAGGCGGCCACGAGCGCGGACAGGCCGGCCGCCGCCGCGGCGACGTGCACCAGCGTGCCGGTCTCGACGCCGAACGCCGAGGCGATGCCGGCGCGACGCCCTTCGCCCACGCTCCGTGTCGTGATGTACAGGTGGTTCGGCCCTGGGATGGCGACGAGAGTGAGCGACGCCAGCAGGAACAGGATCGGATGTGTCACCGCACGCACGGTAGGTCAGGCGCCGGTCCGGCCACAGGTCCAATCGGCGCCGCGGAAACCGGACCATCCGCGCGACCGTCCTACTAAGGATGATCAAGGCCCAGGAGGTCCGGATGAACCAGGCGTTCGACATCGTGTTGCGCGGCTACAACCGCCGCCAGGTCGACGAGTATCTCCGGCGGCTCGCGCAGGAGCCCGCCGGAACGACGCCCCCTCCCGTCTTCGACATGGCGCTTCGGGGTTACGACCGCCGCCAGGTGGATCGGTATCTCGCGGAGAGCGGGGCTCCGGCGAGCCCCCCGGACGACGGGCAAGGGCTCCTCGGGGAGTTCTTCGGCTCCTGAGCGCCGGACAGCCGGCGGCGGCCGTGAAGAACGCCGTGGCTCACCTCACGCCGTGGGCGGGCTGCTCCTCGCCCGTGGGGTGGGGGTAGGTCCCGCCGAGGATGTTCTCCCGGCCCCACGCGCCGAGAGGGGCGAGCGCGGTGTTCAGTGAGACGCCGAGCGGGGTCAGGGAGTACTCCACACGAGGCGGCACCTCGTCGTACGCCTCGCGGCGCACGATGCCGTCCTCCTCGAGTTCGCGCAGGTGCGAGGCGAGGACCTTCTCCGTGACGCCCGGCAGGTGCCGGCGCAGCTCGCCGAACCGGCAGGGGCGCTCGTTGAGGGCCCAGAGGATGAGCACCTTCCACTTCCCGCCGATGACGTCCATCGCCGCGTCGATGCCGCAGACGTAGGCCCCGGGCCTTCGCACGGTCGCCAACTCTCCACCCCTCCTGCCTGCTCGCTTACCCGGAGGTGACCACCCACCTCAAAGTGCGTACTTGTTCACCTTCGGGCCCGCCCACGAGCCTAACCAGCATGAACTCGAACAGAACCCCTCTCACGATTCTCGGGCTCGGCACCATGGGCACCGCGCTCGCCCGCGCCTGGCTCGCCGCCGGGCATCCGCTCACCGTGTGGAACCGCACCGCCGCCCGGGCCGAACCGCTCGCCGCCGCGGGCGCGACGGTAGCCGCCACCGCCGCCGAGGCCGTCGCCGCGAACGACCTCGTCGTGGTCTGCCTACTCGACGACGCCTCGGTCGGCACCGCCCTCGCGGACACGGACCTCACCGGCAAGGACCTGGTCGACCTCACGACCGGCACGCCCGGCCAGGCGCGGACGCGTGCCGAGTGGGCACGGTCGCGCGGTGCCCGCTTCCTGGACGGCGGGATCATGGCGGTCCCGCCGATGGTCGGAGTGCCCGCCGCCGGCGGCTACGTCCTCTACAGCGGCTCCCGGGCGCTGTTCGAGGCGCGGCGAGACGTCCTGGAGGTGCCGCTCGGCACCCGGTACGTCGGCGCGGACCCCGGCCTGGCGGCCCTGCACGACGTGGCCCTGCTGAGCGCGATGTACGGGATGTTCGCGGGGGCCGCGCACGCGTTCGCGCTGATCCGCGGGGAGGACGTCGCGCCGAAGGAGTTCGCGTCGCTGCTCACGGGCTGGCTGACCGCCATGACCGCCTCGGTGCACGGAACGGCCGAGCACCTGACGAGCGGCGACTACACCGAGGGCGTCGTCTCGAACCTCGCCATGCAGGTGGCGGGCACGGCGACGCTGCTGCGCACGGCCGAGGAGCAGGGGGTGAGCCCCGAACTGCTCGCCCCGTACGTCGACCTGATGAAACGGCGTCTCGCCGACGGGCACGGTGACGAGGACACCACGGGCGTCATCGATCTGCTCACCCGCCGGATCGCGCCCGTCGGCTGAGATTCGCGCATGGGCCGGGCGGAGGTTCGCCCCGAATGTCGGCGGGCGCCGATAGCGTCGAGCATGTGATCGAACGGGTGGGGCGGGAGCGTCCGCACGACGCGCCCGGCCGGCACGCCACCGGAGACGACGCGCCGGCGGGGCCCCCGAAGACGGCCGCGCAGCGCGAGCGGCGGGTCGCCGCCGGGCTCGAGGAGCTCGACCGGTGGCTGCGGGACCAGGTGACCGAGGGCCTCGCGCACCACCACCGCGCCCCGTTCTCGGTGTGGGACGACGTCGCGCGCCGGCTGGTCGACGCCCAGGCCGGCGCGCCGGCGTCCCGGGTGCGGGAGCTCGGCGCGCTTCCCGCCGACGGCCGACCCGAGCGCTTGCTGGAGGAGTACGCCCTGCTGCGGCTGCTGGTCACGGCCTTCCGGCGCCGCGACGAGCTGCCCGAGCCGCTCCGGGCCACCGTACGGTCGCGGGTCGGGTTCACGGTGAGCCAGGAGGAGGTCCTGGCGGGCGACACGGTACGGGACCTCTGGTACGTCGCGGGGTGCCGTGACGTCGAGCAGGACCGGCTCGTGACCCGCCGCGTCTGGCTGCGCGGTCGAGACACCGGACGGTCCGCGCTCGTGCTGTCCTTCGCCGCGCCGGGGCGGGCGCTGGACGCCTCCCTCACCGTCGGCGACACACTCGACGCCGAGTTGGCCTTCCATCCCGGGGCGCTGCCGCTGCGCGCGCTCGTGGCCGCCCGCCACGCCGCGCCCGTACGCCGGCCGCCGCGCGGCACGACCGTGGCGGGCCTGCTCCGCGAGTACGCCGACGCGCTGGCCCGCGATCCCTGGCTGGAGCGGTGGCCGGCCGTGCTCGCCGGCGTACGGCCCGCCCGGAACACGGCGGGCGGCCCCTGCCTGGTCGACGCGGACGGGGCCGCGCTCCCGCTGCGCGCGGCCGACGTCTGGCGGCTGTGGGCCGTCTCCGGCGGCCGGCCGCTCACCGTCTCCGGTGAGTGGTCGCCGCGCGGCCTGGTGCCGCTGTCCGCGTGGCAGCCGGAGGAAGGGACCGTGGTCCTGTGAACACCCGGAGACGGTCACCGCGCGGACCGCTGCCGCACGCCCCCGCGGCACGCGGAAGAAGGGACCGCGGCCCGGTGAACGACCGGAGGCGGTCGCTACGCGGACCCGTGCCGCCCTGCGCGTGGCACGCGGAGGAAGGGGCCGTGGGCCGGTGAGCGCCTGGAACGAGCACGTGAGCGCCGCGCTCCTGGGGACGCGACGGCGGCCGGTCCCGCCGCTCGATGAGGCGCCCGCCGGCCCGGCCGATCCGGCGGCCCGGCTGCTGGACCAGGCGGCGCTGCTGACGGTGCGCAGGCGGGCCGGGTGGCGGCCGGTCACCGCGGAGCCGACCGCGCCGGCCCCGGCGGAGACCGTACCCGTCGTGTCGCCGGCCGCGGCCGATCGGTTGCGGCGGATCCTGGCCGGTGAGCACACCCGCGTCCTCGCGGAGTGGCTGGAGGCGGCCGCCCGGAGCGGCCACAGGGTGCCGCCGCGACTGCTCCCGGACCTGCTGCACAAGGGCCGGGCGGACCGGGCCCTGCGTCCCTCCATCGCGCGGGCCGCCGGGCGGCGGGGGGTCTGGCTGGCCATGCAGAACGTCGACTGGGCTAGGGTCCGCAGTACGAGAACCCGGCGCGCGGGGGATACGAGCACGAGCCACCGCCGCCACCGGTGTCGCCGCCGCACGAGCGGTCGCTCACGGAC
>NZ_JBFAUT010000111.1:0-15052 GCF_040679475.1 Actinoallomurus sp. NPDC052274
GATCGTGCGCGCGGCATTGCCCGCCATGATCGCGCGGGGCGGCGGGAGCATCATCAACATGTCGTCGGTCGCCAGCTCGATCAAGGGCGTTCCCAATCGCTTCGCCTATGGCGTCACCAAGGCCGGAGTCATCGGCCTGACCAAGGCAGTCGCGGCGGACTTTGTCGGCCATGGCATACGCTGCAACGCGATCTGCCCGGGCACGATCGAGACCCCGTCCCTGCACGAGCGGTTGCGCGCGACGGGAGACTATGATGCGGCGCTGGCGGCATTCGTCGCGCGCCAGCCCATGGCGAGGCTCGGCCTGGCTTCCGAAGTCGCCGCCCTGGCACTCTATCTCGCCTCGCCAGAAGCTGCGTTCACGACGGGCCAGATTCATGTGATCGATGGGGGCTGGACCAACTGACCGAGCGTTCCAAGGAGCTTTGCGTATGAAATTGCTGCGTTTCGGCCCGATCGGCAAGGAGAGGCCCGGCCTTCTCGATGCCGCGGGCACCATCCGCGACCTGAGCGGTATCGTCGCCGATATCGATGGCGGCACGATCACGCCCGAGAGCCTGGCACGGCTGCGCGCGCTCGATCCGGCGAGCCTGCCCCGGGTCGAGGGCAATCCGCGGCTCGGCGCCTGTGTCGCGCGCCCGGGCAAGTTCGTCTGCATCGGGCTCAACTATGCCGATCATGCCGCCGAGACCGGCGCCGCCATTCCGGACGAGCCGATCGTGTTCATGAAGGCGACCAGCGCCCTCTCCGGGCCGAACGACCCGATCCTGAAGCCCAGGGGATCGACCAAGCTCGACTGGGAAGTCGAGCTGGCGTTCGTGGCCGCCGACCGCGCACGGGTGGTCCCACGGCAGCGAGCCCTTGCCCGCCTGCGTCTCGGCGACCGGGATCCCGGTGGCGTCGGCGAACGCGAGCAGGTCACCGGCGGCGTCGGAGTAGGTCACGCCGCCGCCCGCCACGACCAGCGGTCGTTCGGCCCCGCGCAACAGCGCGACCGCCCGCTCGAGCCGGGCGGGCTCGGGAACCGGCCGGGGCACGTGCCACACCCGCCGGGCGAACAGCTCCTCCGGCCAGTCGTACGCCTCGGCCTGCACGTCCTGCGGCAGGGCGAGCGTGACCGCGCCGGTCTCGGCCGGGTCGGTGAGCACCCGCGTCGCGGCGAGCAGCGCGGCCGGGAGCTGCTCCGGGCGGTTGATCCGGTCCCAGTACCGCGACACCGGCTTGAACGCGTCGTTGACCGACACGTCGGCGGACCGGGGGTCCTCGAGCTGCTGCAGCACCGGGTCGGCGACGCGGGTGGCGAAGACGTCACCGGGCAGCAGCAGCACCGGGATCCGGTTGACGGTGGCCAGGGCCGCGCCCGTCACCATGTTGGTCGCGCCCGGTCCGATCGAGGACGTGCACGCGAACGTGGCGAGCCGGTCGCGCATGCGGGCGTAGCCGACGGCGGCGTGCACCATCGCCTGCTCGTTGCGGGCCATGTGGTACGGCAGCTCGGCCTCGCCCGTACGGTGCGCCTCCAATAGCGCCTGCCCCAGGCCCGCGACGTTGCCGTGCCCGAAGATCCCGAAGCAGCCCGCGAAGAACCGCCGCTCCACGCCGTCCCGCTCCGACCACTGGGCGGCCAGGAACCGGACGATCGCCTGTCCTACGGTGAGCCTCATTTCTCCCTCTCGATCGTCGAGGTGAGGGGAAGCCGGGGGTCGGTCTCCTGGCCCTGCCACGTGTCGCGCACCCAGGCGTGGGCGGGGTCGTCGCAGATCCGCCACGCGCGCTCCGGCGAGGGACCGGCCATCACGTTGAGGTAGTACAGGTCGTAGCCGGGCACCGCCATCGACGGGCCGTGCCAGCCGTGCGGGATCAGCACCGTGTCGCCGGTCCGCACCTCTTCGAGCACGTCGATCGGCCGGTCGGCGGTCCCGTACACCCGCTGATACGCCATCGCAGTCGGCCGGGTCTCCCCCGACCAACCCATCGCGGCCGACTGCGTCTCACCCGACCAACCTGCCCCGGCCGACCTCCCGGCGGCGTCCACTTCGAAGTAGTAGATCTCCTCAAGCACGCTCTCGCCGGGGCGGTTCTCGTCGTGCTTGTGCGGCGGGTAGGACGACCAGTTGCCGCCGGGCGTGAGCACCTCGCAGGCGATCAGCCGGTCGGCCTCGAACGCCTCCGGCGTGCAGAAGTTGTTCACCTGCCGCGACGCCTGCCCCGCCCCGCGCAGCTCGACCGGCACGTCCTCGGCCGGGCCGTACCGCGCGGTGAGGCGGTTCTCGCACCGGGCGGCGGGCAGCGCGAACCGGCCGCGCCCGGTCACCGTCACCGCGGCGTCGCGCGGCACGTAGGCGAAGTCGGTGACCCGGGAGAAGACGTCCCGCCGCCCCCGCAGCTCGAACGTCTCGCCGTCGCAGGAGACGCGGCACGACCCGGACAGCGGCAGCACGAGCGTCTCGTACGGGCCGGTGTCGAAGGTGTGCGCGCCGTCGAGCTCGAGGACCCGCAGCGCGGAGTACGTCCACCCGGCGGCCTCCGGGGTGACCTCCAGGGTGTACGGCCGGACGCCGGTGCCGCCCGCGGGCAGATAGTGCTTCATCCCAGGCCCTCCACGGCGGTGTCGACGGTGGGCAGGTGATGCATCATCGGAGAACCTCCACGGCCGCGTCGACGGCGCCGGCGACGTCGTCGCCCGGCGGGTACAGCAGGCTGCGGCCGACGATCAGGCCCTTCACGGTCGGCAGCCGCAGGGCGCGCGCCCAGCCGGCCAGCGCGGCGTCGGGATCGTCGGGCACCTCGCCGCCGAGCAGGAGCGCGGGCAGCGTCGAGGCGGCCATCACGCGCTCCATGTCGTCGACGACCGGGACCTTGAGCCAGGTGTACGCCGACGTCGTCCCGAGCCCCGACGCGATCGCGATCGCCCGGGTCACGGCCTCGGGCGTCAGGACGTTGCGCACCCGCCCGTCGACCCGGTGCGAGACGAACGGCTCGACCATCGCCATCAGCCGGCCGGCGGCCAGTTCGGAGACGGCCCGCGCGCAGGACTCCAGCGTGCGGACGGTCGCGGGGTCGGCCTCGTCGATGCGCAGCAGCATCTTGCCGCCGTCGAGGCCCTGGTCGGCGATGGCGCGCGCGTCGTACGCGGTGAACCGATCGTCGATCTCGAACGCCGACCCGGCCAGGCCACCGCGGTTCATCGAGCCGAGCACGACCTTCTCGTCGAGCACGCCCAGCAGCAGGAGGTCCTCGATGACGTCCGGGGTGCCGAGCACGCCGTCGACGCCGGGACGGCTGAGCGCGAGGCAGAGGCGTTCGAGCAGGTCCCATCGGTCGGCCATGGCCAGCGGCCGGTCGCCCGCGCCGAGGGACCCGCGCGCCGGATGGTCGGCGGCCACGATCATGAGGCGGCCGTTCGCGCCGAGCGGCGATCCGCGCCGTACGCGCCGCGCCGCCGCCTCGGCGACCGCCTCCGGCCGCGCGGCCCGGATCTCGGTCAGCGCCGCGAGCCGTTCGGTGAACGCTTCGGTGATCACTCGCCGCCCTCCATGAGCCCTTCGACCTCGGCGGTGGTCGGCATCGCGGGCGAGCAGGCGAGGCGGGAGGCGACGATCGCGCCCGCGACGTTCGCGAAGCGAACGGTCCGCTCGACGTCCCAGCCCGCGAGCAGGCCGTGGCACAGCGCCCCGCCGAACGCGTCGCCGGCGCCCAGCCCGTTGACGACCTCGACCTCGACCGGCGGGACCTCGACCACGCTCATCCGCCCCGACGCGGAACGGGTCGCGGCCAGCACGCCCTTCGGCCCGCGCTTGACGATCGCCAGCCGTACGCCCCGGGCCAGCAGCGCCTCGGCGGCCGCGTACGGCTCCCGCTCCCCCACGGCGACCGCGCACTCCTCGGCGTTCCCGACCGCGACGGTCACGTGCTCCAGCGCCTCGCCGATCCGGCCGCCCGCCTCCTCCGGCGACGGCCAGAACATCGGCCGGTAGTCCAGGTCGAGCACGGTGTCCCGCCGCCGGGAGCGGGCGGCCAGCGCGGCGAGCGTCGCCGTACGGCTCGGCTCCTCGCACAGGCCCGTGACGGTGGCCCAGAACATCCGGGCCGCGCGGATCGACGGCAGATCCAGCTCGTCGGCCTGGATCTGCAGGTCAGGGGCCTTGGGATACCGGTAGAAGTACAGCGGGAAGTCGTCCGGCGGGAAGATCTCGCAGAACGCCAGCGGCGTGGGCAGCCCGGGGACGGCCGTGACGAACCGGTCGTCCACGCCGTACTCCCGCAGCGCGGTATGGACGTACCGGCCGAACGGGTCCGCGCCGGTCCGGGTGATCACCGCGGTGCGGTGGCCGTGCCGCGCCGCCGCGACCGCCACGTTGGTGGGACTGCCGCCGAGGTACTTGCCGAACGTCTCGACGTCCTCCAGACGGACGCCCACCTGCAGCGGGTAGACGTCCACGCTGACCCGGCCCATCGTGATCAGATCGTGCGGACTCACGGAGCGGATCCACCTCCGGCACGCCGGCGTTTCGCCGGTGCGCGGTTCGTCCACCGGCGATCCCAGCCTCCGCAGGGATTGACCGGCTGTCAAGGGTTTGTCCTGACATCAGGAACTATTAGCGTGGAGGGGGACCCAGACTTCGGAGGGGATTCCGGAGGTACGGCATGGACAGAGCGGCCGTGCACCGCCCGGCGGTCCGGGTGGACCGCACCAGTCCCGTCCCGCTGTACTTCCAGGTGGCGCAGCAGCTCGAGGCGGCCATCCACGACGGCCGGCTGCCCTCGGGGAGCCGTCTGGAGAACGAGATCCAGCTCGCCGACCGCTACGGCCTGTCCCGGCCGACGATCCGGCAGGCGATCCAGCACCTCGTCGACAAGGGTCTCCTCGTCCGCAAGCGCGGCGTCGGCACCCAGGTCGTCCAGGCGCAGATGCGCCGCTCGGTCGAGCTGACGAGCCTGTACGACGACCTCCTCGCCGCCGGCCGCAACCCCGCCACCCGCGTACTGGAGCTCGGCACCCTGCCCGCCGACGAGGCGGTGGCCCGGGAGCTCGACGTGACGCCCGGCACGGAAGTGGTGCGGCTGCGGCGTCTCCGGCTGACCGGCGAGGAGCCCCTGGCGCTGCTCACCAACTACCTCCCGGCCGGCCTCGTCGCCCTGACCGCCGACGACCTGGCCGCGCACGGCCTGTACGAGATGCTGCGCACGGCGGGCGTCAACCTGCGCATCGCCCACCAGACGATCGGGGCCCGGGGCGCCACCGCCGCCGAGGCCCGGCTGCTGGCCGAACGCCGGGGCGTCCCGCTGCTGACCATGACCCGGCTCGCGTACGACGACAAGGGCCGCCCGGTCGAGTACGGCAGTCACGTCTACCGCGCCGGCCGCTACTCCTTCACCCTCACCCTCGTCGAACGCTGACCCCACCGGCGTACGAAGTGGCGAGCGCGGCCGCATCATCACGCCGGGCGACGCGGATCTCAGGTCGCGGTAGCCCGTGAGACGGCCGAATCGGTGCCGATGTTCGCCGGTTCACCGCATTCGGCCATGACCCGGAAACCGCCGAACCGACACGGAGCCGATCGATCTAACAATGTGCCGGTCCCGGGCGGGCGGACCGGCAGGGGGAAGGTGCCGGTCCGACCCGGTCCTCCCCGTGAACGACCACCGAGGATCGGCGAAAGGAGCCGGACAGTGAACAGTGAGAAGACCACGCCCCGTGGAGGTACCGGCCATGGCGTGCGGGTGCGCCGGGTGCTGAGCCTGGCGCTCTCGGCGGTGGCGGTGGCCGCGGCCGGGGTGGCCGTCGAGGCGTCGGCGGCCTTCGCCGCCCCGTACGGGGCGTACACCTGCAAGACCGGCTTCGTCTGGCGGGAAGCCGTGCCCGGCGACCAGGTGTGCGTATCCCCGGAGATCCGTGACCGGTCGGCGGAGGAGAACGCGTGGGCCGCGTCCCGGCGGGAGCCGGGCGGCGGGGCCTGGGGGCCGGACACCTGTAAGTCCGGTTACGTATGGCGCCTGGTCCGGCCCAACGACCTGGTCTGTGTCCCCCCGGCCAGCCGTGACCAGGCGTACTCCGACAACTATTACTCGCCGTACCGGCTGCTCGCGCCCGCGTCGGTTCCGCAGGGCACGATCTGGACGACGACCACCCAGAGCCCGTACAACGGCGGCGGCCACATCTTCGCGAAGGCCAGTTCCCTCTGGGCCAACACCATCGTCCGGTTCTACTTGATCTATCCCGACGGGTCCGGACCGTGGGTGGCCGGCAAGCCGTTGCAGGCGAACGCCGGCGGCGGGATCTACAGCTCGGACCCCAGGGGGCAGGAGTTCGCCTTCCTGGGCCCTGTGGGGCACACCAAGCCCTCGACCGTGATCGCCGTTGAGCAGGCTACCGGCCTGGTCACCTATGCGGGCACCACCACCGCCCTCATGAGCTTCTACTGAGAGCCGCCAGGGCACGCGAAGCTCCGCCCGCCGGTTGACCCGGCGGGCGCTCCCCCGCGATCATGCCGATGCCGGAAGATCCCCGGGACGCGCTGGAGGAATCGTGGCGGTGCGGGTGTGCTCGCTCAAGTTCGACGCCGACCGTGATGGCGGCCCGCAGTCCGTTCCGGTCGGCGGGTCGTACCACGTCGTCCGCTTCCCGTACGGAGCGGCCGAGTCGTACGACGCCGACAACATGCACGCTCAGACGCGGAACGGCGCCGACCACCCCTTCCCCTCCGACCCCGCGAGCGGGCTGATCTGGCCGGCGCACGAGGCATGGGGCCGGCTGTACGCGATGATCCAGTGGGAGACCGCCTCGGGCGGCGCGGCGACGGAGTTCCGCGACCAGTTCGTCCGCGACCCCCTCGGAACGGCGGACACCACCTGCACGGAGCACCGGCCGTCCTCGCCCGGGATGCAGTGCTTCGCGAAGACCTGGGCGATCTTCGTGCATCCGGACGTGCCGCTCGGGCTGCGCGTCACCCACAACGCCGACCGGCCGCTGGACCTCGTGGTCGCCGAGTTCAAGCTGGAGTACGACGCCTGACGGAGCCGCGAGGGGCGCTCCCGACGGTCAAGAAATGATCAAGGAACCGCCAAGACGGCAAAGTGCGCTATAACTTCCGAGCGTCATCGCATCGGCCCGCCGTTTCCTGCTGACCCCCGCTGCGGCCGAGCCTCTCCCCCCGACCGTAGAGACTCGAATTGCACACCAATAGAAGAATCGTCCTCACCGTGTCGGCCTGCGCGGTCGTCGCGATCGGCTGCGGCCTCGCGATCCGGAGCGGGGGCCACTCGTCGGCGACGGCGGTGGCTCAGAACGTGTCGGCCGCCGGCTCCCGGGAGACCACGTCCTACTGGACGGCCGCGCGAATGAGGGCGGCCACACCGCTGGACCGGCGAGAGCCGTCGCGGGCGCCGTACCAGACCAGTACCGCGATTCCGCGCGCGGCGACGTTCACCGGGATTCCCACGGTGGGCAGGCTGTTCTCGCACAGTAAGACGGGCGACCATTACTGCAGCGCGAGTGTCGTCTACAGCACGAAGCACAACCTCACTCTCACCGCCGCGCATTGCATCTACAGTTACAACTCGAGCACCAAGACCGGCTACTACCGGGACAAGGTCGCCTTCGTCCCGCAGTACGACGCCGGCAAGGCGCCCTACGGCGTCTGGGCCGCCAAGTCCCTCCTCGTGCACAGCGGTTGGAAGGCGCGCGCCGATCCCGACCTCGACTTCGGGTTCGTGACCCTCGCCAAGGACCCGACGAGCGGAAAGAACGTCGCCGACCTCACCGGGTCGAACCGCCTGACCCCGAACACGGCGCTTCCCGAAACCGTGCACGTCGTCGGGTATCCGGCGAGCGGAACGTCGTCGAACGACCGGGCGGTTCAGTGCGACACGACGGCGATCCACCGCTACAAGTACCAGCTCGCCTTCGACTGCGACGGATTCACCGGCGGCACGAGCGGCAGCCCCTGGCTCTGGAAGTACGACCCGGCGAAGCGGCAGGGGAAGGTGATCGGCGTCCTCGGCGGCTACCACTTGGGCGGGGACTCGGCCCGGCGGTCGTACTCGTCGCTGCTGGACAAGGACATCGCCGGCCTGCGCGACCAGGCGGAGCGGACGGGCTGAAGCCGACCACTCCTGAACAACTCTGCGGGTGGATTGTCCGAGGAACCGACGATTGGCCATTCATCACGGTACGAAGGTGCTGTCAGTCGCTTCCGGACGGAAAGGCGCAGGATGGTGGATGCCCCGCCCAGATTCGTGCCCCTCGATGTCGACGATCCGCGCACCGTCGCCGGGTATGTGCTGCATGGCCGCCTCGGCGGCGGTGGGATGGGGCAGGTCTACCTCTCGTACAGCCCCGGGGGGACGGTCGCGGTGAGGCAGTTGGTGCCCGTGGCGACCGCCCTGGCCAACTCGGCCGAAGACCCGTCGTCCAGCGCGTCCTACTACGGACGCGGGGCGACAGGATGGAGCGCTGGGTCAGCACCCGCCGGTGCCCGGTCTCCAGCGTGTCTCCGATGTGCAGAGCGGCGGTGACGTCGCTCAGCGATCGCGCTGCTGACCGGGTGCGGTGGCCCCGACAAGGGAACGGTCGTCGACCGGACTCACCAGGTCGGCTACTGGTCCTACGGTCGCCACCCGCACTACACGCCGGAGCAGTGGGTCCTCGTCCTCAAGGACGGCAAGCACGTCGGCTCGAAGGACGTCTCGGCCAGTGCATGGGCCAACTGCCAGGTCGGGATGTACTACCCCGACTGCAAGTGATCCGGTCCGCCCCTTCCGGGGAGGGCTGAGCAACGATTGTCCCGGTGGGTGACGGCTTTGCCGCCGTTCCACCGGGACATCTGTCTTTAATCGGTGGGCTAGCGCGGATAAAAGGTTGTGGCCGGCGAGGTCGCCTGACCCGTGCTCCGTTTTTCCTGACGGTCAGCGGCCGGCCCGGACATACGACCTTGCTCGAAGGGATCCTCGTCGACGTCCGCAAGAGGAGCACTCCGCCCCGAGCGACAGTGAACTGTTTCGCCTGACTTTGATCGCGGCCTACCGGACAGAGCCATCGAAGGTCGACCCGGTAGCGTTCGGCGAATGCGACGTGATCAGGTGATGGAGGCCTTCAACGCGGAGGCGGAGCAGCTCTCGGCGGCGATGCGCGTTCTGGGGGAGGACGAGTGGTCGCGGCCGACGGCGTGTGATCCGTGGAACGTGCGGGAACTGCTCGGTCACGTGATGGTCGTCATCGGCTGGCTGCCGGGAATGCTGGACGGGGATGCCCCGCCGCAGGCGACGGTCTCGGCCGTCCACTACTACCGAGGCGACGCTCGTTTCTCACCTGAGACGAACAATCGGCGTATCGAACTGGCCCGCGAACGCGCGGCGCAGGCACCCGGTGGGAAGGACCTGGTCCAGGGATTCGACGAGGTATGGAGAACGGCCGCCCGCCTGTGTGAGAAGGAGCCTGACGATCGCGTGGTCCGCACCCGTCACGGTGATCCCATGCTGCTGACCGACTTCCTGGTCACCCGCGTGGTCGAGGTCGCCGTCCACGGCCTGGACCTGGCGGCCGCCACTGGGCGCCGGCCCTGGCTGACCGAGCCCGCCGGCCGTCTGCTCACCCGGTTGCTCCTTGGCCCTCGTGGGCTCGAGGAAGTGCGCCGCCTGGGCTGGGACCAGGTGACGTTCCTGCGCAAGGCCACTGGCCGGGAGCCGATGACCGACGCGGAGACCGCCGAGGTCGAGCGCGCGGGCATCCGCTGGCTGGCCCTGGGCTGAGCGGGATACTCGGTCAACGAGGCTTTTCCAGGGCCGCAGAGGCGACCGTACCGGGACGAATCCCGGCCGCACAGCCGGCCTTCACCGAGCATTCCGCACGCCGCACGGCCGGAGGCCGGGGACGGTGTCGGAGGAAGGGAGCGGGTGGAGCATGGTTCGGTACGCGGTGATCGGCGGCGGGATCGTGGGGGCGGCCCTGGCGGACCGGCTGGCCGGGGAGGGGGCTTCGGTGACCCTCCTGGAGCAGGACCGGCCCGGTCGGGCGACCAGCAGGTGGAGTCTCGCCTGGCTCAACGCCGCCGCCAAGACTCCGGAGGCCTACCACCGGCTCAACGCCGACGGCATGCGCGCCTGGGCACGGCTGGCCGCGGAACTGGACGGCGCCGCCTGGCACCGGCCGGTCGGGAACCTCCAGGTCGCGGACGCCGCGCGACGGGAACAGGTCGAGGCCACGGTGGTCCGGGCGCGCGCGTGGGGGTACGCGGCGCGCCTGGTCGACCGGGACGAGGTGGCCGGGATCGAACCCGCGCTGCGTCTGCCGGACGCGCCGGCGCAGGAGCCGGCCCTCGCCTGGTTCCCGGAGGAGGGCTACCTGCTGACCGAACCGCTGGTGGAGCGGCTGGTGGCGCGAGCCCGCCGGCGCGGGGCCCAGGTGCGCACCGGCGACGCCGGGCGGGTCACGGGAGTCGAGCGCTCCGGCGCGCGGGTCACCGGGGTGCGCACCGCCGCGGGTGAACCCGTTCCCGCCGACGTCGTCGTCTGCTGCGCCGGGCGCTGGACCTCGCGGGTCGCCGCGATGGCGGGGGTCCGCGTTCCGCTGGTCGATCCGGAGCCGCCGGGCTCGACCGCGCCGGGGTTCGTGGTGCGGGTCGGTCCGGTCGAGCACTCGCCGACACGGGTCCTGCACACGCCTCGCGTGCACCTGCGCCCGCACGGCCCGGACACGGTGCACCTGGAGGCCGGGGACGTCACGGCCGACCTGCACACGCCCGACGCCGTGCTGCGGGAGCTGGCGCACACCCTCCTGGACCGGGCCCGGCTTGTCGTGCCGGGCCTGTGCGAGGCGCGCGTCCAGGAGTACCGGGTGTGCGTGCGGCCGATGCCGGCCGACGGGATGCCGGTGGTGGGGGCGGTCGGGGCCGCCCCCGGCCTGTACGTCGTGGTGACGCACAGCGGCGTCACCCTCGCCGCGCGCCTCGCCGAACTCGCGGCCCGGGAGCTGCTGGAGGGCGTCCGGCTGCCGGAGCTGGAGTCCTACCGGATCGAGCGCTTCGCCGAGCGGGTCGGCTGAGCGTCGCGGTCAGTGGCCGCGGGCGATCCACTCCTCCAGATGGGGTGACTCCGCGCCGATCGTGGTGTCGTCGCCGTGACCGGTGTGGACGACCGTCTCCGGCGGCAGGGTCAGCAGGCGGCCGCGGATCGAGTCGATGATGGTCGGGAAGTCGGAGAACGACCGGCCGGTCGCGCCCGGACCGCCCTGGAACAGGGTGTCGCCGGAGAACACCGCGCCCAGGGCCGGGGCGTGCAGGCAGACCGCGCCGGGGCTGTGGCCGGGCGTGTGCAGGACGGTCAGCTCGACGTCGGCGACCCGGATCGTCTCCCCGTCCGCCAGGTCCGCGTCGGGCGCGCGGTCGGGGTGGGTGAGATCCCAGAGCGGCCGGTCGGCCGGGTGCAGCAGGATCGGTGCTCCGGTACGGGCGGCCAGGGCCGGGGCCGCGTCGACGTGGTCGTCGTGGGCGTGGGTGCAGACGATGGCGACCAAGCGGCGGTCGCCGACCGCCTCGGCGATCGCGTCGGCGTCGTGCGCCGCGTCGATGACCAGGGCCTCGGCGTCGTCGCCGAGGATCCAGACGTTGTTGTCGACGTCCCAGGTGCCGCCGTCGAGTGAGAAGGTGCCCGAGGTGACGATGTGGTCGAGGCGCACGGTGGTCACAGCGTCACCACCGAACGCAGGACGTCGCCCCGCCCCATGCGCTCGAAGGCGCCCTCGACGTCGTCCAGCGGGATCGTCTCGGAGACGAAGGCGTCCAGGTCGAGCCGGCCCTGGAGGTACAGGTCGATCAGCATCGGGAAGTCCCGGGAGGGCAGGCAGTCGCCGTACCAGGAGGACTTGAGCGCGCCGCCGCGCCCGAACACGTCCAGGAGCGGCAGCTCGAGGCGCATCTCGGGCGTCGGGACGCCGACGAGCACGACCGTGCCGGCCAGGTCGCGCGCGTAGAACGCCTGCTCGTACGTCTCCGGTCGGCCGACGGCGTCGATGACGACGTCGGCGCCGAAGCCGCCGGTCAGGTCGCGGATGGCCTCGACCGCGTCCGCGTCGCGGGAGTTGACGATGTGCGTGGCCCCGAGCTTCTTGGCCTGGTCGAGCTTCCGGTCGTCCAGGTCCACGGCGATGATCTTCGCGGCACCGGCCAGCCGGGCGCCCGCGACGGCCGCGTTCCCCACGCCGCCGCAGCCGATCACGGCGACCGAGTCGCCGCGGCCCACTCCCCCGGTGTTGATCGCGGCGCCCAGACCCGCCATCACGCCACAGCCGAGCAGCCCCGCCGCGGCCGGCGCGGCGGCCGGGTCGACCTTCGTGCACTGGCCCGCGGCGACCAGGGTCTTGTCGGCGAAAGCGCCGATGCCCAGGGCGGGTGAGAGCTCGGTGCCGTCGGTCAGGGTCATCTTCTGCGCGGCGTTGTGCGTGTTGAAGCAGTACCACGGACGGCCGCGCAGGCAGGCCCGGCACTGGCCGCAGACCGCCCGCCAGTTGAGGATGACGAAGTCGCCGGGCGCGACATCCGTGACGCCCGCGCCGACCGACTCCACGATGCCCGCGGCCTCGTGGCCGAGCAGGAACGGGAACTCGTCGTTGATCCCGCCCTCGCGGTAGTGCAGGTCCGTGTGGCAGACCCCGCAGGCCTGCACCTTCACGACCGCCTCACCGGGACCCGGGTCGGGCACGAGGATCGTCGTCGTCTCCACCGGTGCGCCTTTGGCCCGGGCGATGACTCCGCGTACTTCCTGTGCCATGCGTGCGTGTCCTTCCGATACGGGGCCTGGTGCGGCCCGGTCGGCCTCGGGGGCTGTGCGCCGATCGTACGCGCGTCCGCCCCTCTTCCGGGCAGAGGGTTCCATGCGCTGGAACGCCGTTGACCGGGGTGTCTGGTGATTTCAGGGGTAATGGGGTGGCATGACCCATCATCAGCGACACGGCAGCGACGAGGATCTCGTCGAGGAGCAGGGCGTCAACGCGGACCCGGCCACCGAGGAGGAGACCGACCCGGCACCCGCCCACGGCACTCCCGGCAAGACCGCGCCGCCCGAGCCCGTCGACCTGCTCGCCGCGGAACCGGACCGCCGGGTCGGCCTCCCGGAGCAGCGGCCCGGCTATCCGGGTCAGCAGCGATCGGTCGAGACGAGCTGACCCCCGGCCGTCACGGGCCGAAGATCGCCTCGGCGGTCTCGGTACGCAGTTTCTCCACGGTGTCGGCCTGACGGCGAGCGCGCGCGAGGAGCTCGTCGAGCTCCTCGGCGCTCAGCCGGTCGTCGTGCTCGGCGACCGCCCGGAGCGTACGCCATCCCGAGGCCTTGCCCTCGATGCCGAGCCGCATGACCTCCAGCTCCAGCAGGTCGCTCAGCGGCGACCGGCTGGTCAGGCGCCCATTCGGCTTCAACCGCCCGATCTTCTCGGCGATCCAGCCCGCGCAGACCTTGTACTGCTGCGCCGACACGCCGAGGGCTCGCATGATCCGCAACAGCGCCGCGCGGTCCTCGGCGATCTCCTCGGCGAGTTGCCGGAACAACGCCCCGCTCTTCTTTCCCTTGTGCGCCCCGGCGCCCCGGCGGGCGAGCTCGACACCGGCGGTGGCGCCGGCCAGATGATCGTTGAGATAGATGCCCAGAAGGTCCATGCCGGGTCTTGTGCCACGTGAACGGCCGTTCCATGCGTCCGCCGTGCGGCGCGCCGCAGCATGAGACGTGACGGGCCGCCCCCGCGGGCACCGGCGACGCTCACCCGGCGGCACGGAACGGTGACGCGGCAGGATTGAGCGGCGCTCGGTGGGTAAGGAGGGGGTCACTCACCGGTACGGACACGAAGAGGAAGAGCGCATGGCCGACGTCGTCGAACTCATCACGCAGGACCACCGTACGTTGGAGGAGCTCTTCGACGAGCTGCAGAAGGACGCCGCGCGACGCCCTGAGCTGCTCGACAAAGTGGCGGCGCTGCTGACCGCGCACTCGCGCGCCGAGGAGGAACGGGTCTATCCGGTGGTGGCGAAGGACGCCGGGGAACGCGACGAGGCGGAGCACGGGACCGAGGAGCACCACGAAGCCGAGGACATGCTCGAGCGACTCCGCGCGATGCCTCCGGAGGGCAGGGAGTTCGAGGAAAAGCTCAAGGAGTTCATCGACGCGGTCAAGCACCACGTCGAGGAGGAGGAGAGCGAAATCCTCCCCGCGCTCCGCGAGGCGGTCTCCGCCGAGCGTCTCCAGGAACTCGGCGCCGCCTTCGCCGAGCGTCGCCGGGAGGAGCTGACCGGCTCCGGCTCCGGCTCCGGCTCCGGGGAGCGGACCAAGGACGAGGTGTACGAGGAGGCCCGCAGGCTCGATGTGCACGGCCGCTCGCCGATGACCAAGGACGAGTTGGTCAAGGCGGTCGACGAGAAGCACTAGGCCACCGCGAACGGCGATCACGGTGCCGCCGGGAGCGGCCTGGGAGAGGAACCTCGGACATAACCGCTGTTCAGCGGCTATTGAGGGTTTTCTGTCCTCAAAGCGGGTACATGGCTAGTCCCGACACAACGGCGCTGACTGTCAGTCAACCTGTCAGTTGGTAGCCCGTCCCCGTTCCCGGCCAGCCGTGAGGTGGAATCTCGATGCGACATCTGTCCACGGTCGATCTCGAGGTGGAGCAGGTCTCCGGAGTGACCATCGTCCATTTCCCGCAAGAGGTCGACGCGGTCAACGCCGCGGCGATCCGGGAGCGCGTGCTCCGGCTCCTCAACAGTGGGGTGACGGAGATGCACCTGGACCTGACCGGCACGAGGTTCCTGGACTCGGCGGGCATCCACATCATCGTGCGGGCCCACGGCCGCAGCACCGCCCTGCGCGTTCCCCTGTCCGCCGCGATCCCGGAGGAGGGGACCGTACGGCGGGTCTTCGAGCTGACGGGGCTGTCGCGGCTCGTTCCGACCACCATCGGCCCGCCCCGGCCGTCGAGCACGACCGGCACGGCGGCGTCCCGGCCGTGCTCGACCGCCAGGGCCCGTGCACGCGGCCGTAAGCCGCGACGGTGACCCGGCCGCCGGTCCCGGCC
>NZ_JBFAUT010000112.1:0-14074 GCF_040679475.1 Actinoallomurus sp. NPDC052274
CGAGCGCGGCGGGCCCGGCGGTCCACTCCGCGCTCGATGACGACCCGGATCCGACGACGCTCACCGTCTCCGCGCGCCCCTCTTCTCACGTCCCCGGCCGGAGCCGGCCCCGTGGATCACGCGGTGATCTGAGGGACCGAGCCGACGAAGCGCCGCCGCGGAGCGGGTCGAGGGCGTACGGAACGGGCGTCCCCGGCGAATCGCCTGCCGAAGTGGTGCCAAGCTTCTCAGGGGTATCTACTCAGGCGAAATAATTCTCCCCTGAGTAGACGGCGCTGAACGCGACGGGTCACCCGGCGGGCGAACGGCGTGGTCGGTGACCGGAGCGGCGTCCGCCCCACCGACGGCCGCTCCAGAACGGCGGCTCCAGAGTCCTGGGGCGTGCGCGATGCCGTACATTCGACGCCCGATCTTCACCGTCGCCGCGCCTTCGCGTGTCCGCCAGGCGGTAATCTCACATCCCATGCAGCAGCCGCTCGCCTTCATCCCCAGCCCGTCGCAGGGGAGCATCCACCTGGGACCCCTCCCGCTGCGCGGGTACGCCCTGATGATCATCATCGGGGTGATCGTCGCCGTCTGGCTCGGGGAGCGGCGCTGGGTGGCGCGGGGCGGCGCGGCGGGGACGGTCGTCGACATCGCGGTCTGGGCCGTGCCGTTCGGCCTGGTCGGCGGGCGCCTCTACCACGTCATCACCGACCACCAGCTCTACTTCGGGCACGGGCACCATCCCATCGACGCGCTCAAGGTCTGGAACGGCGGGCTGGGCATCTGGGGGGCCATCGCCCTCGGCACCGTCGGCGCCTACCTCGGCTGCCGCCGCCGGGGCATCTCGCTGCGCGTGTTCGCCGATGCCGCGGCACCGGGCATCGCCCTCGCCCAGGCGATCGGACGCTGGGGCAACTGGTTCAACCAGGAGCTGTACGGCAAGCCCAGCAAGCTCCCCTGGGCGGTGAAGATCGACCCGGCGCACCGTCCGTCGGACCCGAAGTACGCCGACATCGCCACCTACCACCCGACCTTCCTCTACGAGTGCCTCTGGTGCGTCGGCGTGGCCGTCCTGGTCATCTGGGCGGAGAAGCGGTTCCGGCTCGCGTACGGCCGCGCGTTCGCGCTCTACGTCGCCGCCTACACGGTCGGCCGGGCCTGGACCGAGTGGCTGCGCATCGACGAGGCACACCACATCCTGGGCGTACGGCTCAACGACTGGACCTGCCTGATCGTGTTCCTCGGCGCGGTGGCCTACATGTACCTCCAGCGGCACAGGACCGAGAACCCGCCGGGCGCCCTGGGCACGGCGGCGGACGCCGGCGACGCCACCGCGGACCCGGCTGAACCGGCCGCCACGGACGGCGACGCCACGGCGGAGCCGGCCGACTCCGAGCCGACTCCGGGGACGGGCTCCGAGCCGGACGCGGAGCCGGCGGCCGTCGAGCCCGCCGTGGCCGACGCGGAGCCTGCCGAGCCGGATGACACGACGGCTGCCGGATCCGACCCGGCGCCGACCGAGGTGAAGGACACGAAGACCGCCGAGAACGGCGGCGAGCCCGGCGAGGTGAAGGACGACGGCCCGGCGAAGGCGGCGCCCGTCGACCCCGCCGCCGAGGACGGCAAGCCCGCGAAGGGCGAGATCACGGATGACGCCGCCACGGAGGGCGGGGCCGAGGCCGGCGACCGTACGGCGGCCGTGCCCGCCACGGACGGCGGGGCCGAGGACGGCGACCGTACGGAGGCCGCGCCCGCGACGGCGACCGGCGAATCGGTCCCAGCGGACAAGGCGGCGGACAGCGGGACGCCCAAGGCGGCCGACGCCGAGAGCCACGACGGCGGGGCGGCGGATGCCGATGAGGCTCAGCCGGCGACCGACGCGGACGAGACCGGGACCGGCCCCACCGCCGAGCGCGCTTCCCAGGACGCCGAGCCCGCCCCGGCGGACACCGCCGACCGGTCGTCGGCGGCCCGCCGGACTTGATGGCCCGCCGGAGGTGACGGGCCGCGCCGGGGGTGACGGGCCGCGCCGGGCGTGATGGCCCGCTCCGCGGGGCGGGCAGACGCCCGTCGATGCGTGGGGTAAGCCACAAACGGTGCGACAAAATGGGGCAGAACGGCGATATGGACATCTCGTCCGTGGAGGTTCGCTAAGCTCACGGCTCGTGAGCGAGATGGGTTACGAGGATCGGGAGCAGGGTCGGCCGTCGCGGGGACGCCGCGCCGCACAAGGCTCGGGCGGTGGATCCAAGCGGAACCTGTTGATCATCGGTGCTGCCGCGGTGGCCATGCTTCTTGTCGCCGGCTGTGGCAGCGACAAGAAGCCGCAGGCCGCCGCCGCGTCGCGGGTGGCGCCCAAGGTGTACGTCAACACCCCGGCCAACTCCCAGGTCAAGAAGCTGGCCGAGCGCGCCAAGGACAAGCGTCCGCTGAACAAGAACGAGGTGTTCGGCGACGACGACAAGACCGTCACCCACGGCAAGTACACCTTCACGCTCGCCGGTTCGGACCTCGCCGGTGACTGCAAGACCGTCACCTGGGGGCAGGAGCTCCAGAGCGACCTGGCGAAGTACGGCTGCACCCAGATCGCCCGCGGCGCGTACGTCAGCAACGACAAGCAGTACGTCGGCCAGTTCCTCGCGTTGAACCTCGAGAACCTGCAGGGTGCCGAGCAGATCGTCCGCGATTTGGACCCCGCCAGCGGCGCGGGCTTCGTCTCCCCGCTCGAGGTCAAGGGATCGACGAACTTCAGCGGCGGGTTCAGCGCCGCCTACAGCCAGACGTTCGGCCACTACGTGGTCGTCAGCTGGGTGGAGAAGGCCGGCGGAGCACAGCCGCAGACGATGAACGAACTCCTGGACGCCAGTATCGCCATCGAGCGGGCCGACGACTTCGTCTGGGAACGACTCGTCCTCGCCAGTGAATAGGCGTTCGCGCCGGCGGTCCGCGTCGCCCGCCGACCACGGCGACGAGAACGCCCCACCGCCCCCCGAGGGGTACGCGCCGCCGTCGCCGGGGTACGGCGCACCGCCTCAGCACTGGGACGCGGGGCGACCTCCCGCCTGGAACGGCGGGCACTCCCCGGCCATGGAGGGGCGGCAGCCGCCCGCGTGGAACGACGGACACCCCCCGGCCACGGAGGGGCGACAGCCGTCGGCACGGCACGGCGGACGGCCCCACGCCCAGGAGGGGTGGCCGCCGTCCGGACCGAACGACGGACCGCCCCCGGCCTGGGAGGGACCGGAGTCCTCCGCGTGGAACGGCGGGCGTCCACCCGGCGGGGAGGGACAGGACGATCCGGAGGCGGAGAAGCCACGACGATCGCGTCCGTCCCTCCGGATCCCGGCGATCAAGCTGCCGGCCCTCCCCGCGCGCGGGGAGAGGGGCCCCAGCACCGTGCCGCCCGTCGCGTACTTCGCCGCGGCCGGAGTCCTCCTCGTCGTCGCGCTCATCGCCGCCGCGGGCGTGTTCGTGCTGCTCCACGACGACCCGAAGCCGCCCGGGCCGGAGCCGGCGGGCGCACCGGCCGGCGGCCCGCTGCCCTCGGTGTACTCCGAGGCCTCCTCGACGGCCGTGTTCGCGCCGATCGCCAAGCGCACCGCCGATCCTTTCCCCCTGACCGCGAACGAGGTCTTCGACGAGAAGAAGATCTCGGATCAGGACGCCAAGGCGTCCCTCAAACTCAGCGCGTCCAAGCTGGACGCCCGGTGCGCCGACACCGTGTGGGGACAGCCGCTCATCCGGCTCCTGCAGCAGTCGGGCTGCACTCAGACGACGCGCGGGGTCTACGGCGACAAGAACTTCACGGCCATGGTGGCGATCTTCAACCTGGCCGACTCCACGGCCGCCGACAGGCTCGTCGCGGCGGCCGATCCACGGACCGGCGACGGGTTCGTGCGCCCGCTGGGCGACGACGGGGCGTTCGGCCAGGGGTTCAGCACCGCGCGCGGGGTCGCGATGGGCCACTACGCGGTGATCACCTGGGTACGGCGCGCCGACGGCTCCGGGAGCGAGACGGACCCGAAGCTGGTGTCGCTGCTCGTCACGATCGGCCCCCCGCCCCCCATCGTCGGGCGCGTCGCCGACAAGGGCCAGCAGGGCTGACACCCGCCCCGCACCCCGCGCCCCGCGCGTTGCGGCCCGCGGCCCGCAGACCGCGCCCGCGGCCACGCGGTCGCGCTCCTCCCGTGGGCCATCGAGGCACCGCCCGACACCGCCGTCATGCGCTGCGCGTGCGCCATGCCGCGTGGTCCTGGGTCAGGGGGCGAGCGTCCGCCGTACCGCGTCGGGAAGGCCGGCGAGCCGGTGGGCGGGCAGGTCCAGCACGGTCGCGTCGCCGAGCCAGGGGGCGGCCTCCTGGATCCGGGCACGCGCCTGGTTCTTGGTCAGGTCACCGGTGGCGTGCCGGATGAGGCCTTCCCGCCAGGCGTTGGCCACCCGGCCGTGCGGCCGGTCGAGGATGTGGCGGAGGACGGCTCCGGTGCCGCCGGGCGGCTCGACGCGGGACGCGACGATCTCGCCGGGCGCCGTCTTCAGGTGGTACACCGCCGAGAGCACGCCCTTGAGGGACCGGGGGAGCACCGCGGGGGTGAGCACCCGCACGCGCTCCGCCCGCGACGCGAGCAGGACGCGTGGCAGCAGGGCGTCGTACCCGGCCGGGAGCGCGATGACGACGTCACCGGTGCGGCCGGCGTACGGCTTGGCGAGCCAGGTCGCCAGGTGCACCCGGGGGGTGCCGGGCG
The DNA here is from genome assembly GCF_040679475.1 of Actinoallomurus sp. NPDC052274. Classification (NCBI taxonomy): domain Bacteria; kingdom Bacillati; phylum Actinomycetota; class Actinomycetes; order Streptosporangiales; family Thermomonosporaceae; genus Actinoallomurus; species Actinoallomurus sp. NPDC052274. The sequence goes on from NZ_JBFAUT010000112.1 coordinate 4,728, forward strand.
CGAAACCCTTCGGCCAGTCGCCGACCAGCAGATCGGCGGGCTCGGCGGCGGCCTCGAGGGGCCGTTCCGGGGCCTCCACCGCCTGCGGCCCCTGCGTGTAGATCCGGGTGCCGGCGGTCGTGGATCCGAGTGCCTTCCAGGTGCGGCTGGTGGGCCGCAGGACGTACAGGTCGCTGGCGGACCCGATGGCCGGCGCCCCGTCGTAGCGGTTGAAGTCCGGCCAGATCGCCTCGTACGCCAGGTGCAGCGGTCCGAGGGCCTCCTGGACCTTCAGCGCCAACGCGGGGGTGCCCTCGCTGGCGCCGTACGCCACCAGGACCCGGCCGGAGTCGTGGTCCCGCAGCCCCTCCAGGCCGCGCCGGGTGAACAGCGCGACGCCCTCGGGGGTGTACGGCGGGTCGGTGAAGACGAGGTCGGCCCACTCCCGCGCGCCGGCCGGCAGCCCCAGCCGCAGGTCGGCGAACCGGCAGCGGATCGGCAGGCCGCGCCGGGCGGCCTCCGCGCCGATGAACTCCAGGATGCGGTCGTCGATGTCGACCACGGTGATCTCGACCCCGGGGTGGGTCAGCGCGACCGCCAGGGACGTGAGGTCGTGGTCGCCGACACACAGCAGCCGCGCGGAGCCGAGCCAGAACCGGGCGCCGAGCAGCAGCGCCCGCCGTACGGCCGTGTCGGCGGTCGCGGCGACGTGGTCCAGCGCGGTACGGGCGCGGGGCGCGGCCGCGATCAGCGCCGCCATCTCGGCGACGGCGTCGGCGTGCTCGGGCAGGAGGTGGGCGACCGGGTCGGCGATGATCGCGGGGGCGGCCAGGGACCGGTAGACGGCCACGCGGTCGCGGCGGATCCGGCCGTCCTCCAGGTCGCCCCCGAGCGCCGCCAGCAGCGCGTCGACCGCCCGGCGGGGCGCGGCGGTCGCGCGTACGAGCGCGTCGGCGTCCCACGAACGGTCACCGGTCAGCAGGGTGAGGGCGTGGCGCAGGCGGCGGGCCCCGACACCCTCCAGAAGACGCGCGGCCTCCTCGGATACCTCGGACATGGCTCCAGCGTAGAGGTGTCACTCGGACCCGGCGTCCAGCACAGAGGTGCGGAATCCGGCCTAACGGGAGGGAACCACGCTCTAGGCTTCTTCCATCAAAAATGGGAGGGAACCACGCCCGGGGTTTTCCCATCGAAGAGGCGATGTCATCAGAGGAGATCGCGATATGAGTTACCCGTACCCGCCCAACGGTCCTGGCGAGCAGCCCCCTGGAGACCAGTCCGGCGGGTGGGGCGCGCCGCCCCCGCAGGGCGGATACGACCCGTCCGGGTCCGGCTGGCAGCACCAGGAGACGATGGCCGCCGGGGTCCCCATGGGACCGCCGCAGATGCAGCCTCCGATGGGCCAGCCGCCGATGGGCCCGATGGGCCCGATGGGTCAGCCTCCGATGGGTCAGCCTCCGATGGGTCCGATGGGTCCGATGGGGCAGCCTCCGATGGGCCCGCCGCAGAAGAAGAACACCGGCCTGGTCGTCGGAGCGATCGCCGCCGCCGTCGTCGTGGTCGGCGGCGTGCTGGGCGGCGCCTACTTCATCGCCGCGAACGGCGGGAAGGACAAGGGCAACACGGGTCCGTCGCCGGCCGCGGTGGGCACGCCCGCACCGGGGCAGACCGGCGGGCAGCCGGGTTCGGCGGCCGGTCAGTACAAGCCGTCGTACTACAACGCCACCAAGTCCTGGTCGCTGTGGAACAACCTGAACACCGCCGCGCAGGATTCCAAGGCGATGACGCTGGACGAGGTCTTCAGCGACGGCGAGGCCAAGGCCCAGACCAACAACATCGAGCACATCACGATGCAGTTGCAGGGCACCGGGCGGCTGGACACGGACTGCGGGAGCGCGGTGTGGGGCCCGGCGCTGAAGACGGCGCTGCAGAGCTACGGGTGCACGCAGGCGATCCGGGCCGCGTACGTCTCGACCGACCAGAAATGGGTCGGCCAGTTGGTGATCTTCAACCTGCGGGACGTCAACGCCGCCAACACGCTGATCCAGGACATGGACCCGGAGGCGGCCGCCAAGGGCTTCTTCCTGCCCGTGTCGGGTGCCTCGCCGGTGGACCGCTTCGGCAAGGGCGCCACCGGAGCGTCCGGCGGTGCGTACGGTCACTTCGTCGTCATCGGCTGGGCCGGCACCGCGGACGGTTCCGGGTCCGAGAGCGACACCATCGCCCCGGCCTCGCTCACGGAGCGCGCGGGCAAGACGTTCCTGTTCCAGCGGAACGTGGGCTAGTTTCTACGAAGATCGCCGAGCCTGCCGGCGGTGGTGCCCTCCGCCGGCATCACGGCAGGTCGGAACGCCTTCCCCAGACCGGAACAACCGGACGAAGGGCCCGGTTGCTACAAGGTGCGGAAGATTGTCGAAGTTTCGCGATCATGCCGCGTCGGGGATGAATCAGGCAGTGTTGTAATCTCTAGACACCGCAGTGGGCCAACGTCGTCCCGGACTGCACTCACGAGGAGCGTAACGAGACGACGGGAGGGTTGATGGTGCCTGCTGCCATGATTCCGGGCCGGGGACGCCCTGAGCGTCAAGGTCTGTACGACCCCGCGGGTGAACATGACGCCTGTGGCGTCGGCATGGTCGCCGACCTCAATGGTCGCAAGAGCCACGACATCATCGTCAAGGCCTTGACCGTCCTGCGTAACCTGGATCACCGCGGTGCCAAGGGTGCCGAACCGGACGACGGCGATGGCGCCGGAATCCTCACCCAGCTGCCCGACGCCCTGTTCCGGGAGGTCCTCGGGTTCGAGCTGCCCGAGCCGGGCGCGTACGCCGCCGGCATCGCGTTCCTGCCCATGGACGAGGCGAAGCGCGCCGAGGCCGTGGCCGTCATCGAGCGGATCGCGGACGAGGAGGGGCTGACCGTCCTCGGCTGGCGCGAGCTCCCGTACGACCCGGAGTTCACCGGGCCGACGGCGCGCGCGGTCATGCCGCACTTCGCCCAGCTGTTCCTCAGCGCCCGAAACGGCGCGCGGGAGCTGGAGCTGGACCGGATCGTGTTCTGCGCCCGCGAGCGCATGGAGCAGGACACCGGGGTGTACTTCCCGAGCCTGTCCAGCCGCACGATCGTCTACAAGGGGATGCTGACCACCCCGCAGCTGGAGCCGTTCTTCCCGGACCTGTCGGACCGGCGCTACACCAGCGGCATCGCGCTGGTGCACTCGCGGTTCTCCACCAACACGTTCCCGGCGTGGGAGCTGGCCCACCCGTACCGGTTCATCGCGCACAACGGCGAGATCAACACGGTCAAGGGCAACCGGAACTGGATGCGGGCCCGCGAGGCGCTGCTCAAGTCCGACCTGCTGCCGGGCGAGCTGTCCCGGATCTTCCCGGTGATCGACATGGAGGCCAGCGACACGGCCTCCTTCGACGAGTGCCTGGAGCTGCTCCACCTCGGCGGCCGGTCGCTGCCGCACTCGGTGCTGATGATGATCCCCGAGGCGTGGGAGAACCACACCGAGATGGACGCCGAACGGCGGGCCTTCTACGAGTTCCACTCGACGCTGATGGAGGCCTGGGACGGCCCGGCGAGCGTCACCTTCACCGACGGCACCGTCGTCGGCGCGGTCCTGGACCGCAACGGCCTGCGCCCGGGCCGCTTCTGGGTCACCGACGACGGCTTCGTCGTCCTGGCCAGCGAGGCCGGCGTCCTGGAGATCGAGTCCTCGAAGGTCGTCCGCAAGGGCCGCCTCCAGCCCGGCAAGATCTTCCTCGTCGACACGGCGCAGGGCCGCATCGTCGAGGACGACGAGATCAAGGCCGAGCTCGCCCGCGAGCACCCGTACGCCGACTGGCTCCGCGACGGCCTCGTGCGCTTCGAGGAGCTGCCCGAGCGCGAGCTGCGCGTCGTCGAGGAGCTGCACGAGGGCGAGGTGCCCTCGCACGAGACGCTCGTCAAGCGGCAGCAGGTCTTCGGCTACACCAACGAGGAGCTGAAGATCATCCTGGCGCCGATGGCGAAGAACGGCGCCGAGCCGATCGGGTCCATGGGCACCGACACGCCGCTGGCCGCGCTGTCGGACCGCCCACGGCAGCTGTTCGACTACTTCAAGCAGCTGTTCGCCCAGGTCACGAACCCGCCGCTGGACGCCATCCGCGAAGAGCTGGTCACGAGCCTGCAGTCGACGCTCGGCCCGGAGGGCAACCTCCTCGAGCCCGGCCCGGAGTCCTGCCGCCGGCTCGTGCTGCCCACGCCGATCCTCGACAACGAGGAACTGGCCAAGATCATTCACATCAACGACGACGGCGACCGGGCCGACCTCCAGCCGTACGTCGTCTCCGGCCTGTACGACGTGACCGGCGACGGCGAGGCGCTCCGGAACCGCCTGGAGGAGATCTGCGCCGAGGTCTCGGCCGCGATCCGCGACGGCGCCCGCCTCCTCGTCCTGTCCGACCGCGGCGCCACCGCGGACCGGGCGCCGATCCCGTCGCTGCTGCTCACCGGCGCGGTGCACCACCACCTGATCCGGGAGAAGAGCCGCACGCGGGTCGGGCTGGTCGTCGAGACCGCCGACGCCCGTGAGTGCCACCACATGGCGCTGCTCATCGGGTACGGCGCCTCGGCCGTCAACCCGTACCTCGCCATCGAGACCGTCGAGGACCTGGTCGCCACCGGCGTCCTGGAGATCGAGCCGGCCAAGGCCGTCCGCAACCTCGTCAAGGCGTACGGCAAGGGCGTCCTGAAGGTCATGTCCAAGATGGGCGTGTCCACGGTCGCCTCGTACACCGGAGCGCAGATCTTCGAGGCCGTCGGCCTCGGCGAGGAGGTCATCGCCGAGTGCTTCGCCGGCACGACCTCCCGCCTCGGCGGCATCGGCTTCGACGTGCTCGCCGAGGAGGTCGCGCAGCGTCACCGCCGCGCGTTCCCGCCCGGCGGCAACGAGCTGTCGCACCGCACCCTCGAGGTCGGCGGGGAGTACCAGTGGCGGCGCGAGGGCGAGCCGCACCTGTTCAACCCCGAGACGGTCTTCAAGCTGCAGCACGCCACCCGCAGCCGCCGGTACGAGATCTTCAAGGAGTACACGAAGCTCGTCGACGAGCAGGCGCAGCGGCTGATGACCCTGCGCGGCCTGTTCAAGCTGCGCGAGGGCGTACGCCCGCCGGTGCCGATCGAGGAGGTCGAGCCCGCCTCGGAGATCGTCAAGCGGTTCTCCACGGGCGCGATGTCGTACGGCTCGATCTCCGCCGAGGCCCACGAGACCCTCGCCATCGCGATGAACCGCCTCGGCGCCAAGTCCAACACCGGTGAGGGCGGGGAGGACCCCGAGCGGTTCACGCCAGACGCCAACGGCGACCTGCGCCGCTCGGCGATCAAGCAGGTGGCCTCCGGCCGGTTCGGCGTGACCTCGGAGTACCTCACCAACGCCGACGACCTGCAGATCAAGATGGCGCAGGGCGCCAAGCCCGGCGAGGGCGGCCAGCTGCCCGGCCACAAGGTGTACCCGTGGATCGCCAAGACCCGGCACTCCACGCCCGGCGTCGGGCTCATCTCCCCGCCGCCGCACCACGACATCTACTCGATCGAGGACCTCGCCCAGCTCATCCACGACCTGAAGAACGCCAACCCGGCCGCGCGCGTGCACGTCAAGCTCGTCGCCGAGGTCGGCGTCGGCACGGTCGCGGCGGGCGTGTCCAAGGCGCACGCCGACGTGGTGCTCATCTCCGGGCACGACGGCGGCACCGGCGCCTCGCCGCTCACCTCGATCAAGCACGCCGGCGCGCCCTGGGAGCTCGGCCTCGCCGAGACCCAGCAGACGCTGCTGCTGAACGGCCTGCGCGACCGCATCGTCGTGCAGACCGACGGGCAGATGAAGACGGGCCGCGACGTGGTCATCGCCGCGCTGCTCGGCGCCGAGGAGTACGGCTTCGCGACCGCGCCGCTGGTCGTCTCCGGCTGCGTGATGATGCGGGTCTGCCACCTCGACACCTGCCCGGTCGGCGTCGCCACCCAGAACCCGGAGCTGCGCAAGAAGTTCAGCGGCAAGCCGGAGTTCGTGGTCAACTTCTTCGAGTTCATCGCCGAGGAGGTCCGCGAGTACCTGGCCGCGCTCGGCTTCCGGTCCCTGGACGAGGCGATCGGGCAGGTCGGCCTGCTCGACACCGCCGAGGCCGTCGACCACTGGAAGGCCGCCGGGCTCGACCTGCGCCCGATCCTGCACCGGCCGGACCTGCCCGACGGCGCTGCGCTGCGCCGCGTCACCGAGCAGGACCACGGCCTGGAGAAGGCCCTGGACAACACGCTGATCCAGCTCGCCGAAGGCGCCATCGCCTACGGCGACCAGGTGACGCTCGAGATGCCGATCCGCAACGTCAACCGCACGGTCGGCACGATGCTCGGCCACGAGGTGACCAAGAAGTGGGGCGGCGAGGGCCTGCCCGACGACACCGTCGACGTCACCTTCACCGGCTCGGCCGGCAACTCGTTCGCCGCCTTCGTACCGCGCGGGATCACCCTGCGGCTCATCGGCGACGCCAACGACTACGTCGGCAAGGGCCTGTCCGGCGGGCGCCTCACCGTTCGCCCGCCGCTGGACGTGCCGTTCAACGCGGAGGAGCAGATCATCGCCGGCAACGTCATGCTGTACGGCGCGACGTCCGGTGAGGCGTTCGTCCGCGGCGTCGTCGGCGAGCGGTTCTGCGTCCGCAACTCCGGCGCCACCGCCGTCGTCGAGGGCGTCGGCGACCACGGCTGCGAGTACATGACCGGCGGCCGGGCGATCATCCTCGGCCCGACCGGCCGCAACTTCGCGGCCGGCATGTCCGGCGGCATCGCGTACGTCCTGGACCTGCGGACCGACCGTCTCAACACCGAGATGGTCGACCTCGATCCGCTCGACGCCGACGACCTCGCCTACCTGCGGGACATCGTCGAGCGCCACCACACCGAGACTGGATCGACGGTGGCCGCCGGGCTGCTCGCCGACTGGGACACCGCGGCCGGCCGCTTCAGCAAGGTCATGCCGCGCGACTACAAGAGAGTCCTGACCGCCCGCGCCGCCGCGGAGGCCGAGGGACGCGACGCCGACCAGGCCGTCATGGCCGCCAGCAACGGGTGAAGGGGGAGACATGGCTGACCCGAAGGGCTTCATGACCCATCCGCGGGAGCTCCCGAAGCGTCGCCCTGTCGACGTTCGGATCCGCGACTGGCGCGAGGTGTACGAGGACTTCTCCAAGGACTCCCTGGAGAAGCAGGCGTCCCGCTGCATGGACTGCGGGATCCCGTTCTGCCACAACGGCTGCCCGCTCGGGAACCTCATCCCCGAGTGGAACGACCTCGTCCACCGCGACGAGTGGCGGAACGCCATCGAGCGGCTGCACGCCACGAACAACTTCCCGGAGTTCACCGGGCGGCTGTGCCCGGCGCCGTGCGAGTCCGCCTGCGTCCTGGGCATCAACTCCGACCCGGTGGCGATCAAGCGGGTCGAGGTGGAGATCATCGACCGGGCGTTCGCCGAGGGCTGGGTCACGCCGCAGCCGCCGGCCGTCCGGACCGGTAGGAAGGTCGCGGTCGTCGGCTCCGGCCCGGCCGGGCTGGCCGCCGCCCAGCAGCTCACCCGCGCCGGCCACGACGTCGTCGTGTACGAGCGGGCGGACCGCCCCGGCGGGCTGCTGCGCTACGGCATCCCCGAGTTCAAGATGGAGAAGGCGCACCTGGACCGCCGTCTGGCCCAGATGCGCGCCGAGGGCACCGAGTTCCGCTGCTCGGTGAACATCGGCGCGGACGTCACCGCCGAGGAGCTGCGCGCCTCGTACGACGCCGTGGTCCTCGCGGGCGGCGCCACCGCGTGGCGCGACCTCAAGGTGCCCGGCCGCGAGCTCGACGGGATCCACCAGGCGATGGAGTACCTCCCTCCGGCCAACAAGGTCCAGGAGGGCGACATCGCCGACTCGCCGATCTCCGCCAAGGGCAAGAACGTGGTCGTCATCGGCGGCGGCGACACCGGCGCGGACTGCATCGGCACCGCCGTCCGGCAGGGCGCACTGTCGATCACCCAGCTGGAGATCATGCCGCGTCCGCCGGAGACCCGGCCCGGCAGCCAGCCGTGGCCGACGTACCCGATGCTGTTCAAGATGGAGTCGGCCCACGAGGAGCTGGTCGACCTCGGCGGTGAGCGCGCGTACGCGGCGAACACGCTCGAGTTCGTCGGCGACGAGAACGGCCGCGTCAAGGCGCTGCGCGTCGTGGACGTACGCGGCCCGGAGACCGGCTTCGAGCCCATCGAGGGCACCGAGCGGGAGATCCCGGCCGAGCTCGTCACCCTGGCGATGGGCTTCCTCGGCCCGCAGCGCGAGGGCCTGCTCGAGCAGCTCGGCGTCGACCTGGACCAGCGCGGCAACGTCGTCCGCGACGCGTCGTACGCCACCTCCGTCGACGGCGTGTTCGTCGCGGGGGACATGGGCCGCGGCCAGTCGCTGATCGTCTGGGCCATCGCCGAGGGCCGCTCGGCCGCGGCGGCCGTGGACAAGTGGCTGACCGGCCACTCGGCCCTCCCGGCCCCGATCCCGCCGACGGCCCGCCCGCTCGTCTGACCGCCCGCCGGTCCCGACCGGTTGACCGCCTGCCGGTCCCGACCGGTCGGCCTTCTGCCCGGTCCGCTGGTCCGACCGGCCGAACCTGAGGGGCACGCCCGAGACAGGGTGTGCCCCTCGTTCGTTGTGGCGGCGTCGGCCGACACGCCACCGCCCGTACCGAGTGCTCGGCGAACGCGGCGCACGGCCGTCGATATAGGCCGCCAAGCGGCAGAAATCAGGCGGCCGTGGCGACGCTTACCGAGCCTCGCGCACGTGAGGCAGCCGACCAGGCCGGCCGAATCGCCCCGAAGGAGGCCCGGGCGTGTCAGGCCGGCACGCGCGACACACCCGAGTGCCCGGCGACCACTGGAGCGCGCTCACCGGACCGGAGTTCGCCACCGCGGTGACGACATTCCTCGCCGAGTAGCCCGTTCAGCGGACCCGAGGGGCACGCCCGACACCGGGAGTGCCCCTCGTTCGTGGTGGAGGCGTCGGCCCACACGCCACCGCCCGTACCCAATGCTCGGCGAACGCCGCGCCTTCTGGCCCACGAGCGCGACGACTCGGTGCGATGTGGATGGCTGAAGCAGCGTTCTCCGAGACTTCCGCATGTCCTACGGCGCGGTTTCGGCTCGCCGCTCCTGATCGGACTCGGTCGTCGGCCTCTCGCGCGGACCGAACAGGAGGCAGGACAGCGCGGCGGCCACTAGGCCCTGTCTCGAAGTCGGTTTTGGGTGGCTTGCGGCGGCTACGGCGTGTCGTGATCGTTAAGTAGTGAGGCCTCCGGTAGGTGGTTCAGCG
>NZ_JBFAUT010000113.1:0-13631 GCF_040679475.1 Actinoallomurus sp. NPDC052274
CGAGCGGGTCGGGACCACGTGGCACCCGTTTGTGGATGGTGCCCAAATGCAGCGGCTCCGTGTCGCCGTGGACGCGGGCCGGCGCGCCGTCGATCGCGGCCCACCCGGAAGATTCGATCACGATGGGACGATGGTCGGCCGGTCGCGACACGTGTGGCACACCGGACGCCGGGACCACACCGGTACGTGGGTATCCTCGGGACTCAGGTTCGTACAAGTGAAACGCTGAACGCATCGGCAAGCCTCGGCGCTGAGGTCCGGGAGACCCCGAACAAACCTGCGGCCCGCCGAATCTAACGAATCGGGGCTACCACGCGAGACCGGAAGTTTCGGTCATGCCACGAAGCGCCCGATGGAATACTGGGGCCGCCCGTGTCACACGCGCGGCACTCGTGACCCGCCGACCTGACCGAGCGGGCAGTCTAACTTCACCGCAGCCAAAGGAGCACCGGCGATATGAGCTTGGGCCACGAGGTCCGTTACCGCGTGCGTGGTGGCGCCGAGTTGAGCGGCACCGTGTTCGTCCAGGGCGCCAAGAACGCCGTCCTGCCGATGATCGGCGCCTCCCTGATGGCGGCCGAGGGACGTACGGTCCTGCGGAACGTGCCGATCATCGAGGATGTGCGACGTGCGGTCGAGCTGGCCGAGGCGGTCGGCGCGAAGGCCGAGCTGCACGAGGCCGAGCGCACCCTGGTGATCGACGCGTCGAAGCTGACCAGCCCGGTCCTGCCGGAAGAGATCGCCTCGCGGTTCCGTGGCTCGTTCCTGTTCGTGCCGGCGTTGCTGCACCGACTCGGTGAGGCGGTGATCGAGGGCGTCGGCGGATGCAACCTCGGCAGCCGCAACCTCGACTTCCACTACAACGGTTTCAAGCGCATGGGCGCGACCGTCACCGAGCAGGTGAGCGACGACGGCCGTGGCAGCATCCACGTCAAGGCCGGCCAGCTGCAGGGCGGCACGCTCTACCTGGACACGCCGTCGCACACCGGCACCGAGAACCTCATCATGGCCGCCTCGCTGGCCGAGGGCACCACGCTGATCAAGAACTGCGCCCTCGAGCCCGAGGTGCTGGACGTCATTCAGTTCGTGCAGCGCATGGGCGCCCGCATCACCGGCGGCGGCACCGGCTTCATCACCGTCGAGGGCGTCGACAAGCTCACCGCGGTCCAGCACACGGTGATGCCCGACCGCATCGACGCGGGCGTCCTGGTCATGGCGGCCGCCATCACCGGCGGGGAGATCAGCCTGGTCGGCGCCTCGCTCGAGCACCTCGGCGTCGCGGCCGACAAGCTGGAGCAGATGGGCGTGGAGTTCTCCGAGGAGGGCGCCGTGCTCCGGGTCCGCCGGGACCGGCCGCTGCGGCCCATCAACGTGATCACCGACGAGTACCCCGGCTTCGCCACCGACCTCCAGTCGCCGATCATGGCGGTGTCCTGCCTCGCCGATGGCCCGAGCTACATCTACGAGCGCATCTTCGACGGCCGGTTCAAGCTGGCCGACGAGCTGGTGCGGATGGGCGCCGACATCGAGGTGAACGGCAACCGGGCCAAGGTCAACGGCGCGACGCCGCTGCGCGGGTCCGAGGTCGTCGCCCACGACCTGCGCACCGGGAGCGCGCTGGTGCTGGCCGGCCTCGTGGCCGAGGGCGAGACCACCATCACCAACGGCTACTACCTGGACCGCGGCCACTCGCACATCGCCGAGCGGCTGAACGCCCTGGGCGCGGACATCGAGCGCCTGGTCTGATCCGCGCGAGGCACACGCCCCGTCACGCTCCCCGGGGAGCGACATCTCATCTCCACGATGTGTGTCGTTCGACCGGCGAAGGTGGCGGGGCGTGTGCCATATTTGACCTTAATGATCACAGCTCTCCCGACCGCCACTGACCTAACCGGTTAGTAATATTTCCCTCACCGGACGCTCTCTACTAGTGGTTTTTCGACGCGCTCTTAACCGATTTCGCTAAGACGCGTCACATACCGCGGGCCTCCGGCGATCTGCCCAGTGAGGTGTTAGTTCACGGAGCTGGGGCGGACGACCAGACAGGGGCGTCAGTGCGATGAGTCATGCGTTGGGTGAAGGCCGTGGGTCGACGGCCGCGAGACGGAACGGGCGGCAGGTAGGACCGGCCGAAAGCCGCCTAGAGGCGCCGCGGCGCCGGGAGGGGCGGACATGAGTGGTCCTCGAGGCGGGTCGGTGACACCCGATCTGACCATCGGCGTCGTCGGACCACACGATCTGGTCGAGCGCGTCATGCTCATGGGCCACGGCCCCACGCCGGTGCCGAGCCGCCTCGTCGCGGCGGCGTACCGCGACGAGCAGGAGGCGGCGGACAAGGTCGTACGGCTCGGGTCGGGGGTGGACGTCTGCCTGTTCGCCAGCCCCGTCCCGTACGAGTTCGCCCGCAAGGCGGGCGTCCTCACGATGCCGGCGACGTTCGTCCCGCTGAACGGCGCCGCGCTGCAGGGCGCGCTCCTGCGCGCCGCACTCGACGAGCACCACGAGCCGTCGCGCGTCAGCATCGACGTGCTGAGCCGCGCCGAGGTCGAAGAGGCGTACGGCGAGATCAATCTCAACACCGAGCACGTGCACTTGCGGGAGGAGGCGGCCGGGCCGGGGACCCTGGCGGCCTTTCACGAGCGTTTGTGGCGCCGGGGCGCCACAAGTGTCGCCCTCACTTGCGTGCACGCGACGGCGGAGCGACTCGAGCTGGCCGGCGTGCCGACGCTGCGCATCCGGCCGACGGGCGCGGCGATCCGGTCCGCGCTGCAGACCTCGGCGCTGCTGGGCGCCCATCACCGGCTGGAGGAGTCCCAGCTCGTCGTCGTGGTCGTGGACGTTCCGACGCTGCGCGAGACGCCGCGACGCGTCACGCCGCGCTACTGGCGCGAGGAGCTGAAGCTGTCGCTGCAGCGCCTCCTCTTGCAGGAGGCGCACCGGATGAGCGCCGCCGTCTGGCCGCTCGACGACCACAGCTACCTGGTCACCGCCACCCGCGGCTCGATCACGGCGGCGACCGAGGGGTTCCGCACCCCGCCGTTCGTCGAGCGGGTCCGCGAGGAGCTGGGGCTGGCGGTCGAGGTCGGCATCGGCATGGGGCGCACCGCCCAGGAGGCGGAGACGCACGCGCGGGCGGCCCTCGCCCGTTCGCAGACCTCGCAGCGGGCGCAGGGCTTCGCGCTGGACCGGGACGGCCGCGCGCTCGTACCCGCCCCGCGCACCCCGCCCCGCGCTCCGGCGCCGGCCAAGCCCAAGGGCCTGGAGATCCTCGCCCGCCTGGCCGACAAGCTGGGCGACCAGCCGGGTGAGGAGGGCGCCGACGGCCGGCAGCCGCTCATCGTGGACGCGGAGAACGCCGGGAAGATGCTCGGCGTCACGCCGCGCACGGCTCGGCGGCTGCTGCGGACCCTGGTGGAGGAGGGCCTCGCCTGGCCCCTGCCGCCGAACCGGACCCCGCAGCCGGGCCGTCCCCGCCAGCTCTACCGGCTGATCGTCGAGAAGCTCGGGCCGAAGGCCGGCTGATCCGCCGGCCGGGGGCCGCCCGCCGTACCGGGCGGTCCTCGGCCGACGCGGAAACATTTCGGGCGGCGCCCGCCCCGAGCGATACGGCGTTTTACTTCCGACTCGTAGTCATCATTGCGGTCATGGCCGAATCCGGCCACTTCATCGCCTTTTCTCAACTCGACAGGTGCGGCGCACGTCGCATACGTAGTGTCGGGACCCCGACGCTCTCCGTCGCTTGAGACCAAGGAACGCCATGGACGGAAACTGGACGGTCCCCGGATACCGGCAGGTCCGAATCCTCGGGCAGGGTGCCTCCGGCACGGTCGTCCTCGCCGTGCACGAGGCGACCGGCACCCCCGCCGCCATCAAGTACCTGTCCGACGAGCTCAGGGCCGACGCCGACTTCCTCGACCGGTTCCGGGCGGAGGCGCGGCTGATGGCCGAGCTGACCGATCCCCACGTCGTCGGTCTCTACGAGTACGTCGAGACGCCGACGGCCGCCGCCCTCGTGATGGAGCTGGTCGACGGCGTCACGCTCAAGGACGTCCTGAAGACCCAGGGGCCCACCGGTGCCGAGGCCGCGCTGGTCGTCCTCAAGGGCTCGCTGCGCGGTTTGGCGGCCGCGCACGCCGCGGGGGTCGTCCACCGGGACTACAAACCCGCCAACGTGCTCGTCCGCGACGACGGCGAGAGCAAACTCGCGGACTTCGGCATCGCGGTCCGCGCGGACGATCGCGCGACCGCCTCCGGCACGCCCGCCTACATGGCGCCCGAACAGTGGACCACGGGCACCGTCGGACCGGCCACCGACGTGTACGCGGCCACCGCCGTGTTCTACGAATGCCTCACCGGCGAACGCCCCTACCCGGTCGAGGGGCTGTGGGCGCTGGCCGCCGCACACCGCTTCGACCCGATCCCGGTCGACCGGGTCCCTGTGGAGCTGCACGGCCTGGTGGCGCGCGGCCTCGCCAAGGACTCCGCCGACCGCCCGGCGTCGGCCGAGGCGTTCCTCGCCGAGCTCGAGGACGCGGCGATCGCCGGCTACGGCCCGGGCTGGGAGGAGCGCGGCCGGGTCCGCCTCGCGGCACTCGCCGCCCTGCTGGCCTACCTGTTCCCCCTCGCTCAGCCCATCCCCACCGGCGGCACGGCGCTGGCGCTGACACGCCTCGGCAAGAGCCGTCTCATGCTGGTGGCCGGGATGGCGGTCGGCGCGCTGCTGGCCGGCGGTGGCGGGGCGTACGTCCTGGCCGACTCCCACCACCGCCTCGGCGCCGGCGCGACCGCGACCTCGACGCCGTCCGTGGTGGCCGAGCCGGGCCCCTCTCCCGGCAACACCGCCTCGCCGTCGCCGAGCGCGACGCCGTCGGACAGCGCGACGCCGACCGGATCGACGCCCTCATCCGGGACGACGACGCCGACCACCGGCTCTCCCGGCTCTCCCGGCACGACGACCGCTCCGGCCGAGGGCCCGACCAAGCCCGTGGTCGTGGTCCCCAAGCCCACCCCCAGCGCCAGCGTCGCCACGACGGTGACGAACCTCAGCGTCGACGGCGTCAGCGTCGGCTCGGCCACGAACGACGCCGCGGCCGCCGCCGCGGGCTATCCGGTGACCGCGACCGTCACCGTGACGGTCAGCGGCCCCGGAACCGTGGACGTCACGGTGAGCTTCTCCTCCGGGGAGCTGTCCGGGTCCGGCGGCACGACGAGCGTGCGGGGACCCGGCGACCACCAGGTGCAGGTCACCGGGTCGGTCCAGCGATGCGCCGGCACGGTGACCGCCGTGGCCTCCTCCGGCGGCCTCTCGGCCAAGGGATCCGGACAGTGCCCTGCGACGGGAGTGGGATGACCCATGGACGAGACCCGACGCGACATGGACGAGACCCGACGCGACGCGGACGAGACCCGGCGGGACCTGGACGAGACATGGCGAGACCTGGACGAGGCGTGGCGGGACTCCGGCGATAAGGGACGCGACTCCGACGAGACGCTGACGTCGGCCACCCGTGATCCCGAAGACGTCGTGCCGTACGCGGCTCCGGAGCGGTCCCGGGGCGGAGTGACGCTGCGGTTCGGGCCCGGCGTCCCGCCCGAGGTCGCGAAGAAGTGGAGCGGGTCCGGGCGGCGCCGGCGGCTCGGGCGACGGATCGTCGGCGGCCTGCTGACCCTGGGCGTCGCCGCGCTCGCCGGCCTGGTCGTGTGGTGGCTGCTCCGTGGCGGTCCCGGCGTCACCGTGACGAGCGTGAGCGTGAGCGCGCCGGCCTCGGTCCAGTCCTGCGACACGACCGTACGGCTCGTGGGAACGATCCGGACCAACGGCGGGTACGGCGACGTGAGGTACCGCTGGCGGCGCAGCGACGGCCAGGTCTCCGGAGTCCTGTCCGAGAGCGTGCGCAAGGGGCAGCGCTCGGTCCAGGTCCCGCTGCGCTGGACGGTCAGGGGCGACGGGACCCTGCACGCGGTCGCCACTCTGGAGATCATCCAGTCGGGCCGGCCGGGCCCGCGGGCCTCGGGCGCCTTCGACTACGTCTGCGGCTGAACCGCGACGTCTCTCCGGGGGACCGCCTTCCTCTGGGAGAACCCCCCTCTTCGCGCCGCATGCCGGAGTGGCCGGATCCGTGGCTGGAGGGCCGAAAAAGAGCGTGGCGCGAAGAAGGTCGCAGCCACTACCGTGTAATGAGCCATGACCACACAGACTCATGACTCGCGTCCTCCGTTGACCTGGGTGGCCCTGCCGATCGTCTACGTCGTCTGGGGCTCGACCTACCTCGGCATCCACTACGTCGTCCAGACGATGCCGCCGCTGATCGGCGCCGGGATCCGCTTCGTCGTCGCCGCCGTCGTGCTCGCCGCCGTACTCTCGATCCTGCGGGGCCCCTCCGTGCTGCGCGTGCCGTGGCGTCGTCTCGGCACGGCCGCCCTCATCGGCCTGTTGCTGCTGACCGGCGGCAACGGCATGGTCGGCATCGCCGAGCAGCACATCTCCTCGGGCCTGGCCGCACTGCTCGTCGCGAGCGTTCCGCTGTGGCTGGTGGTGTTCCGGGTGAGCACGGGCGACCGGCCGCCGGCGGCGACCGTCGGCGGGGTGCTCGTCGGCTTCGGCGGGCTGGCGCTGCTGACCCTCACGCACGGCGGCGGCTCGGGCGACGTGACCGGTGTGGTCGTGATCCTGCTCGCCTCGCTGTCGTGGTCGATCGGATCGTTCCTGTCCTCCCGGCTGCCGATGCCGGAGAACCCCTTCGCCGCCAGCGTGTACGAGATGGCCGCGGGCGGGCTCGCCCTGCTCGCCGCCGGGTTCGGGCGCGGCGAGGCGCTGCACGTCGGTGAGGTCTCGCGGGCGTCCTGGCTGGGCCTGGCCTACCTGATCGTCTTCGGTTCGCTCGTGGCCTTCACGTCGTACGTCTGGCTGCTCGGCAACGCGCCCATCTCGCTCGTCGGGACGTACGCGTACGTCAACCCCGCGGTGGCGGTGCTGCTCGGCGTGGCGTTCGCCGGCGAGCACGCTTCGTGGACGATCCTCGCCGGCGGACTGGTCATCATCCTCGGGGTCGGGCTCGTCGTGTCGACCGAGCGCCGTCCCCGTACGGCCGCGCCCCCGGAGCCGGAACCGGGCACCGAGGGCGAGTCGGCCGTCGAGTCCCCGCCTCAGGCGCGGCGGTAGGCCTCCGCGACGGCGAGGAACGCGTCGTTCTCCTCCGGCGTCCCGATCGAGACGCGCGCGCCCTCGCCGGGGAACGGCCGGACGCTCACCCCGGCGGCGTCGCAGGCGGCGGAGAACGCCATGGTGTCCTCCCCGAGCCGCAGCCACACGAAGTTCGCCTCGGTCGGCGGCACGGTCCAGCCCTGGGCGAGCAGCGCGTCACGAACCCGCTCGCGCTCCTTCACGGTCGCCTCGACGCGCTCCAGGAGCTCGCCCTCGGCCCGCAGGGAGGCGATGGCGGCCACCTGGGCGACGGAGCTCACCGTGAAGGGCAGGTAGGTCTTACGGACCTGCTGGGCGACGGGTTCGTGCGCGACCATGAAGCCGATCCGCAGGCCCGCCAGCCCGTACGCCTTGGAGAAGGTGCGCAGGACGGCGACGTTCGGCCGGTCTCCGTACAGGGTGAGCCCGTCGGGGACCTCGGGGTCCCGGATGTACTCGTGGTACGCCTCGTCCAGGACGACGAGGCAGTCCTCCGGCACCCGGTCCAGGAACGCCTCGAGCTCCGGGCGCCTGACGACGGTGCCGGTCGGGTTGTTCGGGTTGCAGACGAAGATCAGACGCGTCCGGTCGGTGATGGCGTCGGCCATCGCCCGCAGGTCGTGGGTCTCCTCGGTCAGCGGCACGCGGACCGAGGTCACGCCGGCCAGGTCCGCCAGGGTCGGGTAGGCCTCGAAGGACCGCCAGGCGTACATCACCTCGACGCCGGGCTCGCCGACGGCCTCGAGCAGCATCTGGGTGACCCCGACGGAGCCGCAGCCGACGGCGACGTGCTCCGGCGGAACGTCGAACCGCTCGACGATCGCCTCGACGAGTGCGACGCAGCCGTTGTCGGGATAACGGTTGACGAGTCCGCCCGCCTCACCGATCGCCGTGAGCACCGAGGGCAGCGGCCCGTACGGGGACTCGTTCGACGAGAGTTTGAACGACCGGCCCTCCGGTGACCGGGCGACCTTGCCCGGCTTGTACGCGACGTAGTCGTCGAGCACGGAGCGGAAACGGGGACTGCGCTGCTCGGACACCCTTGTCCTCCCGGGACGGAGACGTACGGGGCCACTCTACGAAGCGAGGCGGGCGGCTGTCGCCACCGGCGACCGGCCAGGGGCGCGAAAACCGCCATGGAGCGTCAACGGCGGCAAAAGGCGCATGCCCCCCGGGAAGACTAACGGAGTTCCTGAAGCTCCTGGATGAGCGAGCAGACGGCGACCACCCGGACCGTCTCCCAGTCGAACTCCTCCGCCGGCCACCAGCCCCGCTCGATGGCGGCGTCGGTGAAGTTCTCGAGGTACTCCCGGAGGACGCGCGGGGTGAGCTCCTGGCCCGCCTCCGCGACGAGATCGCGAATCGCCGCCGCGTGCTGGTCGACGGCGGCGGCCAGGCCCGGCATCCGCTTCATCGCCGCGATGCCCTCCTCACCGACCTCGTCGATCATCTGGCGTACGACTTCTCGTGCAACGTCCTCGGACATGCCAAGGAAGGTACCAAAACCGGACATATGCCCCATCACCCTGCCGGGCGCATCATCGGCGGGTGGAGTGACTCGGCGCTGCCGCGGCGGTACAGCCGCGCGGGCCGTCCGCCGTCCCGCGTCGTCGTACGGTCCGTCGGCACCAGGAACCCCTCCGCGTTGGTCACCTTCCGGTGGAAGTTCCGGGGATCGAGCGGCGTGCCCCACACGATCTCGTACACCCGTCGCAGCTCCGCGACGGTGAACTCCGGCGGGCAGAACGCCGCGGCGAGGGGGGAGTACTCCAGCTTGGCGCGGGCGCGCTCCACGCCGTCGAGGAGGATGCGGCGGTGGTCGAACGCCGCCTTGTCGCGCTCGGTCAGGTCGTCGACCGGCTCCCACAGGACCTGTGCCCGGCTGGAGGCGGGAAGGTCCGGGGCGAGCCCGAGATAGGCCACGCTGACCACCCGCTGGCGCGGGTCGCGGTCCGGATAGCCGTACGTCGCCAACTGCTCCAGGTGCACGCGCACCCCGGCCAGACCCGCCCGCTCGGCCATCAACCGCTGCGCCGCGACGGGCAGGTCCTCGTCGAGCTGGACGAAGCCGCCGGGCAGCGACCAGGCCCCGGCGTACGGCGGCCGGTCACGGCGCCAGACGAGCGCGGAGAGCCGATGCTCGCGAACCGTGAGGACGACGAGATCGACGGTGACGGCCACCCGCGCGTCGGTCATACCCCGTACGCTATCGGGCCGCACGGCCTCCGAAGGCCCGGAGCGAGAGCTCCGGGCCTTCGTCTCCCACGGCCTCGGCGGCCCGTCTCACACGGCCTCAGCGGCCCGTCTCACGCGGTCTCGGCGGGCCGTCGGTCAGGCGGCGCCGCCGGCGTCGACGGCCTTGTCCGGCGCGGCCGGCCTGCCGTTGCGGGCGGCGAGGTCCTGCTGTCCGTTGTTCATCGACGCGAGCAGTTGGCGGGCGACGCCGAGACCGGTGCCGCCGAGGGTGAGCGCCTTGGCGAGCATGTCCTCGACGCCCTCCGCCCCGTTGAGCACGACCATGTTGTCGACGTTGCCGAAGACCTTCGCTCCGGCCGCGACGATCTCGGGCCAGTTCTCGGCGAGCTGCTGGGCGATCACCGCCTCCTGGTTCTCCGCGAGCGCGTCGGCCCTGGCCTTGATCGCCTCCGCCTCGGCGAGCCCCTTCACCCGGGTCGCCTCGGCCTCGGCCTGGCCGGTCATCTTGGTGGCCTCCGCCTCGGCCCGTGCCCGGGCCACCTCGGCCTGCCGCTCGGCCTCGGCGAGGGTGACCCGCTCGTACGCCTTCGCGTCGGCGGGCTTGCGGACCTCAGCCTCCAGGGACTTCTCCTTGCGGTCGGCCTCCAGCTCGGCGTTCTTGGTCTCCTTCAGGATGACCTGCTGGCGGGCCTCGGCCGCGGCCTGGTCGACCTGGCCCTGGTACTCGCGCTTCTTGATCTCGGTGTCACGGATCTGGGCGGCGTTGGCCTGCTCGGCCAGTTGCTCCGCCTGCGTGGCCTCCTGGTTGCGCTGCGCCTGCGCGATACGGGCGGCCGAGGCGACGGCGGCGGAGTTCGGCTTGCCGAGGTTGTCGATGTAGCCGACCTCGTCCTCGATGTCCTGGATCTGCAGCGAGTCGACGACCAGGCCGAGCTTGCCCATCTCGTCGGCGGAGGAGGTGCGGACCTGGTTGGTGAGCCGGTCGCGGTCGCGCAGCAGGTCCTCGACCGTGAGGTTGCCGACGATGGAGCGCAGGTGCCCGGCGAACAGCTGGTGCGTCTTGTCGTCCATCTGCTTCTGCTGGTCGAGGAAGCGGCGGGCGGCGTTGGCGATGGACGTGAAGTCGTCCCCGACCTTGTAGATCACCACGCCCCGGACGTGCACCTTGATGCCCTGCGAGGTCACGCAGGTGACCTCGAGCCCGGAGACCCGCGTGTCCAGCGACAGCCGCCGGCAGGTCTGGAAGCCGGGAAGGACCAGGGTGCCCTTCCCCGTAGTGATCTTGAACCCGAGACTCTCGGCGGTGTCCCGGTTGTGCGCTCTGGCGCCGAGACCGGAGATGATCAGCGCCTCGTTGGGCTCCGCGACCCGCCAGATCGCCTTGAAAAGGACAATCAGGACGATGATGGCGACGACCACACCGATCGCCACGGCGACTATCGGCATCGCTCCTCCTAGGGAGCCGTGCGGTTATGACGTCAAATAGACGCAGAAGAGACGTAGACGGTTCGCGGTGGGTGGTAATCCATCACGACCACGAGGGAGCCCACCGGCATCTCCTCCCCCTGGATCGCCGGGTAGGCGTAGAACGCCTCGACCCCGCCGCGAATCGGGATCATCACCTCGCCGACCAGGCCTGGACCGATCTTGCCGGTCACCCGGCCCTGCCTGCCCACCACCGCGTCCTCCTTCTCCCACGGGCACGTTACCCGCGACGATGATCCCGCCTCTAGGGTCCGGCCCGCGGTTGTTCGGCGGGAGACGGTCTTCCTACGGAAGGATGCGCTCGGCCTGCTGGTAGGCCTGCCGGGCGAGGCCCTCGGCCTCGTCCTGGGTCGCGGCCGGCCCGTACAGCGTGAGGGTGGCGAGGTACCCGCGCGAGCGCAGCACGACGGACCAGGTCTTCACCATCGTCGTGCCCGCCGTCGTCGCGACGCCGACGCTCCGGGAGCCCTCGCCGATGCGCGCGCCGCGCGCCTCGACGACCGAGCCGGTCAGCCAGCGGTCGCCGACCCTCGTCCGGAAGCTCTTGCACGAGGCGGGCACGCGGAGCGCGACCTGCTGGGCGGCGACGTCCGGCCCGACCGCCATCAGCGTCTCCGAGACGGTCTGGTCCCGTCCCTTGGCGAACGCGATGAACGCGGACGGCGCGGACCAGACCGCCTTATTCGAGGACACGGCGCGCGTCGACGACGCGCACTCGGGTTTGTCGAATTTCGCGGCCTGTTGCATCTGGAGCGAATTTCGCACCGCGGTGAGCGCGCCGTACTGCCCCGATTGCGGCACTCCTGAACGCTCATATCCGGGAATGTCGGTGAGCAGCGCCTGAGCCAACTGGTCGGCGTTGTACGCCTCCGAGGCGGGCGGCCCCGTCGGTGCCGTGACCGTCGGCGCGGGCGTCCGGCCCTGGCCACAGCCGGCCGCGGCCAAGAGCAGCAAAACGATGGCGTAGAAGCTCCGGGTTGTCACATCGAATGACGATATCGCACTTACCGACTCGACCCATCGAACGCCCGCGATTCACCGCCGCCGCCACATGCACGGTAAAAAGGAAGTGTGATGCCGAGGGCGCATCCACATTGTCCGACTCAGTGGGCTATTCGGGGGAAACGAATGCTCCGCAAATCGTTCGTCATCATTTCGATAATGCTGCTCGCCCTGTCCGGGTGCGGCGGCGGGACCAAGAGCCGGCCGGAGGCGCAGCCCCCGGCCGCCGGCGCGCCGGCGGCGACCCCGGGCGCCGCGGGGGCCCAGGAGCAGACCGCCACCCCGGCGGCCTGCCCGACCAAGAGGGAGAGACATTTCGTCAAGACGCGGTTCCTCGCCAACGCCGGCCTGGCGGCGGGCACGTTCCGGCGTTACATCTACCGCCCGTTCCGGGAGGGCGCCTTCAACAGTGGCGCGCCCAAGCGCAAGAGGTCGATCGTCAAGGCGGCCGCGGCCGCGATCTTCGCCTTCGACCAGCTCCGGCGGGCCAGGGCGAACGCGCAGGCCGACCCCGCCCTGTGCAAGACGCTCATCGGGCCGATCGACAAGCTCAGCGCGTCGATGAAGGACCTGCACGGCAAGTTCAAGGGTGGGCAGGCCGACCCCACGGCGATCGGCTCGGCCGAAAGCGGGATCGCCGGGTTCCACAAGGACGCCGCCGGCGCGGGCGCCGGTTTCCAGGACAAGGCGCCGCCGGCGAGCGCGGTCGGCGGCTGAGACGGCCGTCCGGTGACGACCGCGTGGTTCCCGCCGTCATGGGCCACGCGGTCGTCACCCTCCGGAAGACGGGCCGGACAAGGGTTAGGCTTCGGCAGGTGACAACGCAGCCGGGCCCTTCGGGGGACACACGACTGGCGAGCTGGCCCGCGTTCGTCCGCGAGCTGGACGCCACCCTGTCCGTCCACGCGCAGTACGTGCTGTGGGGCAACCTGCACGACAGCTTCCTCGTCCCGGACGAGGGCCGGTTGTTCCCGCTGCGCGAGCTGCTCTGGGAGGCGCTGCGCCGCAGCGGCTACTCCTTCATGATCGTCTACGACCGCGTCGACGGGCTGCGCGTCCACCCCGCCGACGACAAGGCCGCCGCCGACGCCGCCGCGAGCCTCTTCGGCAGCCGCGTCGACGAGCGGAAGGCCCCCTCCCTCGAGGGACTGCGCACGTACCTCAGCGCGCTGGCCCGCCCGACCCGGCAGATCCGCGCCGCGTTCGTCATCGACTACGCCTCCCGGATCGCGCGCAGCCCGACCGACCTCGAACCCGCCGAGCGCGACTTCTTCGTGTTCTGCGAGAAGCTGGCCCGGACCGCGCTGCCGGTGCGCGGCGACGGCGACCGGCCCAAACCGCTGTACAACCCGGTCATCTGGCTGGCCGGGCGCCCCGGCGACCTGCCGCCGTGGTTCACCGCCGACAACGACGCGGTCCGCGAGATCGCGATCCCGCGGCCCCACCTCGGCGACCGGCAGCAGACCGCGCGACTGCTGGCCCGCGCGTTCGAGACGACCGACGCCGGCGTCGACGTCACCGACGACTTCGCCCAGGAGGCGGAGGGCCTGACGCTCCAGGCGATGATCGAGATCACCCGGCTCGCCAAGGAGCGCGACGTCCCGCTGCAGGACCTGCCCGACGCCGTCCGCACGTACAAGCTGGGCGTGCTGGACAACCCCTGGAAGCGCGAGCACCTGCGCCGGCGCATCGTCGAGGGGGAGGAGCGGGTGCCGTCCCGCGTCGTCGGGCAGCCGCAGGCGGTCACCAAGACCCTGGACATCCT
>NZ_JBFAUT010000114.1:0-12583 GCF_040679475.1 Actinoallomurus sp. NPDC052274
TCAACGTGTTGTGGGCACTCCTGCGTGACAGACGATGCCACCAACCCGCACCACCGGTCACCGCTGCCGCTTGACAACAGCATTAGGAAGCCTCCAGCAGGTGGTCGGCGGTGCGATGGTCGGTCACGAGGACGTTGCAGATGCCGCTCGCGACGATCGCGTGGCAGACCCGGTGCTTGGCGGCGCCGGCGGCCACGGCGATCGACGAGGTGCCGGCGCGCAGGTCCTCCAGCGCCACGCCGAGGGTGCGGCGATCGAGGTCCTCGCGGACGACCTGGCCGTTCGCGTCGATGAACCGGCCGACGACGTCGCCGACGCTCCCGGCCGCGGCGAGTGCGTCGACGTCGGCGGAGGTGAGGTAGCCGGACTCCACGAGCACCGAGTCATGCGTCAGCGCGCCGGGGCTGAACAGATAGGCGCCGCAGTGCCGGGCGAGTTCCAGCACGTCGGCCACTGACCGTTCGCTCTCCAGCGCCGCGCGGGTCGCGTCCTGCTCGACGATGGCCGGGACGGGCAGCAAGGTGACGGTGCCACCGCCGTGATGGGCGATGCGGCTGGCCATGTCGGACGCCGACGTCGGCCTGCGCGAGCGGCTCAGCCCTCCGTTGACCTGGACGACGTGCACGCCCCGTGCCCAGCCGGAGGGGATGTGGCCGGCGACCGCGTCGAGCGTGCGGCCCCATGAGACGCCGAGGGTGCGGGGCGCGGGGCGCAGGTCGGCGAGGTACTGCGCCGCCGCGGACGCCACCCGGTCGCGCAGTTCGACGTCGTCCGCGATGTCGTCGGCGGGGACGACGACCGCGTCCCGCAGGCCGTAGCGCTGGGTCAGGGCGCGTTCCAGCGCGTGCCGGCGATGCCGCGGGTGGACGATCTGGATCCGCACGATGCCGGCGGCGCGGGCCTCGGCGAGCATGCGCCCGACCTTCCAGCGGGTCAGGTGCAGCGCGCGGCCGATCTGCTCCTGAGTCAGGTCCCCTTCGTAGTACATCTCGGCGACGCGCAGCAGTTGGTGCTCGTACTCCGGTTCCTCGGCGGTCATCGCCGTCCCCCGCTCAAGGCGTGGGCCAGGTCCCGAGTCGCCTCCGTGGCCTGCCGGTACAGCGCGTAGCCCTCGTCGTAGGCGTCCGCGGGGGACGGCTCGATGAGCGTGGTCACCGGCGTGAACGCCGCCGCCGCGGCGGCCAGGTCCGGATGCTCGTCGGTGACGGCCGCGGCGATGACCGCGCAGGCGCGCAGTGTCAGGTTGTCACCGGCCACCAGCCGCAGCGGCCGGCCCAGCACGTCCGCGGTGACGCGCAGCCACAGCGGGTTGCGGCGAATGCCGCCGGAGACATAGATGTCCTCGACCGGCACTCCGGCGTCCAGGAAGGAGTCCAGGACCTGACGCGTCCCGTACGCGACGCCTTCCACGGCCGCGCGGTACAGCTGCGCCGGTGTGGTGCCCAGCGTCAGCCCGAGAACGGCGCCGCGCAACCGGGGGTCGCGCAGCGGCGTCCGGTTGCCCATGAAGTAGTCGAGGACGACCAGCCCGTGCTCGCCGGGATGGACCCCCTCCGCCTCGGCGAGGAGTTCCGGCAGCCGCTCGCGCGTTCCGCCGAGGATGTCCTCGCACACCCAGCGCAGCACGGCACCGGCGGACACCTGTCCCCCTTCGACGAGCCAGAAGCCGTCGCGGAGGGCGTCCGGGTACGGGCCCCAGATGGCGGGGGTGAACACGGGGTCCTCGATCTCGGCGACGAAGGCGTTGGACGTGCCGCAGACCATCGACAGGCGGCCCGGCGACAGGCCCCCTGTCGCCAGCAGGGACATGTGCGCGTCGATGCCGCCGACGGCGACGACCGGGCGGCCCCGCAGCCCGAGCTCCGCCGACGCCTCGCGGGTCACCTCACCCGCGGGCGCGCCCACCGGCAGCACGACGGGCGGCAGCTTCTTCGCCAGATCCGGCACGCCGAGCAGCTCGTACAGCCCGGCCGGATACCCCTCGCCGCGCGCGACGTGATTGGCCTTGCAGCAGGCGTTCATCCGCGAGCCGGTCCACGTGCCGGTCAACCGCCAGGTCAGGTAGTCGACCGCCTCGACGATGCGGGCGGCGGAGCCGTACGTCTCCGGCTCGTTGCGCGCCAGCCACATCGCCTTCGGGACCAGCCACTCCACGGCGTCGGCCCCGCCGGCGTAACGCAGCACCTCATGGCCGGTCCCCGCCGTCAGGTCGGATTCGGCGCCGGCCCGGGAGTCCATCCACAGGATCGCCGGACGGAGCGGGCGTCCCGCCTCGTCGAGCATGACGACCGTCGAGGCGGTCGTCGCCAACCCGACGCCCGTCACCTCCGGGTCGCCCGCCGTCGTCAGCGCCGTACGAGCGGCGACGACGATGGCGCGCCACCAGTCGTCGGGGTCCTGTTCGGCCCAGCCCGGGCGCGGGTACCGCGTCGGGTACCCGTGCTCTCCGGTGCCCAGGACCCGCCCGTCCGCGTCGAACACCGCGACGCGGGCCCCCTCCGTGCCGAGGTCGATCGCCAGCAACGCGGTCATGTCTCCTCCCCCGGCCGGAACAGCACCTTCGAGCTGAAGATCGAGCGTTCGCCGAGCCGGCGCATCGTCTCCGGGAGGGCGTCGAGGCCGAGCTCATGCGTGATCATGAACTTCCATCGCAGGGATCCGGCCGCCATGGCGTCGGCCGTCGCCCGCCATTCGTCGCCGGGGAACGGCGCGGAGAAGGAGTTCCACGCGCCGTGGAGGCTGATCTCGCGGCGGAGGAAGGTGTTGAAGGTCGATTTGGCGAACTCCACCGGGGCGTGGGGGATCCCGATGAAGGCCGCCTCACCGTGCCGGGCGCAGAGCGCGGCCGCCAGGTCCACGGTGGCCGGGTTGCCGGCCGATTCGATGACGACGTGGTAGCCGTCGCCCGCGAGGTCACGCGCCTCCTCCGCGCCGGTCGCGGTCTGGCTCGCCCCGGCCTCTCGCGCCATCGCGACCTTCTGGTCGTTCACGTCGACCGCCAGCACCTCGGAGGCGCCCGCCAGCCGCGCCCACTGCACCGCGAACAGGCCGATCGGGCCGGCGCCGATCACGGCGACCCGCTGGCCGATGCCGAGCCGGGTCCGCCAGATCGCGTGCAGGGCGATGGCGGCCGGGTCGATCATCGCGGCCGCCTCCGGGGCCACCCGGCCGTCGACGCGGAAGAGGTTCGACGACGGCACCGTGACGTACTCCGCGTACGCGCCGTCCCGCCTGCTGCCGAAGTAGTCATAGTCCGCGCAGAGGCTGAACTTCCCCTGCCGGCAGGGGTCGCAGGCGAAGCAGGGGATCAGCGGAGGCACGGACACCAGGTCGCCCTCGGCCACCCCGTCCACGCCGGGACCGGTCGCGACGACGACGCCGGCGAACTCGTGCCCGCAGATGATCGGCATCCGGTGGGCGCCGGCGCTCAGCATGCGGGCGATGTCGGAACCGCACACCCCGCAGGCCGCCACCTTGACCAGCGCCTCCCCCGGCCCCGGCTCCGGCCTGGGCACCTCCTCGACGCGGATGTCGCCGGGCGCGTGGAGGACGGCCGCACGCATGGTCTCAGGCACGAACGTTCCTTTCTGTGGATCTGTCCCGGGTCACGAGGAGGACCGGGCGAAGACGGTGTCGCCGGCCAGTCCGGCGGCGTTCGACGGATCGACGAGGGCCGTGCCGGCGTCGACGTAGGAGGGCGCCTGCCCGCCGTCGTGCGCCTTCGCCGCGGTCTGCACGGCCAGCTCACCCTCATGGATCGGGTCGTTGAGCGCGGTGGCGACGTACTGCCCGTTCGGGATCTGCTTGACCGCCTCCATCAGCCCGTCGACCCCGGCGACCTTGACGTCGGTGCGCTTGTTCTCGCGCAGCACCTGCAGGACCCCGAGCGCCATGTCGTCGTTGTGGGCGTACACGGCCTTCACGTCGGGGTTCGCCTGCAGGAGGTCCTGCATCGCGGTGACCGCCTTGGACCTGATGTAGTCGCAGTACGGCCCCTCGACGATCTTGA
The DNA here is from genome assembly GCF_040679475.1 of Actinoallomurus sp. NPDC052274. Classification (NCBI taxonomy): domain Bacteria; kingdom Bacillati; phylum Actinomycetota; class Actinomycetes; order Streptosporangiales; family Thermomonosporaceae; genus Actinoallomurus; species Actinoallomurus sp. NPDC052274. Next base: position 4,010 of record NZ_JBFAUT010000114.1, read on the forward strand.
TCTTCGGGTTGGACGCCACGCCCTTGTGGAAGCCGTCCCGGCGGTCCCGGGCCACCGCGCCACCGGCGTCGCCCTGGATCTCGATGACCTTGCCGCCCGCGGGCCCGAGCGCCTTGGCGACCCGCTCGCCCACGATCTGGCCCATCTTCACGTTGTCCCGGCCGACGTGGGAGAGGGCGCCGGAGGGAACCGGGCGGTCTACGGTGATGACCGGGATGTTCGCCGCCTTCGCCGCGGCGAGGCCGGGGGCGACACCCTTCGGATCGACCGGGTTCACCAGCAGGACGTTCACGCCGCGGGTGATCAGATCCTGGATGTCGTTGTTCTGCTTGGTGACGTCGCCGTTCGCGTCGGCGAAGAGCAGCTTCGCCCCGGCCTTGGCCGCGGCCTGCTGGGCGCCGTTCTTGAGCTGCACGTAGAAGGGGGACTGCTGGGTGACCTCGCTGAAGCCGATTACCAACTGGCCGCTCTTCTTGGTGTCCGCGGCCGAGGTACCGCCCGGCTGCGTCGACACCGAACACGCCGTCGCGGCCACGGCGACCGCCGCAACCGCCCCAACAAGGGAGATCTTTCGCATTCTGCCCTCCGGGTCCGTTTCTGGGCACCAGACGGTAGGCGCGGCGTTCACAAGGGCGCAACATGTGCGTAATACTTTGCTCATGTGAGCGCGGTCACTCCGTCACTCGGCCGCCGAGGACCGCGAACCTCGCACCTGACCTGCGGATCCACCACTCCGATGCGGCGCCCGATCGAGCGGGCGACCGCGACCGTGGCCCACGAGCGTCCACCCCGGCCCGCCCCGCTCCGCGGAACTCCGGCCGCGCGTCACCGCCCCTGTGGCCGCGGCATGGTCACCGGCGTCCGCTGCGCATAGAACGCAACGGACACCAGGAATCACGACGCGCCCCCTGCGCCATTACCGGCCCGGAGGGGTAAAAGGTCCTGATCGCACCGGCACGGCCGTCGGACTCGCACCTCGCCTCAGGCCTTTACATTTCGGATGAATGGACCAAAAAAGGTATCGGCGCGCTCTTGAAGAGCGCGCCGAACCGCCACCTCGGATCTTGTCCCAGCATGAGCGATCGGCCGCAGGCGCCGCCGCCTCAGCCGGGTCCGCGCCTACGCGAACCATGCCGGAGCACGCGCCACCTCGAGCGTCTGATCGCATTCCTCCCGGAATTGCACACAGCCCATCTCAGGAAGAGCGCCGAAGATCGCGGCCGGGTCGCACCAATATGGTGCGGACCCAAATAATGGACGGCAAGACCATGCCGAACGCACCGAACACCGGGACATGACAGAGCCGCGCCGGGTGAATCCACCCGGCTTATTCGTCGAATTCCAGGCCCAGTTGGCGGGCCGCCGCGTCCACGGTCTGTTCGAGCAGGACGGCGATGGTCATGGGGCCGACGCCGCCGGGGACCGGCGTGATGAGGCTCGCGCGGGTGAGGGCGGTCTCGAAGTCCACGTCTCCGACGTTGCCGGGGTTGTAGCCGGCGTCGATCACGACGGCGCCGGACTTGACGTCCTCGCCGCGGATGAACCGCGGCCGGCCGACGGCGGCGACCAGGATGTCGGCCTGCCGCACGATCGACGCCAGGTCGGCCGTGCGCGAGTGGCAGTACGTGACCGTGGCGTCGCCGGCCAGCAGCATCATCCCCACCGGCCTGCCGAGGATGGCGCTCCGGCCGACCACGACGGCGTGCCGGCCCGTGAGCTCGACGTCGTACTCCTCCAGCAGCCGCATGATGCCGCCGGGGGTACAGGACGCGAAGCCCGGCAGCCCGAAGCTCATCGCGCCGAACGAGTGCAGCGTGAGCCCGTCGACGTCCTTTCCCGGGGCGATGGCCTCGAACGCGGCGCGCTCGTCGATGTGCGGTCCGACCGGATGCTGGAGCAGGATGCCGTGCACGCCGGGGTCCTGCGACAGGGCGGTGACGGCGTCGACCAGCTCCGCCGTCGTGGTGGTGGCCGGCAGTCCCACGTGCCGCGAGGCGATGCCGGCGTTCTCGCAGCGGGCGCGCTTCATGCGGACGTAGGTCACGGACGCGGGGTCGTCGCCGACCAGCACGGTCGCCAGGCACGGCGGCGTGCCGGTCTCCCGGGTGATCCGCGCGGCCCTGGCGGCGCTGCGCTCGACGATGCGGCGGGCCGGGCCCGCGCCGTCCATGAGACGGGCGGTGTGCGTCTGGGTCACGGGCTGCTCCTGAACGGTCTGCATGAGGGCGGCCCAGGCGCACGGCACGATCGAGCGGGCCGCTCCCCGGTGGTGCTCCACCTCAGCGCCAGTCACGGCCCGCGATCCACTCTAGTGACTCCGCTCGCACCGGGAACACTCTCTGGGGCAGGACTCGCGTTCCCGGGGGGTGTTCGATGACGATCTCCGAACGGCCGGCGGCCGGTGTCACCGTGCCGGACACGAAGCTGGCCGCCGAGGCCACCGAGTTGATCCGCGACATCACGGACGAACTGATCTACCACCATTCGCGGCGGGTGTACTGGTTCGGCAGTCTCCAGGGCCGGGCGCGCGGCCTGAGCTGGGACCCGGAGCTGCTCTACATCGGTGCGATGTTCCACGACGTGGGCCTGGGCGAGGCGCACCGCGGGAGCGGCCGGCGGTTCGAGGTGGACGGCGCCGACGAGGCCCGTCGTTTCCTGCAGCGACATGGTGTGCCCGAGGACAGCGTCCGGCGGGTCTGGACGGCCATCGCCCTGCACACCACGCCCGGCGTCCCCGAGTACCTGGAGCCGGAGGTCGCCCTGGTCACCGCCGGCGTCGAGTACGACGTGCTGGGCATCGGCTACGACTCCATCAGCGACGCGGACCGGGCGGCGGTCGTCGCGCTGCACCCGAGGCCGGATTTCAAGCGCCGCATCCTGCGGGCCTTCACCGAGGGCGTCGCGCCGAGGCCCGAGACGACCTTCGGCAACGTCAAGGCCGACGTCCTGGCCCACTACGTGCCGGGTTTCACCCGCGGCGACTTCGTGACGACCATCCTGGAGTCGCCCTGGCCCGAATAATGGGGTCCGGTCCTTCGCCGCCGCTCAGTACGGTGTGCCGGTGATCACTGAAGGGACCTGGGCGATCGGCCCCGAACCGGTCGAGACGGCGGGACTGCTGCGGACCTATTTCACCGACGTCGCCTCGCGCTACTACGGCAGGCCGGCCACCGAGGCCGAAGTCGACGCCGCGATGGCCGAGGACCCCAGCGACGACCTCGCCTGCTTCCTGGTGGGGCGGTACGCCGGGGTGCCGTCCGGCTGCGTCGGCCTGCGGCTGGTCTCCCCCGGCATCGCGGAACTGACCCGGCTGTACGTCATCCCGGCGGCGCGGCGCACGGGCGGCGGCCGCGCGCTGCTGGCGGCGGCCGAGGAGGCGGCGCTCCGGCTCGGCGCGCGCGTGATGCGCCTCGACACCCGCCGCGACCTGGTCGAGGCCCGCGCCCTGTACGCCGCCCGGGGATACCAGGAGATCGAGCCGTACAACCACGGCCCGTACGCCGACCACTGGTTCGAGAAGCACCTCGGCCACTGAGCCCACGGACCTTGATCCCTGGCGATCGCCGCCCCTACAGCGCAGTGAATGCCAGTGAGCGAACCCGGACGGCCCACTGCCGCCGGGAAAGGGAGACGACGTGTCTCATGGATGGACGGCCGACCTGGTCCTGGGCGGGGTCGTGCTGGCGGGCGCGTCCGTGCAGCGGCTCGCGGGCATCGGTTTCGCGCTCGTCGCGGCGCCCGCGCTCGTGCTGCTCCTCGGTCCCGCCCAGGGCGTCCTGCTGTCGAACGCCGCGGCCGGTGCCATCAGCGTGATCGGGCTTGCCGGCGGCTGGCGGCGGGTCCGGCTGCGGGCGATGGTGCCGTTGGTGGCCGCCGCCGCCTGCACCGTGCCCGCCGGGGCGTGGGTCGCCGACCGGTTGCCGCAGGACGTGCTGCTCGCCGGGATGGGCGCGCTGGTGAGCGCGGCGGTGCTGCTCGTGGCGTACGGCGCTCGGCTGCCCGTCCTGCGGGGAACCTCCGGGGCGTTCGCCGCCGGTGCCGCGAGCGGTTTCATGAACTCGTCGGCCGGTGTCGGCGGACCGGCGGTGTCGCTGTACGCGGTCAACGCCGACTGGCCGGTGCGGGAGTTCGTGCCGAACGCGCAGTTCTACGGCGTCGCCGTCAACGCCCTGTCCCTCCTGGTCAAGGGCGCGCCCTGGCTCACCGGCCCTGCCTGGCTGCTGGCCACGGCCGGGATCGCGGGCGGTGCCGTCGCGGGGAAGGCCCTCGCGGACCGGATACCGGAATCCAGGGCGCGGCGGCTCGTGCTGCTGCTCGCGCTCGCCGGCGGCCTCACGACCCTGACCAAGGGCCTGTGGGAGCTCACCGGCGCGTGATCGGCCGGCCGGCGCGCCGTCGCCGCACAACGATCCCCGCGGCGGGCGAGCGGCCCGGCACCCCTGAAGGGCGGGCGGCGGTAGCGCAGGCGCTCAGCGCAGATGGCCGGACGCTCGCAGGTCGTCGAAGATGAGCTGATCGACCGGGGACACCCGGTCACGGTCGGCGTAGGAGAGCCAGACGACCTCCTCGATCTCGCTACTGGGCCCGAGGGTGCCGCGGTAGTCGCCGGTGTAGCAGGTCATCCGCACCGTCACGCCGTCCGGATGGCCGTGCGCCTGCGCCTCGTACGTGCCCAGGTGCGCCACCGTCTCGGGGACGATCGAGACGGTGAGCTCCTCCCGGACCTCGCGGGTCAGGGTCTGTGTGTCGCTCTCCCCCGCCTCCCGCTTGCCGCCGGGAAAGTAGTAGGCGTCCTTGCCACGCGAACGCGTGCTGAGGACCCTGCCATCCTCGACCCTGATCCACGCCACCTTGTCGATGACCGACATCTCACCTGCTCCGATCCCCGGACGACTCTGACCCGCCCGACCCTACCGAGCGTGGAACGGGCCGTTCGGAGGCGGTCGTCGCGGGCCGCCGCGGCGAACCGGGCGAGGCCGGGCGGCCCGGGGCCGCCCGACCAGCCAGCAGGCTCTTACCGGATCACCGTGGGTCTTCGTCGATCTCCGGGCGGCGCTCCGGGGCGCCGGGGACGACGTCGCGCTCGCCGGGCGCGATGACGCCCGCGCCGGTGTCGCGCGGGGTGCGCTGGACGGCGTTGAGGACGTGGTATCCGAGCAGGACGGCGACGGTGCCGAGCGCGATGCCCTGCAGCGGGAAGTCGCTCGTGATCTTCAGGGTCACGTTGCCGATGGCCAGGATGAGGCCCGCGGCGACGGGGACGAGGTTGACCGGGTCGCCGAAGTCGACGCGGTTCTCGATCCAGATCTTCGCCCCGAGCAGGCCGATCATGCCGTACAGCACGACCGTGATGCCGCCGAGCACGCCGCCGGGGGTGGCGGCCACCAGCGCGCCGAACTTCGGGCACAGGCCGACCAGGACCGCGACGATCGCGGCGACGTAGTAGGCGGCGGTCGAGTAGATCCGCGTGGCGGCCATGACGCCGATGTTCTCGGCGTACGTCGTGGTCGGCGCGCCGCCGACGGCGGTCGCCAGCACGGTGGTGGCGCCGTCCGCGGCGATGGCGCGGCCGAGGTACGGGTCGAGGTCGGCGCCGGTCATCGCGGCGACGGCCTTGACGTGGCCGGTGTTCTCCGCGATCAGGGCGATCACCGGGGGCAGCGCGACGAGGATGGCCGAGGTCTTGAAATCGGGGGCGTGGAAGTGCGGGAGGCCGAACCAGTCCGCCGTCTTGACGCCGCTCAGGTCGACGCGGAAGTGGGTGATGACCTTGCCGCTGCCGTCGGGGGCGGTGATCCGGCCCGCCGTCTTGTCGAGGACCCACGACAGCACGAAGCCGAAGACCAGGCCGATGAGGACCGCGATCCGGGACCAGAAGCCGCGCAGCACGACGGCGCACAGGACGACGACGGCCAGGGTGGCGAGCGCGACCCACTGGTCCTGCGGCCAGTAGACGTCGGCGACGACCGGGGCGAGGTTGAAGCCGATCAGCATGACGACCGCACCGGTGACCACGGGCGGGAAGATCCGGTGGATGACCTGGGCGCCGAGGACGTGGATGACCAGGCCGACGACGGCGAGTGCCGCACCGGCGACGAGGATCGCGCCGGTCACCTGGGCGGTGCTCCCGCCGGCCGCGCGGATGGACGCGACGGCGCCGACGAAGGAGGCGCTGCTGCCGAGGTAGCTCGGCACCTTTCCGGCGGAGACCAGCAGGAACAGGATGGTCGCGATCCCGGACATCATGATCGCGAGGTTCGGGTCCAGCCCCATCACGACGGGGAACACGAACGTCGCGCCGAACATGGCGACGACGTGCTGGGCGCCGATTCCGACGGTGCGGCCCCAGGACAGCCGCTCGTCCGGTCCGACGACCTCGCCCTGCGCGGGTGTGCGCCCGTCGCCGTGCAGTTTCCAGCCGATCGCCATGGGGTCCTCCCGGGGGGTGTCGCCGCGCGGGCATGGCGTAGCGGCCCGCCCGCGCTCGTGGAGCCGGTGCCTGCCCGGCCCGCGCGCGGGCGGTCGGGCCTCAGATTCCCCGCATGCGCAGCACATTCAGCGCGAGCGTGAGGTTGAGGCGGAGATGGGCGTCGTCGGTGAACGGGCCCAGCAGGCGCTCCAGTTTACCGATGCGGTAACGGAGCGTGTTGTAGTGGAAGTGCAGCCGCCGGGCGGTCTCCGCGACGTTGAGGTTGGTCTCCAGCAGCACCTGCAGGGTGCGCCGCAGGTCGACGGCCTCGGGGTCCTGGTCGCCGGCGAGCTCGCCGAGGGTCTCCCGGACGAAGGCGTGCAGTTCGGCGGTGTCCTCGACCAGGCTGAGCAGCCGGAAGACGCCGAGCTCGTCGAAGTGCACGACCGCTCCGTCGCCGTTCATCTGCCGCCCGACGCGTACCGCCCGGACCGCCTGGTCGTACGCGGACGGCAGGTCGCCGGGCTGCTGCGCCACCCGGCTCACCCCGGTGGAGAACGTCCGGTCCTGGTCGGCGAACACGGCGGCGGCGTCCTTGGCCAGCGCCGGCACGTCGCAGGCGTCGGCGGCGACGACCGCGACGACCTCGCCCGAGAATCCGGCCACCGCGGCGTTGCGGTCCCGGCGCCGGACCGCCGAGGTCCACGCGGCCACGAGCCGGTCCTGGAGGACGCGCTCCTCGGGACCGCGCGCCGGTCCACGGTCGAGGGCGGCGACGACCACGGTGGCGGGCCGGCCGAGGTCCCAGCCGAAGCTCGCGCTGTGCGCGATGAGGTGCTCGTCGGCGCCGGACCGGCCGGTGAGGACGTCGCGCAGGAAGTCGGCGCGGTACTTGCTCTCCACGGCCGACACGGCCTGCTGCTTGGTGATGACGAGGGCGACGACGGTGGCCACGCGTTCGAGGATCCCGACGTCGGCCGCCGCGACCCCGGCCACCGCCATCCGCCCGTAGGTGAACCCGCCCGCGACGACGGGCACCACGATCGGCCCGCCCGGCCCGGTTCCGGAGTCCTCGTCGTACGTGACCGGCCCGGCGGAATCGGGCGCGGGCTCCCCCGGCGCGGCGTCGGTGGGCCACACCGGAGCGACATCGGCCGGCGGCGCGTCCGGGAGGACCTCCGGCGTGGGCGCCTCGCCCTCCACGGCCGGTGGGACGTCCGTCAGCGCGCTCCGCAGCCGGGCCAGGAGCGCCTCGTCACCGGAGGCCGCGAGCCGGCGGCCGTCCCCGTCCAGGACGGCGACGGCGGCGTCCAGGAGGGTGGCGACCTCGTCGGTCACCTCCTGCAGGCCGCCGCCGCACAGCACGATCTGGATGAGGGCGCGGTGGACCTCCTCCCCACGCGCCAGGACCGCGGCCTGCCGGTTGAGGACGCCGGTCAGGACCTGGTTGAGGATGTCGTCGAACCCGGCGTCCTCGGGCAACCGGATCAGCGGGAAGTCAAGCCGGTCGGCCTGCTGGAGCATCTCGTCCGGCAGGCGGTCGAGATAGCGGCCCGGTTTGACGGCGAGGGCCGTCAAACCGCAGGCGTCCAGGTCGGCGACCAGCCGACCGAGGGTCTCAGGACTGTGGCGCAGCGGATAGCCGGTGGTCAGCAGCAGCTCGTACGGCTTGACGCAGGCGAGGACGTCGGGGACCTCCATGACGCCCAGGCGCTGTACGACACGGTCGAGGCCGCCCGCCCCGGCGACGAGCCGGGCGCCCGCCAGAGTCGGCAGGTCCAGAACCTCTTCAACGGACAGTCCGTACGCCGGCGTGCCGGAGCCGGCGGGACGCAGAGCCGGAGGACGAGATCCGCAAGAAGACGACATGGCCGCCCAATCTGCCGAAGTGACCCCCGAGTAACGATCACACGATGACGAGAAATACGAACGCTGGCAAGCATCCTTGGCAGGATTATCCATACGGCCATGGCTCGGAGCGGTTTACGTTCACGACCATGACACCCCGGCCGGGGCCGCGACCGAACCTGGCGGTCCGCGCCATTCGGGCCGGCGGGGGCGATCCGACCCATCGCGCCGCGGGAGGTCCGGATGAGGCCGTCCACCACCGCGGGGCGGCGACGCGGCCCGCGCACCGCCCCGGCGCTGAGCCGGCCGGGCGCCGC
>NZ_JBFAUT010000115.1:0-11536 GCF_040679475.1 Actinoallomurus sp. NPDC052274
CGCCCCCGCCGCCCCCGGCGTGGGCTGCGGTGAGAAGAAGACTCGTGAGGCGGGCGGCGGGCCGGCCAGCCGGACGAAGGCACGGGCGTACAGGTGGGCGCCGCTCCGCGACTCGTCCGCGGGGTCGATGTCGCCGAGCGGGCCCGGCGGTACGACGTACGGCAGCAGGCGGTCGTACGTCTCCCGGGCGTCCGCGGGCCGCCTCTCGGGATCCTTCTCCAGTAGTTGCCGGACCAGGGTGTCCAGCTCCGCAGGCAGGTCGTCGCGGCGCAGCGGAGGGGGAGCCTGTTCGAGCTGTAGGTGCATCAGCTCGGCGGGCGAGGCGGCGTCGAACATCCGGTCACCGGCCAGCATCTCGTACAGGACGCACCCGAGCGCGTACAGGTCGGTGCGCGCCGTCGCCGGGCGGCCGTGCAACTGTTCGGGGGCCATGTACGCGGGCGTGCCGACGGGCTGCCCGGTCCGGGTGATCCGGGAGAGCGCGGAGTGGTCGACCAGCCCGGCCACGCCGAAGTCGAGCACCTTGACGGCGCCGTCGCCGGTGAGCATGACGTTCTGCGGTTTGACGTCCCGGTGGACGAGGCCGCCTTGGTGGGCGGCGGCCAGCACCGCCGCGACCTGCGCCGCGATCCCGGCCGCCCAGGGAACCGGGAGCGGTCCCTCCTCGGCCATGAGGTCGCCGAGCGTACGGCCCCTGATCAGCTCGAGGACGAGGAACAGCCCGCCGTCGTACGTGCCGGCGTCGTACACGGCGGGGACGCCGGGGGTCCGCAGCCCGGCCGTGACGGAGGCCTCGCGGGCGAACCGGCGGGCGAGTTCGTCCGGGTGGGTGTGCCCGGCCAGGGCGTCGTCGGTGAGCAGCTTCACGGCCACCGGACGTCGCAGTTGCCGGTCCTCGCCCTCCCAGACCTCGCCCATGCCGCCACGGCCGAGCGGGCTCAGCAGTTCGTAGCGCCCGGCCAGCACCGTGTGCCGCCCCACCGTTCCGTCCCCTCGCCGTGCCGATCGACGCCCGAACCCTACGGGCGCCCGAAGGAATGGGTGTCGTCGGGGGGCGCGAGGGTGCCCTCCGCCACCCCGTCGGCCAGGAGCTGCGCCAGCTCGGCGCCCATGGCGACGGTGGAGCGCAGGGCCGACTCGAGCTCCGTCATCCGGCGGAACGCGGCGCCGTACCGGCGCTGGTCCTCCAGCGGCAGCCGGGGCACCTGCGCGCGCCGGATGTCGGCGCGGCCGATCGTCCCGGTGGACTGGACGATGGACGCGCGGGCGTTGGCCGAACTGCGCAGCACCCCCGCGATGAAGTACGGGTCCAGGTGCCGGGGGTCGACGCGGAGGAGGCTCAGCTGCGGCCCGAGCAGGGGCCCGTCGGTCTCGGCGACCCGTACGACGAAACGCCGGGCGACCGCGGCGACCAGGACGTCGCCGGCCTGGATGGGGACCCAGCGGCCGTCGCCGCGAACGGCCCGGCCCGTCGGGGCGCGGCCCTCGACGACGTCCTCGGCGGTGAGCAGGGGCGGGTCGCCGTCGCCGCCGTCCTCGGTGTCCCCGCGCATCGGCGCCTGGTGGATCGTCAGGTGCCCGATCCGGGCGAGTTCGGCCAGCGGGACCGAGCGGGACTCCCGGCGCTCCGCCGCGGGGGGCAGCGCCGGTACGAGGCCGCCGGCCCTGTCGAGGGTCACGGCCAGCCGGTCGTGGGTCTCGGTGAAGCGTTCCGCGGTGCGCTCGGACCGGGCGGGTGAGACGTGGCGGGACGGCGTGAGATCGACCTCCTCGTCCAGGAGGTCGATGACGGGGACGGCCCGGCTGACGCCGGGTTCGTCGTGGCCGGGGTCGTCCGCGTGCCGCCACCAGGTGGTGACGACCGTGTCCTGGTCCGCGCTGTCGATCATCAGAACGGTCGCCGGCGGGGCGCCCTCGGGGCGCCGCAGCATCCAGAGGTGATGGGTCGCGGACAGCCCGACCACGGCGCGCAGCGCGCCCTTGCGGAGCAGTTCGGCGCGGATGCGGCGGCCCGAACGGCGCCCGGCCGCGATGGCGGGCATGAGGACCACGGCTCGCCCGTCGGGGGCGAGATGCGCGAGCGCGTGCTGCACCCACGCGAGCTCCGGCTCCAGGCGCGGCGGCAGGCCGTACTCCCAGCGCGGGTCCGTCCTGAGCTCCTCGTGGCCCCACGCGCGCTCGTGGAAGGGCGGATCGCACAGCACGGCGTCGGCCAGCACCCCGGGGAACGCGTCCTGGCGCAGGGAGTCGCCCTCCCGGATGCCGGGATCCGCGCCGAGCAGGGTGAGCCGGACGGTGGCCAGCCGGGTGACGTCCCCGTCCGCGTCCTGGCCGAGGAGACGGCGCGGATCGCGGGGGTCGCCGAGCACGGCGAGGAGGAGATCGCCGGTGCCGCACGCCGGGTCCAGGACGGTACGGGCTTCGCCGGCGAGCGCGGCCATCAGCCCGGGGATCTCCGGGGGAGTGGTCGAGACGCGGCGTGCCTGCGTCTCCCGGTAGCGGGTGAACAGGAACTCGAACGCCTGAACGACGCCCCGGGCGTCGGCGAGCTCGGTGACCGCCTGCGCCGTCTCGGCGCTCAGCGGCTCAGAGGCGCGCTCGGGCCGCGGTGCTCCGGCCGCGCGTTGCCGCAGGAGGAGTTCACCGGCGTCCGCCACGACCTCGGCGACGCGCAGATCGTCGTGGGCCTCGGCCCGCAGCCGCTGCCAGACCCGCTCCTCCAGGGGGAGCTCATCGAGTTTGCGCTGGTCCCGGAGCCATGCCTCGACGTCGGCGAGCGCGAAGACCGGGCTGGTCGGCGTCCCTCCGACGGGTTGGGGGAAGTCGGGATGCCGGCGGCGCCAGTTGCTCACGGCGGCCCGGCCGACGCCCGCCAGCCGGGCGATGTCCGCGGCGCTGACGGTTGCCTCGTCCTGCACGGTGCGTCGTTCCCTTCACGGTGCTGCGCGCGACCCCGTGTCCCGGCTGCTCCATGGTCACGTTACCGCCCCATGATCGAACAGTCGACCACAACCGTCTCGATTGTTAATTGGATTCACATGTGCTTTCCTTGGCGATCATCAGAACCATCGAGTTCTGGGTGAGCATGATCAACTAATCTCAGCCTTGGAGACCGGAGATGAAGATCCTTCCTGCCCGTCGCGTCCGGGTCGGCGCCGTCCTCGCCGTGGCCTCGGCCGCCGTCCTCGCGGCCGGCGGCTGCCAGAACGGCGGCGGGAAGGACGACTCGGCCGGGGCCCCCAAGACCGCCTCGTCCGCCTCGGCGGCGTCGAAGGCGCTGACGGGCACCACCCTGAAGTCGCTTCTGCTGCCCGCGCGGGCGATGCCGAAGGGCTTCCACCTCAGCCCCGACGGCTCGCGGGAGACCGGTGACGGCGGCGTGCAGGTCTCCAACACCCCCGTTCCGGCCGCGAAGGCCTGCGAGGTGCTCGGCCAGACCTCCTGGATCCGGGTCACGAACATCAACAGCGCGGCGTTCGCGCAGAACGACTACGGCGACGCGGCGCAGACCCAGGAGATCGCGCAGGAGATCGACACCTACCACGCCGGCGACGCCCAGCAGGCGATGGCGAAGCTGCGCAAGGTGTTCGCCCACTGCGCGTCGTTCGTCGACCGGTCGAGCAGTCCGGCGGCCAAGGTCAGGGTGAAGAGCGCCGCGGTGCACGGCGTGGGCGACGAGGCCGTCAAGGCGATCGAGACGTCCCCCACCTGGCAGGGTGGCATGACCCTGGCCGCCGTCCGGGTCGGCAACACGATCGTGACCACGTTCTACAGCTCCAGCCACGCGGACAAGGGCGCCGCCGCGCTCACCATGGCGGAGAAGATCGCCAAGAAGGTCCAGTCCGCGACCTGACCACGCTGAAGGTGTGCGCTGATGGTGTGACGAATGATCCCTGGCGTCTGCTGTCTTCTAGGAGCAGCGCACGCCAGGGATCTGTGATTTCGGGTGGGAGTAGCCGCCCGCGAGCGTCGGTGGGGACGCTCGCTGAGGCGGATTGCGGTGGGATGTAGCGGTGAGTCACACGTTTCCGTTGTTGCCCGCCCTCGCCGTGATCTTCGCCGGTGTCCTGCACGCCACCTGGAACGCGCTCGCCAAGGCGGCGACCGACCGGTACGCCGGGTTCGCGCTGATCGGGATCGTGCAGGCGGGCGCGGGCCTGCTGATGCTGTCCCTGGCCGCCGCGCCCGCGCGGGCCTCCTGGCCGTGGATCGCGGCCTCGGTCGTCCTTCACGCGATCTACACCTGGCTGCTCGCGCGATCGTACGAGCTCGGCGACTTCAACCAGGTTTACCCCCTCGCGCGCAGCACCGGGCCGCTGGTCGTCGCGTTCGTCGCCGCCACCGCCCTCGGTGAACATCTCAGCCTGACGCAGCTCGCCGGAGTGGCGGCGATCTGTGGCGGGCTGGGCGCGCTGGCGTTCGCCGGAGGAGCGTCGTCGCGGCAGTGGCGCGCCATCGGCGCGGCGGTGCTGACGGGCGTCTCGATCGCGGGGTACACGCTGGTCGACGGAGTGGGTGTACGGCACGCGGGCACGGCGGTCGGCTACAGCGGCTGGCTGTTCTTCGGCATGGGGCCCGCCGTCGTGGCGTGGGTGGCCGTGGCGCGCGGCCGGTCGGTATGGCCGGCGGTACGGGCGCAGTGGCGGCTCGGACTGCCCGGCGGGCTGATCTCGGTGCTGGGGTACGGGATCGTCGTGTGGGCGCAGACGCGCGGCGCGCTCGCGGCGGTGGCGGCGCTGCGCGAGACCGGTGTGATCACCGGTGCGATCATCGGCGCCGTCTTCTTCAAGGAGCGGATGGGCCTGCCCCGGCTGGCGGCCGCGGGCGTCGTCGTCGCAGGCGTCGCCCTGATCAACGTGCACTGAGCGGTCACGGTCGTGCGCTGGTCAAGGTGCACTGCGCGGTCACGGTCGCGCTCGGGTCAAGGTGCACTGCGCGGTCACGGATCTCGCGCTGAGCACCGTGCGGTGCGGTCGCGGGTTCGGCCGATCCGGTTGCGGTCTCCCACGGCTAGCCGTTATCTATATAGCTAACCGTTAGAGGTGATCACTCGTGCAGGACGTCGTGCTGGCACTGCTGGCCAAGGAGCCCTCCCACGGCTATGAGCTGCGGACCCGCCTTCAGGAGGCCCTCGGCCCGGTCGGGGACGCGCTCAACGCCGGTCAGGTCTACGTCACCCTCACCCGGCTGGAGAAGGCCGGCCTGGTCACGGCCGAGCACGTCGGCCAGGCGCACCGGCCGGACCGGAAGGTGTACGCGCTGACGGCCGAGGGCCGCGACCGCGTCGACGCCTGGCTCAGGGACCTGACCTGGGGCAAGCCGAGTGAGTTCCATCTGAAGCTGGTCGCCGCCGCGGCGGCCCGGCTGGCCGACCCGGTGGACCTCGTGGAGGCCCAGCGCGGGGAGTTGCTGCGCCGGCTGGCCGAGGTCCAGCGCGCCGCCTTGAACGAGCCGGACGGCTCGGCGGCGGCGCTGCTCATCGAGGGCGTCAGCCTGCGGCTGGAGGCCGACCTGCGCTGGCTCGACGCCTGCGCCCGGTACTGGGAGCGGAAAGGCTGACCATGGTGATACTGCGGGCTCACGGGCTGCGCAAGGAGTACGGCAGCGGAACGGGACTGGTCCGCGCGGTCGACCACGTCGACCTGGACGTGGCGGCGGGCGAGACCGTGGCCGTCGTGGGGCCGAGCGGTTGCGGCAAGTCGACGCTGCTGCACCTGCTCGGCGGCCTCGAACGGCCGACGGGCGGCGAGCTGTGGCTGGCCGACCAGCGGATCGACCGGATGTCGGAGACCGAGCTCGCCCGCCTGCGCCGGCACGCGCTCGGGTTCGTGTTCCAGGGGTTCGAGCTCGTTGACGAGCTCACCGCCCAGGAGAACGTCGAACTGCCCGCCCTGCTGGCCGGCGTGAGTCCCCGCGTCGCGCGGCGCCGTGCAGCCGAGCTGTTGGAGCGGGTCGGACTGGTCGACCGTGCGACGCATCTGCCCGCGGCGTTGTCCGGCGGGCAGCGGCAGCGGGTCGCCGTCTCCCGCGCCCTGATCGGCCGGCCGCGGATCGTGCTGGCCGACGAGCCCACCGGCAACCTCGACAGCGCCGCGACCACCGAGGTGCTCCGGCTGTTCGCCGCCCTGCGGGCCGAGGGCCAGACCCTGCTGATGGTCACGCACGACTCGCGGGTCGCGGCGACGGCGGACCGCGTGATCACCATGCGGGACGGCGCGCTCGTCGGCCGGACCGACCTCGCCGGCGCGGGCGGCGGCCTCGGCGCCTTCGCGGGACTGGAGGGCTAATGAGCGAGCGAGTCATGAGCGCGGCGCGTCTGGTCACTCCTCCGACGAAGGAGGGCGTATGAGTGAGCGCAGCGAGCGAATCGGAAGCGCGGCGCGTCTGGTCACTCCTCCGGCGAAGGAGGGCGTATGAGTGAGCGCAGCGAGCGAATCGGAAGCGCGGCGCGTCTGGTCACTCCCCCGACGAAGGAGGGCGCATGAGCGTGCTCGTGCTGGTGGCCCGGCTGGCGCTGCGCGACCTGCGCCGCCGGCGGGCCGAGGCGCTGATCCTGCTGATCGCGCTCACGGCGACCACGACGACGCTCGCCCTCGGCCGTACGGTCGGGGGCGCCGCCGACCGGCCCTGGGAGCGCACCCGCGCGGCCACGGCCGGGCCCGACGCCGTGGCGACGGCCGAGCGCGCGGCGGACCTCGCCGCGCTCGCGCACGCGCCCGGCGTCGCCGCCTCGGCCGGGCCGTACGCCATGGTCTCCGTCGACGACCTGCGCGTCCGGGACATCCGTGTCGCCGTCGTCGTGCAGGGACGCGACACCGCCGGAGTGCCCGTCGACCGACCGCGCGTCACCTCCGGGACGTGGGCGCGCCGTGGCGGGGTCGTCGTCGAACGCGCCTTCGCGGCCGCCCTGAAGGTACGGCCGGGCGACGAACTGACCATCGCGGGCCGCCGCCTGACCGTCGCGGGCATCGCCGTGACGGCCGGCCGGGTGCCCTACCCCTCCAGCACGCCCGGCCTGGTCTGGGGCACCAGGGCCGACCTTCGCCGGTTCGGCCGGCCGGTGACCTCCCAGGTGATGCCGCTTCGCCTCGCGAACCCGGCCGCGGCCCCCGCGTTCGCCGCCGCCCACCGGGGCGTCCGCACCTGGCAGGACATGGGCGCGTACGCGACCGCCGAACTGCACCTCGTCGACCAGGCGCTCATGACCGGGACCTGGGCGCTCGCCCTGCTCGCCGTGGCATGCGTCACCGTCCTCGTGGGCGGTCGCCTCGCCGACCAGACGCGGCGGGTCGGCCTGCTGAAGGCGGTCGGGGCGACGCCCCGGACCGTCGCCGCCGTGCTGCTCGCCGAGTACGTCGTACTGGCCGTGGCCGCCTCCGCGGTCGGACTGGTCGCCGGCTGGGCGGCCGCCCCACTGCTGGCGCGGCCGAGCGCGGGACTGATCGGCGGCGGCCGCCCCGGCCTGACGGTCGGTACGGCCGCCCTGGTCCTGGCCGTCGCGGTGGTGGTCACGGGGGCGGCGACCGTGGTCCCCGCCGTCCGCGGGACCAGGATGAGCACCGTGCGCGCCCTGTCCGGCCGGGCGCGCCCGCCCCGGCGTTCGGCACGGCTCATCCGGCTGTCCGCCCGGCTCCCGGTGCCGCTGCTGCTCGGCCTGCGGCTGGCGGCCCGGCGGCCGCGCCGGTCCGCGCTCGCGCTGACCAGCCTCGCGGTCACCGCCGCGATGGTGGTCGCGGCGATCGCCATGCACGGCGACATCGCCCGTAAGGACGCCAGGACCACCGGCCTGATGTTCGTGCCGGGCGCGGAGAACCCGGTGACCCGGCAGGTGAACCAGGTGGTGATCACAATGACGCTCGCGCTCCTGGTCCTCGCGGTGGTCAACGCCGTCCTCATCGCGTGGGCCGGCTCGATCGACGCCCGGCGGCCGAGCGCGCTCGCCCGCGCCCTCGGCGGGACGCCGCGCCAGGTGACGGCGGGGCTGTCGGCGGCGCAACTGTTCCCGGCGGCGCTGGCCGGCGCGCTGGGAATCCCGCTGGGGCTGGTCGTCTACGCCGGCGCCCGGGCCGCGGCGGGCGCTCCGGGCGGCGAGGCGATCCCGTACGCCTGGCTGCCCGCCGTGATCCCCGGGACGATCGCCGCGGTCGCCCTGATCACCGCTCTGCCGGCCCGCCTGGCGGGCCGCCGCCCGGTCGCGGAGGCCCTGCGCGCCGAGTGAGCAGACCGGAATTCCGGGTGGCCGGAACCCGGCGGGACGGCCGAAGGTCACGGGTCTCTGGAACGAGCCAGGGGCCCGTGCCGGGGACCGCCCCGCCGTGCCCGGCCCTATTCCCGCGCAGGTTTCGGCGACGTGGCGGGGGAACCGGGGGAGCATGGCCAAATTCGGATACTTCCTGTCATGCGAAGAGCACTCGCCGAAAGAGCTGGTCCGGCAGGCGAAGCTGGCCGAACAGGCGGGCTTCGAGGCCCTGTGGATCTCCGACCACTACCATCCGTGGCTCGATGAGCAGGGGGAGAGCCCGTTCGTCTGGTCGGTCATCGGCGCGCTGGCCCAGGTGACCTCGCTGCCGATCACGACGGCGGTGACCTGCCCGCTGGTCCGTACACCGCCGGCGATCGTCGCGCAGGCCGCCGCGACCAGCGCCGTCCTCACCGACGGCCGGTTCGTGCTGGGCGTGGGCACCGGGGAGGCGTTGAACGAGCACATCGTCGAGTCGCGCTGGCCCCCGGCCGAGGAACGCCGGGAGATGCTGGAGGAGGCCGTCGAGGTGATGCGCCGCCTGTGGACCGGGAAGCTCGTCAGCCACCACGGGCGCTACTACAACGTCGACACGGCCCGGCTCTACACCCTCCCGGACGAGCCGCCGCCGATCTACATGTCCGGTTTCGGGAAGAAAGCGGCGACTCTGGCGGGGCGGATCGCCGACGGGTTCATGTGCACCATGCCCGACCGGGACCTGCTGGAGATCTTCCGTTCGGCCGGGGGCGAGGGCAAGCCGGCCCAGGGCGGGCTGAAGGTCTGCTGGAGCCGGAACGTCGCGAGCGCGCGCAAGACCGCGCACCGGCTGTGGCCGAACGAGCAACTGCCCGGTGAGGCCGCCCAGCTGCTGCCGCTGCCACGGCACTTCGAACAGCTGTCGCAGCTCGTCACCGAGGAGATGATCGAGCAGAACCTGCCCTGCGGCCCGGACGCGGGGCGGCACATCCAGGCGATCCGCGAGTACGTCGACGCCGGCTACGACGAGGTCTACATCAACCAGATCGGCCCCGACCAGGACGAGTTCTTCTCCTTCTACGCCGAACAGGTGCTGCCCGAACTCGCCTGAGCGCGCCGGGAAGCCGCACGATCTCCCCGCCGGGAGGTGTGAGGCGGACCGTAGGGGTAGGGGAGCCGGAGGGAGGGAGGAGCGTATGACGCACCATGTCACGTACGTCGGGGTGCTGGGGATCGTCGGGATCGTACTGATCGTCCTCGTCCTCATCGTATGGATCGCCATGACGATCCGCGCGTCACGCAATCCGACGCAGAGCGGCGCCCGTGGCGCGGGCACCAAGCGCGGCGACAACACCGGAGGCGTGATCCACGGCAGTCCCGCCCAGCAGAACCGCCGCGACGAGGCCCCTCGCCAGGACTGACCCCGTTCTCAGGCCGCCGGAACCCACGACCAGCCCGGCGGTCGCAGGCCGCCTGCACGTACAACGAGCCCGGTGATCTCAGGCCGCCGGGAAACGACGAGGCCGGTGCGTCTCCCGCACCGGCCTCGTCCCGCCTGCCTCCGTACCTCTGGTCGGTTGTTCGGTCAGCCTCCGTACCCTGCTCAGAGGTTCGGCTCGGCGGCGCTCACGTCGGCCAGGGCCGACTGCTGGTCCTTGTACCCGACGGGCAGGTCTCAAACGGGGTTCGCGCCGATCTCACGTTCCGGTGGCACGCGCGGCGGTCTCGACGCCGAGTTCGGCCGCGAACCAGTCGATGGTCCGGCGCAGGCCCACGTCACGCGGCACGGCGGGCCGCCAGTCGAGGCGTTCGCGGGCCAGGGTGGTGTCGGGGCGGCGCACGCCGGGATCGTCGACGGGCCGGTCGACGAACGCGATCGGCGAGTCGGATCCGGCCAGCTCGCGGATGGTCTTCGCGAGCTCCAGGACGGTCATCTCCTCCGGGTTGCCGATGTTGACCGGCCCGGAGAGGTCGCTGAGGGCCAGCGCGAGGATGCCCGTGACCGTGTCGTCGACGTAGCAGATCGACCGGGTCTGGCTGCCGTCCCCGGCGACCGTGAGCGGTTCTCCCAGCAGGGCCTGGCGAATGAACGTCGGGATCGCGCGGCCGTCGTGCGGGCGCATCCGCGGCCCGTACGTGTTGAAGATCCGGACGATGCCGGTGCTCACGTCGCGGCTGTTGCGGTACGCGGTGGTCAGCGCCTCGCCGTAGCGTTTCGCCTCGTCGTACACGCTGCGCGGGCCGACCGGGTTCACGTTGCCCCAGTAGTCCTCGCGCTGCGGATGCTGCAACGGGTCCCCGTACACCTCGCTGGTGGAGGCCAGGACGAACCGCGCGCCCTTCTCCCGGGCCAGGCCGAGCG
Source organism: Actinoallomurus sp. NPDC052274 (assembly GCF_040679475.1). Classification (NCBI taxonomy): domain Bacteria; kingdom Bacillati; phylum Actinomycetota; class Actinomycetes; order Streptosporangiales; family Thermomonosporaceae; genus Actinoallomurus; species Actinoallomurus sp. NPDC052274. Next base: position 10,578 of record NZ_JBFAUT010000115.1, read on the forward strand.
CGTGCAGCGTGCCGAGCCCGCCGACCTTGAGCGTCTCCAGCGGGAGCTTCAGGTAGTCGATGGGGGAGGCCGCCGAGGCGAGGTGCAGGACGAGGTCGACGTCGCCGGGGACGTGCACGAAGCCGGTGACGTCGCACTCGATGAGCCGGAATCCCGGACGGCCCATCAGGTGGGCGACGTTCTGTGGGGAGCCGGTCAGGAAGTTGTCCAGGCAGATGACCGACATGCCCTGCGCGAGCAGGCGTTCGCAGACGTGCGAGCCGAGGAATCCCGCCCCGCCGGTGACCACCGCGCGTTCCGTCATCGGGTCTCACCTCCGAGAGTGCTCGCCGTCTCGCGGACCCGCGCGACCAGACGGCTCGTCGAACGACCATCGAGATAGGGCAGGAGGACGACCTCTCCGCCGTGACGGCGGACGACGTCCGCCTCCACCAGGTCACCGCCCGAGTAGTCGGCGCCCTTGACCCACACGTCGGGGCCCAGGCGTTCGAGCAGCTCGATGGGCGTCAGCTCGTCGAAGACCGCGACCGCGTCGACGCACTCGAGCGCCGACAGCACCCGGGCGCGGTCGCTCGCCGGCACCACCGGCCGGTCGGGTCCCTTCAGCGCCCGTACGGACGCGTCCGAGTTGATGCAGACCACCAGGCAGTCGCCGAGGCGCCGGGCCTCGCGCAGCATGCTGACGTGGCCGGCGTGCAGCAGGTCGAAGCATCCTCCGGTCGCCACCACGCGGCCGCCGCGCTCGCGGACCCGCCGGACGACCTCCCAGGGATCGCCGTCGGCCGGCGCCATGGGCGGCTCGGCCGCGGCCGGGCCGATGTCGGTTCCGGAGACGGCCGCGGCCCCACCGGCGGCCACGAACTCGCTCGCGTACCGGACCGCCTCCGTCACCGCCTCGGTGACCAGGCCGCCCGCGCGCAGCACGTGCGCGGCGGCGGCCGCGAAGCAGTCGCCGGCGC
>NZ_JBFAUT010000116.1:0-11271 GCF_040679475.1 Actinoallomurus sp. NPDC052274
CGGAGATCGCCAAGTCCGATCCGGCCCGCGCCGCGTACCTCAAGTCGATCTCCTCGGAGAACTGCGTCGACGGGTACGTCTTCCGCGCCGGTGACCCGTCCGAGGGCGTGGCCACGGGGCCGCCGGCGGACGCCGCCGTACATCCTTCCGAGGGCGTGGAGCCGCCGGCGGGCGCTGCCGTAGGCCCGCCCGAGGACGACGCCGCGGCGGGTGAGCGGGTCGCGGCCGCGTTGCGGACCAGGGGGTATGAGCCGTACCGGGAGGGTGCCGAGGTGCGGCTGCGCAACTGCCCGTTCCACGCGTTGGCGGTGGAGTTCCCTCCACTGGTCTGCGGGATGAATCTGGCGCTGCTGGAGGGGTTGCTCGAGGGTCTGGAACCGACCGGGATGGTCGCGCGCATGGATCCGCGGCCGGGGGAGTGCTGCGTCATGTTCGCTTCTAAAAACAATAATGATTGACATAGAGCGCCGGGTGATGATCTGCTGGCCGCCATGACGGATCATCACCTCGCGCAGTTCAACGTCGGCCGCCTCCGCGAACCCCTCGACGCGCCGTCCATGGCCGAGTTCCTCGCCCTGTTCGAACCCGTCAACGCCCTGGCCGACTCCGCGCCGGGCTTCGTGTGGCGGCTGACGGACGGAGAGGACGACGACGCGTCCACCATCCGTCCCTACGGCGACGACGTGATCATCAATTTCTCGGTCTGGGAGTCGCGCGCGGCGCTGTGGGACTTCGTCTACCGGTCGGCGCACCTCGACGTGCTGCGCCGGCGCCGCGAATGGTTCCTGCGCATGGCCGAGCCGTACGTCGTGATGTGGTGGGTGCCGGCCGGGTGGATCCCGTCGGTGGAGGAGGCGCGGGAGCGCCTGGACCGGGTGCGCCGGCAGGGGCCGGGGCCCGAGGCGTTCACGTTCCGGGAGTCGTACGACCCGACCGGTGTCGCGGTGTAAAAACTTAGCGCTAAGGTTTATCCGCCTTGTCGCCGAGTGGTGGGAGCGGATCCGGTGTACGACGTCGCAGATGAGATCCTGGTCCGAAGGGCGGCGGCGAGGTGATGACGCACGCTCACCGCGACAAGGTCGCGGCGATGGTCGATCGCGCCCGGCGGGAGGGGGCCCGGGTTCGGTGCGGCGGCCGCGCGCCGGACGGGCCGGAGTTCGACCGCGGGGCCTACTGGCCCGGCGGATCGAGGCCGGCGCGGTCTGGATCAACACCTACAAGCAGTTCGGCATCTCCACGCCGTTCAGCGGGATGAAGGCCAGCGGCATCGGGACGGAGAAGGGCCGGGACGGCATCCGTTCCTACACGCGTCAGAAGGGCCTCTACTGGGGGCTGACCGCCGAACCGCTGCCCTGGGCGGGCGTCTGAGGCGGGGCCCCGGAAACGCCCTGGGTCACGTCTGGTCGGGGCCGGTCTCGGGCGGTGTCCGCTCGGCCAGTTCCAGGGAGCGCTCCAGCTTCCGGAGGAGCCGGCCGAGCTGGCGCTGTTCGGCGTCGGTGAGCCCGGCCAGCATCCGCTTCTCGTTGGCGAAGTGGGCGGCTGCCACCGTGTTGATCGCTTCGAGTCCCTTGTCCGTCATCCGGGCATAGACCACTCGCCGGTCGTCCGGGTCGCGCTCCCGGATGACCAGGCCGGCCTTCTCGAGCCGGTCGAGCCGCAGGGTGATGCCGCCGGTGGTGACCAGCGCGATCTCGGCGAGCTCACCGGCCGTCTTGCGGTACGGCGCGCCGGAGCGGCGCAGGGCCGCGAGCACGTCGAAGGCCGCCATGTTCAGGCCGTAGCGGTCGAACAGGTCGCCGAGCAGGCCCTGGTAGCGGATGAAGCTGCGGTGTAGGCGCCCGAGGACCTCCATGGGGGTGGCGTCGATGGAGGGCAGCTCGCGCTCCCACTGCTCCAAGATCAGGTCGACCGCGTCCGGCCGTCCTGATGATCTGCTCGTCATACGTCGGTCGGGGAGAGGGGCGCGGGCCCTCCTCTCCCTCCTCCTTCCGGTGGGTCCTCTGAGGGGTGTGAAAGTCAGTGCCGAACGTACCGGGAGGCGGAGCGGGAGTAGTGCGGAACCTTGTGCGGGACTCGCCGCGACGCTAAAAACCTTAGCGATAGTTTGCTTAGCGCTGAAGATGTTCGGGCTGCGTGCGACCGGCTCGACACGGGTGCCCGGATGAACGGTCAGGAGGCGAAGGGATGCGCGTGCTCCCCGCCGGGCTCGTGGCGCCCACACAGCGCACGATCCCGGATTTTCGACTGCATCGGCCGCGCACGATCGCCGAGGCGGTCCTGGCCGCTCCGCCGATGGCGCCGTCTACGCCCAGGGCTGCACCGACCTGTTCGCCCGGTTCCGCGAGGGGCTGGACTGCTCCTCCCTCGTCTGGCTGGCGGACCTGGAGGAGCTCACCCGCCCGTACGCCGTCGAGGCGCCGGTCGGCACCGCGCCGGCCGACATCGCCGCGCTGCTGCCGGAGGAGATCGGCGACGCGGCCGGAAGCGCGCGGTACCGACGGCACGCGGCCGGCGTCCTGCTCGGCCGGCTGCTGGCGCGGTTCACCGCCGGAGAGGAGCACGTCGGATGAGCGAGCCGATCACCATCGAGTTCGACCTGGACGGGGAGCAGCGGTGTGAGCGGATACCGGCCAGGCGACGTTCGCCGTCACCAGCGGCTCGGTCGGGATGCTCGCCGGCGCCCTCGCGGCGGGCTGGCTCGGCGACCGGATCGGTCGGGTGCGGACCGTCTCCCTCGGTGTCGCCGTCACCGCGCTGGCCAGCCTGGCGCTGGTGTTCTCGCCCGGCTTCGCGTACTTCGCCGCGCTGCGGTTCGTCCAGGGCCTCGGGATCGGCGGCGTGGCCCACCGGCTGGGCGTCATCGTCGGCCCGATCGTCGTCGGAGCGCTCATCAACGAGAGCGAGGGCATCACCTCGATGTTCGCCGTGCTCGGAGCGGCGTCGCTGGTGGGCGCCCTGGTCGCCGTCGCGGCCGTGGAGACGAAGGGCCGCACACTGGAGCAGCTCAACTCCTGACCGCCGAGGGACCGCACCGATCACAGTGAGACGCCGGAGCCCGTGCTCCGGCGTCTTCGCGTACCAGGTCTCGAATCAGTGCACGATGATGTTCACATTCCGGTTGAAGTTCCCTCCATAACCGCCATAGGGATAGAAGTGTCCATAGCGCGAGTAGCCGTAGCGTGGATAGCCGAAGTGCCGGTATCCGAAGTGCCGGTAGCCGAAACGGCCGCGGTAGAAACGGTGATGCCAGTAGCCGTGGTGCCGGAAGTGGCGGAAGTGGCGGAAGTGGCGGTGGTGGCGCCACCAGCCGTCGCCGAGTGGTGCGCTCGCGCTCGCCCGGGCCACGACCGCGCTGACGTGCGCCGCCGGGATGCTCTGGGCGGATGCGGGCGGGGTGGTGAAGAGCGCGCCGGCCGTGGCGGCGATCGCGACGAGGCCGGCGGAGGCGCTTTTCCTGCTGAGCACGATGATCACCTCGTTGCCGGAAGGCGGGAAGGGTGTCAATGGCCCTTCCTGCGATGATCTGTCATCGCCTTCCGCTTCCAGGATCCTCGCCGGAACTCCCGGTAAAACAATCGAACGGTAACGAGAAGGGTATTTCTCGGCGGCTTGGCAGGTTCTCGACTATCGATCTATGTCATAAAGGCGTCAGCTTAGAAGATTCGCGACATGGCGTCCGGCCGCGGCGACCGCCAGGAAGCCCGCGAGGTCCTGGTCCAGCCCCCGGCCCATCGTCGAGACCCGCACGGGAGAGTCGCGGACGGCCTCCTCCAGGCCGTCGACGGAGACGGTGACGAGTTCGTGTCGCTCACCGAGAGGCTCGGCCTCGGCCCGTACCCGGTCGCCGAACGCGCCCGGCAGGTCCGGCACCACCACCTGGGCCCGTGCCAGGGCGACGCGACCGTAGGCGGTCAGGCTGTGGTGGGAGATCCCGCGGTGACGCTCCCGCGCGTCGGCCTCGCTGACCCGCAGGGACGCCACGGGACGGCCCTCCAGGACCGCCGCCGCGTTCACCGCCTCGCCCGCCGACACGCCGGAGAACCCCCAGCGGGTGCCCGTGCCGAGGTTCCCCGGGCCCTGCGCGACGACGGCGACCTCGGCGTCGAGGACCAGGCGCGCCGCCAGCAGGCCGGTGTGCAGCGTCACCGCCTCCAGATCGCCGCCGAACGCCTGGCCGACCGTCACGGTCGCGGCCAGCGCGCCCGCCTCCCGCAGCGCCGCGACGGTCCTGGAGAACCAGGCGGGCAGCGCGCCGCCGTCCGGCATGACGTAGACGACACGGGTGCCGGGGCGGTCCAGGTGCAGCCCGGCGATGATCGCCGGCAGCGCCGAGTGCAGGTCGGCGACGACCACCGGCATCCCGTCGATCGACTCGGCGTCGCGCAGGACCTCGTGATGGGCGGAGTCCTGCTCGTCCGTGCCGAGCACCGTCGCCTGCAGGGGCGTGTAGCGTGCCTTGACCAGATGGCCGGGGCCGGACGGATCCTGCGGGAAACGGTCCGGAACCGCGACCACCATGGCGTACCCTCCGGTGCCGAGACCCATCGCGAGCGCCGTCGTGTTGAGCAGCACGGCGTCGCCCGGCCGGGGCCGGCCGACCAGGGCCGGATAGGCCAGGGCGCGGGCTTCGCCCTCGTCGTCGATCGTGACGTCGAGTTCGACCGCTCCGGGCCATTCGCGGCGTATCTTGACAACCGTGCCTTTGCGCCATCGGATCACTCGCCAACGGTAGCGTCGGAGGACACGCGGACGGGCCAGAAGGAGTGGACGATGTCGCGCCGCAAGACCGAGCGGCTGCTCAATCTCGTGGTGTGCCTGCTGGCCACCCGGCGGTACCTCACCGCTGAGCAGATCCGGCAGGCCGTGCCGGGGTACCCCGAGGGGGACGAGGCGTTCAAGCGGATGTTCGAGCGCGACAAGGAGGAACTGCGCGAGCTCGGCATCCCCATCGAGATGGGCAGCGACGGCGACGAGGAGCCCGGCTACCGCATCCAGCGCCAGGCGTACGAACTGCCGGAGATCCAGGTGGCCCGCGACGAGGCCGCCGTCCTCGGGCTGGCCGCGCGGGTGTGGCAGCGGGCCAGCCTGGCCGAGGCGGCCTCCGGGGCGCTGTTGAAGCTGCGCGCCGCCGGCGTGGACACCGACGAGGTGGCCTCCCTCGGCATCGAGCCCAGGGTCGGCACCGACGACCCCGCCTTCCCCGCCCTGTGGCGCGCGGTCCGGGACCGCCGGCCGGTCGCCTTCGAGTACCAGGGCGTCGGCCGCAGCGCGCCGCAGCGCCGCCACCTGGAGCCGTGGGGAGTGGTCAACAGGCACGGCCGCTGGTACGTCGCCGGCCACGACCGCGACCGCGGGGAGGCGCGGGTCTTCCGCCTCAGCCGGATCAGGGGCGACGTCACCGCCGACGGGCCGGCCGGTACGGTGACCGTTCCGGAGGGCGTGGACGTCCGGGAGGTCGTCACCTCGATGGGCGGGACCGCCCCCGGGCGGCGTACCGCCACCGTGCGCCTGCGGCACGGCGCGGCCGACGGCATCCGGCGCTGGGCGGCGAACATCCGCCGGGACGACGACGCGTGGGATCTGGCGGAGCTGACGTTCGCCGAGGTCGACCAGTTCGCCGACTACCTCGCCGGGTTCGCCGACGACGTGGTCGTGATCGAGCCGCCGGACGTGCGCGACGCGATGATCCAGCATCTGAAGGCGGTGTGCCAGTGAGCTCCTCGGAACGGCTGCGGCGGCTGCTCGCGCTCGTCCCGTACGTCATCAACCGCAGCTCGGTCAGCGTCGAAGAGGCCGCGGCGGCGTTCGGCGTGACCGAAAAGCAGATCATCGACGACCTGAACCTCCTGTGGTGCGTCGAGCTGCGCGCGCCCGACCCGTACTGCCCGATCGACCTGTCCTACGAGGGCGGCGAGATCGTGGTCTGCGAGGCGGAGTCGATCAGCCGGCCGCTGCGGCTCGACGTCGACGAGGCCGCCGCGCTCCTCGTGGCGCTGCGCACGATCGCCGAGCTCCCCGAGCACGGTGACGCCGTGAGCCGGGTGATCGCCAAGCTGGAGGACGCGGCGGGCACCGCCGCCCGGCCGAGCAGCCAGGTCGCCGTCGAGGTCGACGTCCGCCCGGACGTCCTGGTCCAGGTGCGCTCGGGGCTCGACCAGGGCCGCCGCCTGCGGATGACCTACTACGTGCCGGGCCGGGACGAGAACACCGTGCGCGACGTCGACCCGATGCGGCTGCTCCTCGTCGACGGCTGGTCCTACCTGGAGGGCTGGTGCCGCCGCGCGGAGGCCGTCCGGCTCTTCCGCCTGGACCGCATCGTGGACCTGCGGGTCCTCGACGTCGTCGCCAGCATCCCGGACGAGGCCGAGCCGCTCGACCTGGACGCCGGGCTGTTCCGTCCCTCGCCGGAGGACGTACGGGTGACGTTGGAGCTGTCCCCGGCCGGGCGCTGGGTCGCCGACCACTACCCCTGCGAGAGCGTCTCCGAGCTGGGGGAGGGGCGCGTCCGCATCGTGCTGCGCACCCGCGACGTGCGCTGGGTGCGCCGGCTGGCGCTGCGGCTGGCCGGCAGTGGCCGCATCGTCGAGCCCGCCGAACTGGCCGCCCAGGTACGCGAGGACGCCGCCCGCGCCCTGAAACTCTACGAAGGCTGATCCCGGCCCGGCCGGGGTAACGCCGAGGTGAGCGGCGCGTCGGGCGCCGCGAACCGCGCTCGCGGAGCGAGCGCCGGCAAACCTCGCTATGGTCGGCGTGTGCCGTGGATGATGCTGTTCGTCGGGCTGGCCTTCGCCGGGCTGGTCGTGCTGAGCGTTTGCGCGGTCAAGGTGGGCCTGGCGGTCCGTGGCCTGGGCCGTGAACTGCAGCGGACGAGAGCGCGTCTGGAGCCGAAACAGGAGGCTCTCGCCGGTGAGTTGCAGCGTTTGGAGCGATCAGGGGAGTGAGACATTCGGCCCGACGGCGTACGATCGGACTGAGTATCAGCCACTGCTGAATGAGGACGGACATGCCTGACCTTGGTACGGGGGAAATTCTGATCATCGCGGTGGTCATCCTGATCCTGTTCGGATCGGCGAAGCTGCCGCAGGCCGCTCGTTCGCTCGGCCGGTCGATGCGCATCTTCAAGTCCGAGACCAAGGGCTTGATCACCGACGAGGACGACCAGCCCAAGGCCCGCGCCGAGGCGGAGGACGCCCGCGCCCAGGCCGCCCGTCTGCGGGAGCAGGCGGCCCTCCTCGAGCGCCAGGCCGCGGGTCAGCAGCAGCTGGCCGGTCCGGTGGACGACGGCACGACCGTCAGCGGCGTACCGCTGTCCCAGGCGGAGCACGGCAAGAAGTCCTGACGAAACCGGAACTCCAACGACATGTCGGCGATGAAGCTGCCCCTGCGGCGCGGGGCCTCGCGGAGCGATGACGGGCGCATGCCGCTCATGGAGCACATTCGTGAGTTGCGCATCCGGATCATCAAGGCCGCCCTTGGGCTGATCGCAGGGGCGATCGTCGGCTGGATCTTCTTCAACCCCGTCTGGGACGTGCTGAAGAAGCCCTATGAACGCCTGCCACCACAACACTGCCTCGGCGGCAAGTGCACGCTCGTCGTCCACGGGATCTTCGACGGTTTCTTCATCCACCTGAAGGTGGCGCTGATCGTCGGAGCGGTGCTGTCGTCCCCGATCTGGCTGTACCAGATCTGGGCCTTCGTCGCGCCGGGCCTGTACGCCCGGGAGCGCCGCTGGACCTACATCTTCCTCGGCGCGGCGGCCCCGCTGTTCGCCGTGGGCGCGTGGCTGGCCTACGTCACGCTCGACCGCGGGCTGCGCATCTTCATCGGCCTGGCCCCGGGCAACACGACGGTGCTGGTCGGGATCACCGACTATCTCGGCTACGCCACCGCGATGCTGCTGATCTTCGGGCTCACGTTCGAGTTGCCGCTGTTCGTCGTGATCCTGAACGTCGCCGGGGTGCTGACACACGCCCGGATCAAGAAGTCGCGGCGGCTGCTGGTGTTCGGCATCTTCGTGTTCGCCGCGGTCGCGACGCCGAGCCAGGACCCGTTCACCATGCTGGCGCTGGCGCTGCCCACCGTGGTGCTCTTCGAGATCGCCGAGCTCATCGCCTACGTCCACGACCGGCGTAAGGCCGCCCGGCCCGACCCGTACGCGGGCATCTCGGACGACGAGGCGTCCCCGCTGGACCTGCCCGAGGACGAGCCGGCGGACGGCGAGCGCGTGTAGGTCTCGGCCGCGCGGACGCCCCGTGGCGGCCACCTCCGCCGTGCCCGGCGAGTGCGGGTGAATCCCGGCCGCCCGGACGCCCTGTGGCGGCCGTCCCGCCATTGTGATCATGGCCGCTCGGGGCCGGCAATCCGCGGCGCACCGCCGTTTCGGTCGGCCGCGGTCCGTAGGCTTGAGCCATGACCACCCCCGCGGAGCGCTACGCGGCGCACCGTCAGCGCATGGCGCTCTTCACGCCCGCGTTGACCGAGTTCCAAAGCCTGTACGACTTCGACCTGGACTTCTTCCAGGTCGACGCCTGCCGTGCGCTGGAGGAGGGCCACGGCGTGCTCGTCGCCGCGCCCACCGGGTCGGGCAAGACCGTCGTCGGCGAGTTCGCCGTGCACCTGGCGCTCGCGGGCGGCCGGAAATGCTTCTACACGACGCCGATCAAGGCACTGTCCAACCAGAAGTACGCCGACCTCGTGCGCCGTTACGGGGCTGGCAAGGTCGGCCTGCTGACCGGCGACAACACCATCAACGGCGAGGCGCCGATCGTCGTCATGACGACCGAGGTGCTGCGCAACATGCTGTACGCCGGGTCCCCGACGCTGACCGGCCTGGCGTACGTCGTGATGGACGAGGTGCACTACCTCGCCGACCGGTTCCGGGGCGCGGTCTGGGAAGAGGTGATCATCCATCTTCCCGAGTCGGTGCGGCTGGTGGCGCTGTCGGCGACGGTCAGCAACGCCGAGGAGTTCGGCGAGTGGCTGCAGGAGGTCCGCGGCGAGACCACGGTCATCGTCGACGAGGAGCGGCCGGTGCCGCTGTGGCAGCACATGCTCGCCGGCAACCGGCTGTACGACCTGTTCGTCGACGACGATCACACGAAGGTCAACCCGGAGCTGCGCCGGTTCGCCCTTGACGACCTGCGGCGCACGAGGATCAACCAGAGCCGCCGCTCCGGGCGGCGGCGTGAACGCCGCCCCGAGCGCTACCGGCCGCCGTCGCGCGCCGACGTGATCGACCGGCTGGACCGGGCCGGGCTGCTGCCCGCCATCACCTTCATCTTCAGCCGGGCCGGCTGCGACGCCGCGGTCGAGCAGTGCATGTACTCCGGGCTGCGGCTGACCTCGAAGGAGGAGACCGAGGAGATCCGCGCGCACGTCGAGGCACGCACCGCCGACATCCCGCGGGCCGATCTCGACGTCCTCGGGTACGGCACGTGGCTGGCCGGGCTGGAACGCGGCCTGGCCGCGCACCACGCGGGCATGCTCCCCACCTTCAAGGAGGTCGTCGAGGAGCTGTTCACCGAGGGGCTGATCAAGGCCGTCTTCGCCACCGAGACGCTCGCGCTGGGCATCAACATGCCCGCCCGCACCGTGGTGATCGAGCGTCTCGTGAAGTGGAACGGCGAGATGCACGTCGACCTGACCCCCGGCGAGTACACCCAGCTCACCGGGCGGGCGGGGCGGCGCGGCATCGACGTGGAGGGCCACGCCGTCGTCCTGTGGGCGCCCGGCGTCGACCCGGCGGGGGTGGCCGGGCTGGCGGGCACCCGCACCTACCCGCTCAACTCCAGCTTCCGCCCGTCGTACAACATGGCCGTCAACCTCGTCGGCCAGGTCGGCCGCGAACGCGCCCGTACGCTCCTGGAGGAGTCCTTCGCGCAGTTCCAGGCGGACCGCGCGGTCGTCGGACTCGCCAAGCAACTGCGCCGCAACGAGGAGGCACTGGAGGGCTACCTGGAGGCCGCCACCTGCGACCAGGGCGACTTCATGGACTACGCCCGCCTGCGGCAGCGCCTCACCGAACGCGAGCGGGAGTTGGCCCGGGAGCGGTCCGGCGCACGGCGCGCCGAGGCGGCGCGGTCGCTGGAGCGGCTGCGGTTCGGCGACGTCATCATGGTCCCGCACGGCCGCTTCGCCGGGGCGGCGGTGGTCCTGGAGCCGGGTAGCGCGAAGCGCTCCGACGATCCGTCCCCGCTGGTCCTCACCATCAACCGGCAGGTCAAGCAGCTGGCCCTGGCGGACTTCCGCGGTCCCGTCGAGCCGGTCGAGCGCATCAAGATCCCGCAGTGGTTCAACCGCAGGTCGGCGCAGCACCGCCGTGACCTCGCCTCCACGCTGCGCAACAAGACCGCGGACCTGGACAAGCCCCGTCCGCAGAAGCGCCCGGACCCCACGCGCGAGGACCCGCAGATCGCCGACCTGCGGCGGCGCCTGCGCGAGCACCCGTGCCACGGCTGCGCCGACCGGGAGGACCACGCGCGCTGGGCGGAGCGGTACTTCCGGCTGGAGAAGGAGACGACGGCGCTCCGCCGCCGCGTGGAGGGCCGCTCCCAGGTGATCTCCCGGACGTTCGACCGGGTCTGCGCGGTCCTCGACCAGCTCGGCTACCTCGACGGCGAGCGGGTCACCGACGAAGGGCGCCGGCTCGGGCGGATCTACACCGAGCTGGACCTGCTCGCCGCCGAGGGCCTGCGCGGCGGGATCTTCGAGGACCTGGGGCCCGCGGAGCTCGCCGCGACCGTGTCCGCGCTGGTGTACGAGTCGCGGGCGCCGGAGGACGGACGGGCGCCCCGGGTGCCGGCCGGGCCGGTGCGCGAGGCGCTCACCGAGATGATCCGGCTGTGGGGCGACCTGCAGGAGGTCGAGAAGGACCATCGGGTGGCGTTCCTGCGCGAGCCGGATCTGGGGTTCGTCTGGGCGGCGTACCGCTGGGCGAGCGGCACCCAGCTCGACGCGGTGCTGGTCGACACCGACCTGACCGCCGGTGACTTCGTGCGCTGGATGAAGCAACTGCTCGACATGCTCGGGCAGATCGCGGACGCCGCCCCGCCGGGCGGCGGCGTGCGGGCCGTCGCAGGCCGGGCGATGGACGCGATCCGGCGTGGGGTGGTGGCCTACTCCTCCGTCAACTGATCGGACACCCGCCAGGGCGGAGACTCGCGGGACGGCGCCGGTGCCGCCGGCGCGCTCACCTGGCGGTTCCTGCGGGCGCAGGGCGGCTCGGGCGTGCTCGGGGACCTCGGCTCCCACGGCGTCGACCTCATGCGGTTC
>NZ_JBFAUT010000117.1:0-9726 GCF_040679475.1 Actinoallomurus sp. NPDC052274
TCTTCAGTTCTGGACGACGCCGCGCCGTGCGGCGTCGTCCTGGCGCGAGACTCTGCTTCGCGTGAAATCGGTGCGGGGAGGAGGAGGCGGCGGCCGGTCATCGCCGGCCGTGAGATCGCCTGGCACAACGTAAGAAACGGAATCGTCATGGTGACAAGATGACGCTTCCATTCGCTTTCGTGGCGGCCAGAGGATTGGCGACATCGTCGGCGGCGGCCGGGGGCGCCGCTCAGTGCCTTTCCCTAAGGTGGTCGCCAGTGAGTGAAACGTCTCCGGAACCGGAAGACCGGACGACCCTCCAGCGCAACGCGGTCGGCCTTCTCGGCGCGGTCATCATGTCCGCCGCCCTGATGGGGCCCGCGGTGTCCGTCTACTTCAACCCCCAGCTCGTCGCGGGCTTCGCCGGCGCGGCCACCCCGCTGGTCATGGTGATCTCCATGATCGGCGTACTGATCACGGCGAGCGGCATCATGCAGATGGCCCGCGAGCTGCCGAGCGCGGGCGCCTTCTACACCTACGTGTCCCGAGGGATCGGCGCGCGCAGCGGTTTCGTCACCGGCGGGCTGATGTTCGTGGCGTACGCCCTGCTGGTTCCGGCGGAGTTGGCGCTGATCGGCGTCTTCACCCATGACCTGCTGGCGTCGTACGGCGTCCACGTGCACTGGGCACTGGTCTCCCTGGCCTTCACGGTGCTGATGCTGGTGCTCTCGCTGCGCGGCATCCGCGGCTCGCTGCGAACGGCGCTGACCCTCTTCAGCGCCGAGGTCTTGGTGATCACGGTGTTGAGCGTCATCGTGCTGGCGAAAGGGGGCGCGCACGGGCTGTCGTTCGCGCCGCTGAATCCGGCGTCGTCGCCGAGGGGTCCGTCCGGTCTGGCGCTCGGCATGGTCTACGGCGTGCTGTCGTTCGTGGGCTTCGAGGCGGCCACCACTCTGGGTGAGGAGGTCCGCGAACCCCGGCGCAACGTTCCGTGGGGCATCGCGCTGTCGACGCTGTTCGTCGGGGTGATCTACCTCTTCTGCACCTACAGCGAGATGATCGGCTTCGGTACCGGGAGCGCGGGCAGGCTCGCGGCGGACCAGGCGCCGTTCAACACCCTCGCCGCCACGTACGCGCCGTGGATGAAGCTTCTCGTCGGGCTGGCCGGGATCTCGAGCATCTTCGCCGTGATCATGAATTCGAACAACGGCATCGTCCGGATCATCTTCGCGATGGGCCGGGAGGGCATGTTGCCCCGGCAGCTCGCCCACGTCGACCCCAAGCACCGCTCGCCGAGCAGGGCGATCTGGACGGTGGCCGTGTTCGCGACGTTCGTCACGTTCGTCGTTGGTTTCGCGACCGGCCCGTTCAACGCCTACGCCTACCTGGGCGCACTGCTCACGTTGGCCATCGTGCCGGTGTACATGCTGACCAACATCGCGTGCGTGCGGTTCTTCCTGCGGGAACGGCGGGAGAGCTTCAGCGTGGTACGGCACGTGGTGCTGCCGGTGCTCGGCATCCTGCTCATGCTCATTCCGATCTACGGCTCGGTCTGGCCGATCCCCAAGGCGCCGTACAACCTCTTCCCGTACGTCATCGTGGCCTTCATCGTGGCCACCGCGCTGGTCGCGGTGTGGCTGGGCCGCGCCCGGCCGGAGCGTCTCACCCGGGCCGGAGCCGTTCTGGCGACCGGTGACACGGACGCGCCCGAGGCCGTCGCATCGTGAGCACGGCGGCATCCATCACCCTGACGACGGCGCTGCGGGTCTGCGAGGCGGCAGTGGGGGAGGCGGAGAGGGCCGGAGCGCTGGTCTCGGTGGCCGTGGTGGACGCGGGCGGGCATCTGGTGGCGTTCATGAGGATGGACGGCGCCGAGATCGCCGGCCCGGTGCTCGCGCCCGACAAGGCCTACACGGCGGTCGCCAACCGGATCGCGACGCACGAACTCGCCGAGCAGGCCGCCCCCGGAGGACCGCTGTTCGGCCTGCACGCCCACGCGTCCGGACGGTTCGTGATCTTCGGTGGCGGAGTTCCCCTCCGGCTGGGCGATCGCGTCATCGGCGCGGTCGGGGTCAGCGGCGGCACAGTGACCGAAGACGTCGCCTGCGCGCACGCCGGCGAACAGGCATGGCGTCAGGCGATCACCGCTGAGCGACGACACTCCTGAAGAGCGAACCCGCTTCGGCACGGTCGTCGAGTGACACCGCGGCCTCCTACCCGCACGCCCCACCAGTGCATTTGACCTCAACTGTGGTTGAGTTGGTGGGCTGTTCGCCGTCTGCGTCAGAACGTGAGAAAGCGAGCAGCCATGGCGAACAGCACGGACAGCAGGGCCACGGAGCCCCCTCCGTATCCGGCCCCGGCGGATCGGCCGTCTCCGTTGACGCTTCCGGTGGTCATGGCCGGCGTCGTCCTGGTCGCGATGTCCATCTCGGGGACCGCGGTGGCACTGCCGAGCATCGGTCGTGATCTCGATGCCTCTGGGTCCCTGTTGAACTGGGTCGTCGCCGGCTACAACCTGGCCTTCGCCGCCATGACGCTCATCGCGGGTTCGACCGCCGACCGGATCGGCCGCCGACGGGTGTTCATCGCCTCGGCGCTGGTCTTCGCGGCCGGATTCCTCGGGACGGTACTGAGCCCGGCGATCGTCGTCACCGACATCGCCCGCGTCGTCTCCGGCGTCGGCGGCGCCGGGATCATGGCGGCCGGCGGCGCCATCCTCGCCTCCGGCTACGACGGCGCGGCCCGGAATCGCGCCTTCGCCCTGATGGGCACCATGGCCGGGGTCGGGATCGCCATCGGTCCCACCCTGTCGGGCCTGCTGATCAGCGCGGCCGGATGGCGCGGGAGCTTCGCGGTCTTCACCGTCGTCGGCCTGCTGGTCGCTTCGGGCGGGACCCGTGCCCGCGAGTCCCGCGCGACTGGTGCCGACCGGCTCGACCGGGCGGGCAGTGTCCTGTTCGTCGCGGCACTGGCACTGCTGATGTTCGCGCTCCTGGAGGCGCCCGGCCTCGGCTGGTCGCACCCGGTCATCCTGTTCACCGGGATCGCCGGCCTGGTCGTGCTGGTCATCTTCGGCATCGTTCAGCGGCGTAGTGCCGCTCCGGTACTGGCGCCCGCCCTGGTCGCCAATCGCGGTTTCCTGGGGTGGAGTCTGGCGACCCTGACCACCTCCATCGGGTTCCTCGGCGTCCTGGTCTTCCTGCCCACCTACTTGCAGGCGGCGGCCGGGCTCTCCCCTGCGGCCGCGGGGGTGACGATGCTGCTGCTGACCGCCCCTGTACTGATCATGCCCATGGTCGCCGTGGCCCTGGTGAACAAGGGTGTTCCGGCCCGTCTGCTGATCTTGATCGCCCTGGTGCTGGTCGCGGCCGGGAATCTGTGGCTGGTGACGTTGAACGCCGACGACGCGGTCGTGGCCGTCGCGGCGCCGCTGGTGATGATCGGCGTCGGCATGGGGGTGTCCTTCGGCATCACCGACGGCCAGGCCATGGCCCTGGTCGATGCCGACACCGTAGGCATGGCGGCCGGCTTCCTCAACACCCTACGGGGAGCGGCCGAGGCTCTCGTGATCGCCGCCTACAGCGCCTCCCTCATCGGCCTCCTCGCGGCCAAATTCGGTGACACCACCCGCGCCGCCGCAGTCGGCGCCGGACGCCTCACCGACGGAGCCGAAAGCGCGGAACTGGACGCCTTCACCTGGTCCTGGCAGGTGACCCAGCTCGGTGTCGGCCTGCTCTGCCTGGTCCTATCGATCATCGTGGCCGCCCTGATTCACAGCCGCACCGCGGCGTCCCGCCACACCACCTGACCACCAGCGCCCCGAACCAGGCAAGGAGTAGCGTCGTGCGTGCCAGTCCAGACGACCATCTCACGATCGGTGAGGTCATCCGCCGGACTGGCGTGCCCGCCTCCGCCCTGCACTTCTACGAACGCAAGGGTCTGATCTTCAGCGAACGCACCAGCGGCAATCAGCGGATCTTCTCCCGGCACATGCTCCGCCGGATCTCCTTGATCATCGTGGCCAAACGCCTCCACATCCCGCTGTCGGACGTCGCCGAGGTCTTCGCAGGCCTCCCCACCGATCACGCCCCCACACACCAGGACTGGCAGCGAGTCTCCCGGCGTTGGAAGAAACAACTGGAGGAGCGCCGCCGCGTCATCGAAAGCCTCGAACACGAGCTCACCGGCTGCATCGGCTGCGGTTGCCTGTCGATGAAGGCATGCCTGCTCCTCAACCCCGACGACACCCTCCGGGGCCGCGGCCCCGGACCGGTGCGGATCCAACAACCCAGCGCCCCTCCCTGACCAGAGCTTCGGCTATCAGCCAAGCTCGACCCACCCCTCCTACGGAGACGACCGCACGGGCCGTTTGGAATCGTGATCACGTGGCTGGAAAAGGATTGGACGGGGTGATGCTCGGGCTTGTAACTTGCGGCTGACCGTGACACCGCCCGAGGAGGTGAGACCCATGAACGCTGTATCGACGTGGGTGCTCCCCCTTCCCGTCACGGCCGGGCGATTGACGTAGGTGTCGCCGGGAGCGCCTCGACAACAAGGCACTCCCGAAAGGCAACACCTATGCACTCTCTGCGACTCACCGCCGAGCCGTCGTCGAACGGCATGGTCGAGCGCGACTTCACCGTGGGCGACGTCCCCGGAGTTCTCTCGTCGCCGGCCTCCGGCGCCGATCGCGCGCCCCTCGTGTTCGACGTGATCATCGCCGGGTGCGGGCCGACCGGTGCGATGCTGGCCGCCGAACTCCGGCTCCACGATGTGCGGGTACTCGTCCTGGAGAAGGAGACCGAGCCCGTGTCGTTCGTCCGCATCGTCGGTCTGCACAGTCGCAGTCTCGAGCTGATGGCGATGCGCGGCCTGCTGGAGCGCGTTCTCGAACACGGAAGACGGCGTCCGGCCGGCGGTATCTTCGCCGCCATCGCCAAACCCGCGCCCGAGGGCCTGGACTCCGCGCACGCCTATGTGCTGGGCATCCCGCAGCCGGTCATCAATCGCCTGCTCGAAGAACACGCGATCGAGCTGGGCGCACAGGTCCGGCGCGGCTGTGCCGTGGCCGATCTCGAGCAGGACGACGAGGGTGTGACCGTCGAGCTGTCCGACGGGGAACGGCTGCGTGCGCGCTACCTCGTCGGCTGTGACGGCGGGCGCAGTACGGTGCGCAAACTGCTCGGCGTCGGCTTCCCCGGCGAGCCCTCGCGGACCGACACGCTGATGGGCGAGATGGAAGTGGGCGTGCCGCAGGAGGAGATCGCCGCCAAGGCGGCCGAAATCCGCGAGACCAATAAGCGATTCTGGCTCCGGCCCTTCGGTGAAGGGGTCTACCAGGTCGTCGTCCCCGTCGCGGGAGTCGGCGATCGCGCGGAACCGCCCACCCTCGAGGATTTCAAACACCAGTTGCGCGCCGTCGCCGGAACCGATTTCGGCGTGCACTCCCCGCGCTGGCTGTCCCGCTTCGGGGACGCCACCCGGCTGGCCGAGCGTTATCGGGTCGGGCGGGTGCTGCTGGCCGGCGACGCGGCACACGTCCATCCCCCCACCGGAGGTCAGGGCCTCAACCTGGGCGTCCAGGACGCGTTCAACCTCGGCTGGAAACTGGCCGCGCAGATCCGCGGCTGGGCGCCGGAGACACTGCTGGACACCTACCAGGCCGAACGCCATCCGGTCGCCGAGGACGTGCTGGACAACACCCGCGCCCAGATGGAACTGCTGTCCGCCGAACCGGGCCCGCGGGCCGTGCGCAGGCTGCTCACCGAACTGATGGACTTCGACGAGGTGAACCGCCATCTGATCGAGAAGATCACCGCGATCGGCATCCGCTACGACTTCGGCGAAGGCCCCGACCTGCTCGGCCGCCGCCTGCGCGACATCGCCGTGAAACAGGGCCGCCTCTACGATCTGCTGCATCACGGCCGCGGCCTGCTGCTCGACCGCACCGAACGCCTGACCGTCGGCGGCTGGTCAGACCGGGTCGATCACCTCGCGGATCCCACCGCGGTCCTGGATGTTCCGTGCGTCCTGCTACGCCCGGACGGCCACGTCGCCTGGATCGGCGACGATCAGCAGGACCTGGACGACCACCTCTCCCGCTGGTTCGGCGAGCCCGCCGGCTGATCCCGCCTGAGCACCCGAAAAGGGCCCGGCCTCCGACATCCGACCGAGGAGTCACGCCGGTGTCGGCCAGGATGACTCGCTACCGCGACTTCTCGGTCCGATGCCGGCCGCACCTCGGCTCGGAGCCGGCGACGGCGGGCGTTCCGCCGTCGTTACAGTGCGTCGAGCCGCCCGGCGCGGCGTGCTCAGTCGAGGAAGAACGTCAGGTGGGGGGCGAGGGCGTCCCAGGAGACGTTGTGGTTCTGACCTTCGAGGACCGTGTGCAGGGGAGCGGGCAGGACGTTCACCAGGGCCCGCGCGGCGGCCTCGGCCCACGGGCCGCTCCGGGATCCGGTGAGGATCAGGGTGTGAGCCTTGACGTCCGCGAGGCCGGCCGGGAGTCCGCCCTCGCCCATCACGGCGGCGTCGTACGCGAGCGTGGGGGCGAGCGCCTCCATCGCGGCCCACCCGGAGGCCACGCGCATCTCGTCGATCACCGCGGGCGGGACGCCGACGGAGCGCATGAACAGCGCCATGGCGTCGCCGCGGCGGCCGTCCGCCAGGCGGGCCGTCAGCTCGGTGACGTACGCGCGGGCGCGCCGGGGCGCGTCGGCGTCGAGCTGGAACGGCGGCTCCCACAGGACCAGATGGGTGATCGGCAGTCCCGCCGCCGCCGCGCGCAGCGCCAGCACGGCGCCGGAGGAGTTGCCGAACACGGCCGCGGCGCCGCCGGCCGCCTCGATCACGGCGGCGAGGTCCTCGATCTCGCGGTCCACCGCGTACGGCGCGGTGTCGCCGCTGTCGCCGCGTCCGCGCCGGTCGTAGTTGAGGACCGTGAGGTCGCCGGCGAGCAGGCCGGCGAGCTCCGCGTGGACCCCGCGGGCGCAGGACGCGCCGCTCACGAGGACGACCGGGACGCCCGAGCCCAGCCGGTCGAAGGCGATCGGCGTGCCGTCGGCGGAACGGGTGATGTGCATGGTCTCCAGCCTTTCCGAGTGGTCCGTCTCACCCCACCTACGAACGGCCCCCCGGGGAACGGACCGGTCTCACGGAGAGATCTCGGCGAGACGCCGGGCGAGATGGCGGCGCTCGGGCCCGGACGGGGCCAGGGCGAGGGCCTCCCGGTAGGCGGTGGCCGCCTCGGCCGCACGCCCCTGCCGGCGCAGCAGGTCGGCCCGCGCGGCCGGCAGCAGGTGATGACTCCCCCGGTCGGGGGAGAGCGCGTCGAGGAGAGCCAGCCCCCGTGCCGGGTCGAGCATCCCCACGGCGACGGCGCGGTTGAGCCGTACGATCGCGGCGTACCCCTCGTTGAACAGCAGGTAGAGGACGCCGAGCACGGAGTTCAGCCGGTCCGGCCGCTCGTCCGCGGCCGGTACCCGGAAGGGGACCCCGGTCTTACGGATCCTGCTCTTCGCCCGCGTGAGCCGCTTGGACATGGTGTCCTCGGAGACCAGGAACGCCCGGGCGATCTCGGCGGTCGTGAGCCCCGTGAGGGTCCGCAGCGTCAGCGCGACCCGGGCCTCGAACGGCAGGACCGGGTGGCAGCAGGTGAAGATGAGCGCCAGCCGGTCGTCCCCGAACTCCCCGGCGGCCGCCGGAGCGCCGGCGTCGTTGTCGCGGGCGGCGAGTTCGCGCAGCTTGGCGACCGCGATGGTCGCGTCGACGCTCACGCGCCCTCCTTCGTCGGGGGAGTGACCTGCGGCACTGTGCCGCCGATTCACTCGCTCCGCTCGCTCATGCGTGCAGGGCCCGCACCTCGACGGTGCCGTGCCGTGCCACGGGATGACTCCGCGCGGCCTCGACCGCCTCCTCCCGTGACGCGCACTCGATCAGACTGAACCCGGCCACGACCTCCTTGGACTCGACGAACGGACCGTCGGTGAGCAGGACCTCCCCGTCGCGTACCCGGACCGTCGTGGCGTCGGCCGGCGGTTCCAGGCCGCCGGACATGACGAGCCCGTCACCCCGGGCGGCGGCCCAGGCCCTGCAGGCGGGCAGGAAGTCGGGATCGGCGAGCATCGCCTGGTAAGCCGCCTCGTCCCCGCATATCAGCAGCAAGTACTTCACTTTCCTGACCTTAGGCCGGACCGCCCGCGAAGAGGGCCTTTCGCCCTCGCCTCGGCGGCACGCCGTAGATTTGCGGATCGCCGCGGGAGGTCTCCGGGCCGATGCTGGAATTCACCCGCGGTCTGGCACGTTCGTACGGACATTGACGCGTTGAGGAGGGCTCTGTGGCCGATCCGAGTGAGCTTTACACGCTGGCCGAGGACATTCCGGAGTTGGGCCGGCCGGTGCTGGTGTACCACCTTGACGGTTTCATGGACGCCGGCCGTGCCGGACAGTTGGCCACCCGGCACCTGCGGAGGATGGACGCCCGGCCCGTCGCGACGTTCGACGTGGACTCGCTGATCGACTA
Source organism: Actinoallomurus sp. NPDC052274 (assembly GCF_040679475.1). NCBI lineage: Bacteria > Bacillati > Actinomycetota > Actinomycetes > Streptosporangiales > Thermomonosporaceae > Actinoallomurus > Actinoallomurus sp. NPDC052274. The sequence goes on from NZ_JBFAUT010000117.1 coordinate 8,504, forward strand.
CCGCTCACGGCGGCCCCCGATGATCTTCGACACGGATCGCTGGATCGACTATGAGGCCCCCGAACTGGCCGTGTACGCGTGTGAGGACGCCGTCGGGGTACCGTTCCTGGTGATGACGGGGCCGGAGCCGGACCGGGCGTGGGAGCGGTTCGCCGCCGCGTTCATCTCGCTCAGCGAGCGGCTCGACGTCCGGCTGGCGGTCGGCCTGCACGGCATCCCCATGGCGGTGCCGCACACCCGGGAGACCGGCCTGACGCCGCACGGCAACCGTGCCGACCTGCTCGGGGAGCACCCGGCGTGGATCAACCGCGCCGAGGTTCCGGGGAGCGCCGCCGCGCTGATCGAGTACCGCATGGCGGAGGCGGGCCACGACGCCATCGGGTTCGCCGCGCACGTGCCGCACTACCTCGCCCAGTCCGCGTACCCGACGGCCGCGATCGCGCTCCTGAACGGCGTCACGTCCGCCACCGGCCTGATGTTCCCCACCGCCGACCTCGATGCGGCGGCGGCGGAGGCGCGCGAGCAGATCGACAGCGAGGTCGCCGCCTCCGAGGACGTCGCGGAGGCGGTGCGGGGCCTCGAGGCGCAGTACGACGCGGTGCTGGAGGCGGGCCGGAACAGCCTGCCGCTGGCCGGTTCGCCCGCCCGGATGCCGGACGGCGAGGAGATCGCCGCGGAGTTCGAGCGCTTCCTCGCCGAACAGAACGACCAGTAGGCCCGATGGGGCGCTCCGCGGCGGCCGTCCGACCCGGTGATAAGAGGTCGAAACCGGCTCCTACCTGGGAAGACGACGAATCGCGGAGGGAGCGTGCATACCCCGCCGGATCCAGGGAAGCATCCGATCGCCCGGAGCCCCGAGTGTAAAAGGAAGCCCTGGATATGCACGTCACCGGCATTATCACCGCCATCATCATCGGTCTGATCATCGGTGCGCTCGGCCGCCTGGTCGTCCCAGGCCGCCAGCACATCCCGATGTGGCTCACCATCGTCATCGGCGTCGTGGCGGCGCTGATCGGCACCGCGATCGCGGGCGGCCTCGGCGTCGCGGACACGAAGGGCATCGACTGGATCGAACTGGTCATCCAGGTCGGCCTGGCGGCCGTCGGCGTGGCCCTGGCGGCCGGAATGTACGGACGCCGAGGGGTGCGCTGACCGCCGACCTGAAGCAACGCGGGCCGGCCCGCGTACGACCGACTTGGGCTCCAGCGGGTAGTCCGCCCCCC
>NZ_JBFAUT010000118.1:0-9088 GCF_040679475.1 Actinoallomurus sp. NPDC052274
GATGACCGAACATGCTGCTCACGGCCTTCTCGCCATCAGGCGCAGAACCGATCATGCGCTCCCCTCAGGACACCGGAATCCGCCCAGTGTCCCACGCGCAGTGACGGATACAAGCCTCAAAGTAGCGTCGGCCCGTCGAAACCGCGTAGAACGTCGAGCCCGGCATCCGCTCGCCCGGATGCCGGTGTGACTCCTGAGAACCCAGGGGACCGACGATGCCACCGGGAACCCCCGCGCGAACTGCGCGGCAACGGGATCCGGCCGCCGGCGCGGCCTTCGGCGGGCGGCCGGCCCGACGCATTGCCCGCAGCAGGCTTTTACGTTCCACCCTGACCACATCCGGCCAAAACCATTCATCCCGACATAAGCCGTAAGGCGGTCGGCGACGCCTCGCCGCACCGCCGGTAAACGACGAGCAACAGGCCGTCCATATCCCCTCCAGGTTCCGATCACTCGAATACAGAGCAAGATCACTTGATTACAGTGCGTGACAGGTGAATTCGATCGGGCGCGCCACTGCCCATTCCGGCCAATCGATACGCCGCGTACAGACCACGCCGAGAAACCAGGAGAAAAGCATGGCGGTTCCATTGACCCTCAGCCCACGCGTCAGGCGGATGATCACCGCGCTTCCCGCGGCGGCCGCCCTCACCCTGTGCATGACCGCCGCCCAGTCCGCCCACGCCCAGAACACCGCGGTGCCGCCCTTCTCCAACGGCGGCTTCGAGAATCCGGTCGTCCCCGCGAACTCCTTCACGACGTTCAACGCCGGGGCCGAGATCGGCGCCTGGAGGGTCGCCGACGGAAACGTCGACCTGATCGGCTCCGGCTTCTGGCAGGCCGCGGAGGGGAACCAGTCCATCGACCTCGACGGGAACACCGCCGGAACGGTCGAGCAGTCCGTCCCGACCCATTTCGGCGGCTGCTACAACGTCACGTTCTCCCTCGCCGGGAATCCGGACGGCGGGCCGGCGGTCAAGCGCGGATTCCTGCGAGTGACGCAGCACGGCATGGGCCACCCGGCGAACCAGCGGAACTTCGCCTTCGACACGACCGGCAAGACGCGGGCGGACATGGGATACGTCCCGCAGCGGTTCAGGTTCCGCGCGCTCGGCCCTGCGGTCACCCTCGCCTTCGGGAGCACCACGGCCGGCGCCTTCGGCCCGGTGATCGACGCGGTCACGGTCAGCCCGACGCACCCGATGGACTGCCGCTTCGGTCACATCTGACCCTCATCGACCGACGCCTCGCGGCGGCCTCGCACCCGACGGCCACCGCGAGGCGTCCGTCTGAGGAGGTGTCCGGCAGTGGGATGATCGGGCTGCTTGATCGAGTGGGGCGGGTGGGACTCGAACCCACGACCAAGGGATTATGAGTCCCCTGCTCTAACCGGCTGAGCTACCGCCCCGAGGGTAGCGAGCATCAAGCCCCACTACCTTGCCTGCCCACAGACGCCCGCGCAACTCGAACACGGCCGATCCGCGCGTGCGTTCCGCCGGGCCCCGGGCCCCTCGGGCCCGCCTCGCGCGCCGCCGTCCCTCCGCCGCCTCATCGCTTCACCCACGCCGAGCGGCGGTCCGCCGGCGCGCCGGCCGCGGCCGTTCCATGGGCCGGGGAGGCCGGTTCCCGCACGCCTCGTGAGTGCGATTGGGACGCGCATTTGCACGTGCATTTGATTGTGCATCAGTTCTTGCATCTGTTCGCGCTCCGGGGGAAGATAGCCGATCAAGCCCTACTCGGCCCGTCCGAGTCGTCTGGAGGCCGCCAGATGCCCCCCTATCGCACGAGCTGTACCTCTACCCGGCACGAACTCGCCGAGGAGCCCCCCTCCCCGACGGGCGTGCGCGACAGCGCGCACGTGCTGCCTCAGCTCGCTGCGTACGGACCGGTGTTCGGCCACTCACAGGACGCCATGTGCCCGCTGCGGGCCAACGGCGCCGCTCCCGGCATCGCCCGCGAGTTCACCATCGGCACGCTGCGGGCCTGGGGACTGGCCGACCTGGCGGACGACGCGACGGTCATCGTCTCCGAGCTCGTCACCAACGCCCTGCGCTACGGTCTGCCCGCCGGCTTCGTGACCACCGACGACCGGCCGATCAGGCTGACCCTCGTCCGCCACGGCGCCCTCGTCGTGTGCGTCGTCGCGGACGCCAGCCGCCAGGAGCCCCTCCTGCGCGACCCCTGCGACATCGCCGAGAACGGCCGTGGCCTGTACGTCATCGAGGCCCTGAGCCGTACGTGGGGCTGGACGCCTCTGCCCAGGGCCGGCAAGGCGGTATGGGCCGCCCTCGCGGTCCCGCAGGCATGAAGGTTTCCCACGGCGACATGCTTCCCGGAGTAACAATCTGATTACCTGGGTCCCGGCTCGAGGCTGACCAGGTACGACCTGAAAGACCGCGCGGACGCGAAAAGCCATGTCTCGGTAAACTGCCGCTGACGACCTCTTGGGTCGGAGAAGGGCCGCGAAGCACCTCCACCGCAAGGGAACGGTATGGATCGTCGTGTCGGCGGGACGACCGGCGCATCGTCGACCGCGGGCGCGACGGGAGAAGTCGATCCCCCGCTGGTCGGACGCCGCGACGTCCTCGAGGACTTCGGACGGCTTCTCGACACCGCCGCCAACGGCACCTGCGGATTCGTCGGCCTGGCGGGCGACCCCGGGGCGGGGAAGACGCGGCTGCTCGACGAGCTGGCCGCCGAGGCCGCCCGACGCCGGCTGCCCGCCCTGTCCGGCCGGGCCACCGAGTTCGAGGAGATGCCGTTCGGCGCCGTGCTCGACGCGCTGGACGACCGCCTGGAGACGATAGCGAAGGAACTGCCCGAACGGCTCGGCGCACCGGCGGCCGGGCTGCTCGCCACCGTCTTCCCCGCGCTCTCCGTGGCCGCGACCGGTGACATCGGCGCGATCGCGCCGGCCACCAACCGGTACCACCTGTACCGCGCCGTCCGGCGGCTACTGGAGGAGCTGGCCGCACCCGACGGGCTCGTGCTGGTCCTCGACGACGTGCACTGGGCGGACGAGTCGACGGTCGAGCTGCTGGACCACCTGACACGTCATCCGCCGCGCGGACGGATGCTCGTCGCCGTGGCCTACCGGCCGGCCCAGGCCTCGCCCAGGCTGGCCGCGCTGATGGAGACCGCGACGCGGATCCCCGTGAACCCGCTCAGCGAGGCGGAGGTCGGCGAGCTCCTCGGCCCGGAGGTCAGCCGGGCACGCCGCAACGCGCTGTACGAGGCCAGCGGCGGAAATCCCTTCTACCTCGACGCGCTCGCCCGCATGGGCACCGGCGTCGGGACGCCCGACGGCACGGGCGAACCGACCGAGATCGGCGAACTGCCCCACGCCGTGCGCGCGGCCCTGGGCATGGAGCTGAGCGGCCTGTCCGCCACCGCGCTGCTCGTCGCGCGGGCCGCCGCCGTCGCCGCGGACGAGTTCGAACCCGCCCTGGTCGCGATGACGGCCGAGACGTCCGAGGACGACACTCTCCAGGCGATCAACGAACTGGTCGCACGGGACGTCGTACGACCGGCGGCGCCGGGCCGGTTCCGCTTCCGGCATCCGCTCGTCCGGCACGCGGCGTACGAGTCGGCGGCGGCGGGCTGGCGGCACGCCGTGCACGCCCGGATCGCCGCCCGGCTGGCGGACGTGCGCGCCCCGGCGACGGCGCGTGCTCCCCACGTCGAGCGGTCCGCCAGGATCGGCGATCAGACGGCCATCGCTACGCTCGTCGAGGCGGCCCGCTCGGTCGCCGCGCAGGCCCCCGCGACCGCCGCGCACTGGCTGCAGGAGGCCCTCCGGCTCGTTCCGGACACCCCGGACATGCGGCTCGCCCTGCTGCTGGAGCTCGCGCGGGCGCAGGCGGTCAGCGGCCGGATCGCCGAGGGGAAGGACACCGCGCGGGAACTGCTGCGCCTGTTGCCGCCCGACGATTTCGCACGCCGCGCCCGTGCCGCCCGGCTGTGCGGCATCATGGAGCGCCAGCTCGATCGGCCGCACGAGGCTCGCGCGCTCCTCCTCGACGAGCTGCGGCGGATCCCCGACACCCAGGCCCCGGCCGCCGTCGAGCTCCGCGTGCGGCTGGTGACCGAGAGCCTGATGCGCAGCGACTTCCGCGCCGCCCAGGCCGTCCTCGACCTGATGCCGGAGAGCGCCGACGGCTGGGAGCCCAGTCTCGTACTGGCCGTCGCCGCCGTGCGCCCGATGCCCGCCTACGCCGCCGGGCTGATCGACGACGCCGCCCGCTACGCGACGGTGGCCGCCGGCCTCATGGCGGTCGCGCCGGACGACCACCTCGCCGACTGGCTCGACACCGACATCTGGCTCGGTTGGCTGGAGCTGATGATGGGCCGGTACGCCGACGCCCTGCAGCACTTCGGCCGTTTCCTGACGGTGGCCCGCGACACCGGGCAGAGCTCGATGCTGCCGCACATCATGGCCGGTCAGGCGCAGACGCTCACCATGCTCGGCCGGCTGGAGGAGGCGGCGGCCGCCGCCGAGGAGGCCACGGAGGTCGCCCGTCTCCTGCGCTCGAGCGAGTCGCTGGGCTTCGCGATGACGCAGCAATGCCTGGCGGCGAGCTGGTCCGGCGACCACGACTCGGCCGTGCGGCTCGGCGAGGAGCTCGTCGGCCTGCGGCTCGGCCGTGGAGAGTGGTGGGCCGCCATGGCCCGGTACGCCCGCGGGATGGCGCTGATCCACGCCGGGCGCCTGGACGAGGGCGCGGAGCAGCTCTTCGCCGCCTGCGGTGACTTCAACGATCCCCAGCTCGACCCCGGCACGCTGGTGGCCTGCTGCGAGACGCTCGCCGACGTGGACGCCGCACGGGAACGCCCGCGGGACGCCACGGGCTGGGCGGACCGCGCCGACGTGCTCGCCCGGCCCGGTCTGGAGACGAACGGCGGCTTCGCGATGCTGGCCCGCGCGCACGCGCTGACGGCCTCCGATCCGGACCTGGCGGCCGAACAGGCCCAGGCCGCGGCCGCCATCCTCGACAAGGGCGGCATGCGGATCCACGCCGGACGGGCGAGGCTCCGGGCCGGGATCGCCTACACGGCGGCCGGCGAACGCGCTTCGGCCCGGGCCGAGCTCGGCGCCGCCGCGGAGACCTTCGCCGCGTGCGGCGCCCGCACCCTGCACGCCCAGGCCGTACGGGCGCAGCGCAAGGTCGGCGTGCGCGTGCCGGGCGCGACCGGCCGGGCCGCCGGCCCGCACGGCCTGTCGAGGCGGGAGTTCGAGGTGGCGACGCTGGTCGCCGAGGGGTGCACGAACCAGCAGATCGCCGAACGACTGTTCCTCAGCATCCGGACGGTCGAGACGCACCTGTCGCACATCTTCGCCAAGCTCGGTGTGTCGTCCCGGGTCGGTATCGTCAGCGCGCTGAACCAGAACCCTTAGTCGCCGTAGGGCGGAATCAGGGTTTACCACGATGATGCGCGCGCACTCGCGCCTGCCATTGTGTGTCCGGAGGCAGGGAGGTGAGAGTCATGGAGCGACGTGTCCCGGCGCGGTACACCCTCGAGGGCGTGTCCGGAGCCGAGGTGTCCGTGCATCCGTTCGCGACGCAGGACGGTCTCGGGCTCAACCTGACACGGTTCCGGCGCGGCGACTGCGACGACGTCGTGCTCCTGCTGCACGGCCTCACGGCCTCCATCGACATGTTCATCATGCCCGAGCACCGCAACCTGGTGAGCGTCCTGCTGGACAACGGGTTCACCGACGTCTGGGCGCTCGACTTCCGCATGAGCTCCCGGCTGCCGTACGACGCCGAGACGCATCGCTACACGCTGGACGACATCGCGGCCTGGGACCATCCAGCCGCCCTGCGGGAGCTGCGCCGGCACGTCGGCGACCGGCGGGTGCACGTGATCGCGCACTGCCTGGGGTCGCTGTCGTTCTCCATGAGCCTCTTCGGCGGCGCCCTCGACGGCATCACGAGCTTCGTGAGCAACAGCGTCTCGCTGGTCCCCCGGGTGCCTGCCTGGTCGCGGTGCAAGCTCACGGCCGGCCCCGGCCTGTCGGAGTACCTCATCGGCCTGTCCTTCCTGGACTCACGCTTCGGTGAGGCACCGCCGCTCACGCGAGGGTGGATGGTCTCCCGTCTCGTCTCGCTGTTCCACCGCGAGTGCGACGTTCGCGACTGCCACATGATCAGCTTCATGTGGGGCAGCGGTCATCCGGCGCTCTACGAGCACGACAACCTGCTGCCTGTCACCCACCAGCGGATCGCGGACCTGCTCGGCCCGACCGGAGTGCACTACTTCCGGCACATCCGCAAGATGGTGTCGGCCGGTCAGGCCGTCAAGTACCACCCGGGCGACCCGCGCCACGCCGCGCTGCCCGACTCCTACCTGACGCGGACGAACGAGGTCACCACCCCGGTCCTCCTGCTGTCGGGCGATGCCAACCGTGTCTTCCCGGGCGCCAACGCGGCCTGTCACGCGGCGCTCGAGCGGGCCCGACCCGGGTTGCAGGAGTTCGCCTCCCTTCCCGGCTACGGCCACATCGATCCCTTCATCGGCGAGAACGCGCACGCGGACGTCTTCCCGAAGATCCTCGACTTCCTGAAGCGGCAGGCCTCAGAAGCGAGCGGAGCGAGTGAGCCAATGAGCGCAGCACCCTTGGTCACTCCTCCGACGAAGGAGGTCTCATGAACGGCGAACACACCGATGTCGTCGTGGTCGGTTCCGGGTTCGGCGGGGCCGTGGCCGCCTACCGTCTGGCAGAGGCGGGCCTGTCCGTGGTGGTCCTCGAACGGGGGCAGGACTACCCGCCGGGCACCTTCGCCCGTACGCCGGCGCAGATGAGCCGTGCGTTCTGGGACCCGGCGGAGGGGTTGTACGGCCTGTACGACGTCTGGGGGTTCCGCGGCTTCGACTCGGTCGTCTCCAGCGGCCTGGGCGGCGGTTCGCTGATCTACGCCAACGTCCTGCTGCGCAAGGACGAGGAGTGGTTCGTCAATGAAGAGGCACTCCCCGATGGCGGGTACGAGACCTGGCCGGTGAGCCGGCAGGAGCTGGATCCGCACTACGACGCGGTCGAGGGCATGCTCGGGGGCACGCCCTACCCGCTCGACCATCCGGCCTTCGCCACCACCGCCAAGGCCCATGCGATGCAGGACGCGGCGGCCGAGCTCGGGCTCGACTGGCAGCTGCCGTCACTGGCGGTCAGCTTCGCACCGACGCCGGGGGCCGAACCCGGGCTCGGGCTGCCGATCACCGACCCCAAGTACGGCAACCTGCACGGCGTGCAGCGCCGGAGTTGCCGGCTCTGCGGGGAGTGCTACCTGGGCTGCAACGACGGGGCGAAGAACAGCCTGGACCACACCTACCTGTCCGCCGCCAAGCACCATGGCGCGGACCTGCGCACCCTGCACGAGGTGCGCGAGATCAGGCCGCGGCCGGAGGGCGGCTACGAGGTCGACTACGTCCACCACGCCCCCCTCACGAAGGCCCGCAAGCCGGAGTCCCGGACCATCTCCTGCGATCGTCTGGTGCTGGCCGCCGGCGCGTACGGCACGACCTATCTGCTGCTGCGGAACAAGGCGCGGTTCCCTGGGCTGAGCGACGCGCTCGGCACGCGGTTCTCCGGCAACGGCGACCTGCTGACCTTCCTGCTGCGGGCCAAGGACCGGGACCGGCTCCGGCCGCTCGACGCCAGCCTGGGCCCCACGATCACCAGCGCGATCCGGCTTCCCGACGAGGTCGACGGCGTGCCGGGCGCGGGGCGCGGCGCGTACATCGAGGATGGCGGCTATCCGAACTTCGTCGGCTGGATGGTCGAGGAGGCCGACATCGCGCACGAGATCTCGCGGATCATCCGCCTGATGCGCGAGCGGTTCAAGGCCTTCTTCTCCCATGCGCCGGACACCAACCTGTCCAGTGAGGTGTCCGAGCTGATCGGCGACGGGGCGCTGTCGGTCAGCTCGCTGCCGCTGCTCGGTATGGGCCGCGACGTCCCGGACGGCGTGCTGCGGCTGCGCGGCGGCCGGCTCGACGCCGACTGGACGACGAAGACGAGCGAGGAGTACTTCGCGCGGATGCGTTCCACGATGAAGCGGATCGCCGCCGTGCTCGGTGCGACCTACGCCGACAACCCGATCTGGTTCCGCAAGCGCATCATCACGGTGCACCCCGGGGGCGGGGCGCCGATGGGGCGGCACCCCGGTGAGGGGGTCTGCGACCCGTTCGGGGAGGTGCACGGGTTCCCCGGCCTGTACATCGCGGACGGGGCGGCACTGCCCGGCGCGGTGGGGCCCAACCCGTCACTGACGATCGCGGCACTGTCCGACCGGATGTGCACGCGGTTGCTGGAGGACACCGGGAGCGTACACGGGACGCGCCCGGTCGGAGGGGCGGTGAACGGCACGGCGCGTGGTTCCGAGGTTCACAGGGGTGCCGAAGAGCGCACGTCGCTGTCGTTCACTGAGGAGATGAAGGGGTTCTTCGCCGAGGGTGAGCACGCTCCCGGGGCGGGGGAGCAGGCGGGCCGGGATCACGGGCATCGGCTCGGGTTCCGGCTCACCATCACCGTCGACGACGTGGACCGCTTCCTGGAGGAGCCCGAGCACACCGCACGGGCCGAGGGATGGATCGACGCCGCTGTCTGCGGGGGCCGGTGTCAGATCGAGCGGGGCTGGTTCAACCTGTTCTGTCCGGGGAGTGCGCCGGACCGCAAGCTCATGCGGTATCGCCTGCACTTCACCGACGCCGAGGGCCGGCCCCGCACCCTCTCCGGGTGGAAGGACATTCGTCACCGCGCGGCGACGCGCGTCTGGCCGGACACCACGACGCTGTTCTTCCGCATCTTCGAGGGGCACGTGATGGAGAGCGGCGACGACGAGGCGGCCATCGCCGCCGCCGGCATCCTGCGCCTGGGGCTGGACGACTTCGCCCGGCAGCTCACCACGTTCCGCGCGGAGGGGCCGAACGGCCTGGCCGCCCTGGAGCGCTTCGGCCACTTCTTCTTGAGCGAGCTGTGGGACGTCTACCGCCCTCCTCCAGCCGCCGGGCGTTCAGCGCCTCGGCCCGCCGGACCAGCTCCTTGGCCTGCTCGCCGAGCCGGGCGCGGAGCACCTCGTAGGTGCCCGCG
>NZ_JBFAUT010000119.1:0-7280 GCF_040679475.1 Actinoallomurus sp. NPDC052274
ACGCGCGGCTCGTCAAGGACGTCCAGCACACCGAGGAGACGTTGGAGGAGCTCGACCAGGCCGTTCGCGACGACCCCGGGCCGTCGCGGCCGGAGCCGCGGCGCGGAGTCGGATCGCGAGGTCAGATCTTGCGGATCAGCACGATCGGGGTCTGCTCGTCCTCGTTGCCGGCCGGGTTGTCGGACAGGACCTTCTCCACCCACTTGCGGTCGACGCCCTTGGAGGCCCCGACGACCCACGCGCCGGTGAGGTGGTTGGCGTCGACGACGCAGACGTGGCAGCCGAGCGCCGCGGACAGGTCCTCCGACAGCTTGTCCGGCCGGCCGGGGCCGAACAGCAGGTGGTGGTCGTGCGGCGGGAGGGCCGCCGCCACGTCGTCGATCATGGCCGCGCCGGGGCCGGCGACGCGGTAGAACCAGCCGCGCTTGCCGACCAGCTTGCCGGCCGCGCCCGCGGCCGCGCCGAGCAGGACCTTCGCGCGGCCCGCCTCGAGGATCGCGCCCTGCATCCCGGCCGGGCTGTGCAGCGGACCGATCTTGCCGACGAACTTGCTGAGCTGCTTGGCCATGCCCTCCGGCGTGATGAGCTCCAGCGGGATCATCCGACCCTGACCGGCCGACGCGGGGCTCTCCGACAGGGCGAGAATGTCGTCCGGCCGCAGCATGCCCTGCGTCGCCTCCTGGATGATCGGGAGGATGCCGGTGCGCAGCGTGATCATCTTCGTCTTGATCGGGATGCGGCGGGCGCCGACCGCGTGCTCGTCGACCGGCGGGATGTTCGGCGCCTTCTCCGGCGCGAGCTCGCCGAAGTGCTGGTGCAGCATCTCCTTGATCGGCTTGTTGCGCGGGTAGATCGCCGCGCCGCGCTGCAGGATGTCCCGGGCGCCCGCCGGGTCGCCGGCCTCCAGCCGGAGCGCCGCGAGGAGCGTGTAGTCCGAGGCGTACACCAGGTAGTCGGGGGCCAGCGCGATCAGCTCGGTCTGGTACTTCAGGGCACGCGGCTTGTCACCGCGGTCCACCGCCCACTTCGACAGGCGCTTGAGCGCGTGCCGGCGCAGCTGGGAGTCGTTGACCACCGACTCGAGGATGGCCTCCGCGTCGTCGATCCATCCGCCGTCCTTGAGGACGTCGGCCAGCGTCAGGGCGTACCACGGGATCGTCGGGTACTTCTCGCGGGCCTGGCGCACGATCTGGGCGGCCCGGCCGTAGTCGCCACGCCATTTGTACGCCTCAGCGAGCGCCGCCGTGGCGAACCGGGTGTCGCCACCGGCCGCGATCGCCTGGTGGGCGATCTGCTCGGCCTTCCTGTCGTCACGCTCGTTGGTGAGGACCAGCCAGGAAAGCAGGGACAGACCGTCACCGTCGAGATCGGCCCGCTTGGACTCGAGGAGCTGCTGGGCCTCCTCGGGCTTGCGGAGCCAGATGTCATAGGCGCGGCCGTTCGTGCTCATGTCAGAACCTCATGCGTCGTCGGCGATCTGCGGGATCGGCCCATCATCTCAGAGATTCGGGGCGGCCGACGCGAGGCCCGTCACACCGCGGATCGCCGTGGTGACGCGAGGTCCGTCCTATCGCGGATCGCCGTGGCAGGGGCGGAGATGCGGGAAACAGGGCGGAATACGCAGGTTGCATGACCCGGGCTTGTGACCCGCTCGATACCCTTGGGTCTCGTGGACCTCCTCGAAACCTGGCGTGACCTTCCGGCCGCCCAGCAGCCCGACTGGCCCGACCCCGCCCGGCTCCAAGACGTCGCGGCGCAGCTGTCCAAGCTGCCGCCGCTGGTGTTCGCCGGCGAGTGCGACCAGCTCAAGGCGCATCTCGCCGCGGTGGCGCGCGGTGAGGCCTTCGTCCTGCAGGGCGGTGACTGCGCCGAGACGTTCTCCGGCGCGACCGCCGACGACGTGCGCAACAAGCTGAAGACCCTGCTGCAGATGGCCGTCGTCCTGACCTATGCCGCGAGCGTCCCGGTCGTCAAGATCGGCCGGATGGCGGGGCAGTTCGCCAAGCCGCGGTCCAAGCCGTTCGAGGTGCGCGACGGCGTCGAGCTGCCCGCCTACCGGGGCGACATCGTCAACGGGTTCGACTTCACGCCGGAAGCCCGCGTGCCGGACCCGGAGCGGCTGCTGCGCGCCTACCACGCCGCCGCGGTCACGCTGAACCTCACCCGCGCCTTCACCCAGGGCGGCTACGCCGACCTGCGGCAGGTGCACGCCTGGAACCACGACTTCGTCGCCGAGAGCCCCGCGGGCCGGCGCTACGAACGGCTGGCCGGGGAGATCGACCGGGCGCTGGCGTTCATGCACGCCGCCGGGGCGGACCCCGAGGAGTTCCACCGGGTCGAGGTCTACTCCAGCCACGAGGCGCTGCTCCTGGACTACGAACGCGCCCTGACCCGCGTCGACTCCCGGTCCGGCCTGCCGTACGACGTCTCCGCCCACTTCCTGTGGATCGGCGAGCGCACCCGGCAGCTCGACGGAGCGCACGTGGAGTTCATGCGGCACATCCGCAACCCCATCGGGGTGAAGCTCGGCCCGACCACGACCGCCGAGGACGCCCTCGCGCTCATCGAGCGGCTGGACCCCGACCGTGAGCCCGGCCGGCTCACCTTCGTCACCCGCATGGGCGCCAAGCGGATCCGCGAGCACCTTCCCGCCCTGGTGGAGAAGGTCACAGCGAGCGGCGCCCAGGTCGCCTGGATCTGCGACCCCATGCACGGCAACACCTTCGAGTCGGAGAGCGGGTACAAGACCCGCCGGTTCGACGACGTGCTCGACGAGGTCGCCGGCTTCTTCGAGGTGCACCGGGCGCTCGGGACCCACCCGGGCGGCGTGCACCTCGAGTTCACCGGCGACGACGTCACCGAGTGCGTCGGCGGCGGCCACGACATCGTCGACGACGACCTGCACCAGCGGTACGAGACGGCCTGCGACCCCCGCCTCAACCGGGGCCAGGCCCTCGACCTGGCGTTCATGGTCGCGGAGATGTACCGCGTCGGGAAGTGAGCCCCGGTCCGCGTGGTCGCCTCAGACCACGCGGACCGCGCCGGCGAAGGGCCGGGTCGACAGGTCGGCGACCCGGACGTGGTCGCCGGTGTGCGGCGCGTGGATGAACTTCCCGTCGCCGATGTACATCCCCATGTGGTGGATGTCGGAGTAGAAGAAGACCAGGTCTCCCGGCTCCAGCTGGTCCCGGGAGACGTGGACGCCGGCGTTCCACTGGTCGCCGCCGTAGTGCGGCAGGTTGACGCCGACCTGCCGGTAGGCCCACATGGTCAGCCCCGAGCAGTCGAACCCCTGACCTGGCGTCGCGCCGCCCCAGACGTACGGGACGCCGAGCTGGGTCAGCGCGGCGCGTACGGCGCCGACCGCCCTGCCGGGGCCGCCGGGGATGGCGGGCACCTTCTCGCCCTTGCCGGCGCGCTCGACGGCGTCCTGCAGCAGCGGCCCGCGGACCTTCTCCAGCGCGGCGCGGATGGTGGCGCGCTGCCGGGCGAGCCGGCTCCTGAGGAGGGCCGCCTGCGCGGCGCGGTCGCGGGCGTCCTGGCCGGTCCACTGGGCGTTCTGGATGGCCTGCGTGAGCTGCCGGATCTCGCTGTCGTCCTGCTGGGTGAAGTAGTGCAGGGTGGTGGCCCGGTCCAGCAGCGCGCGCGGGTTCGAGGACGCGAGGAGCGCGGGCGCGTCGTCGTGCGTGCCGTTCATGTAACGGATGGCGGCGAACCGGCCGACCTTGCGCTGCGTGGCCTTCAGCGCCTCGGTGGCGCGGGCCGAGGTCTGACCGGCGATGACGGCCGCGCGCTGGGCCTGCTCCAGGCGCACCTTGAGGCCGTCGTACTGCTCGGTGAGCTGCTCGAGCCGGTCGCTCAACTGGCCGGCGCGCTGCCGGAGCGCGTCGATGCGCGGGCCGGGCCGGGCGGAGTCCGCCAGTGCGGGCGGTGCGAGTCCGGCGATGACGAGGGCGAAGGTCGCGACCGCCGTACGGCGGGCCGTTCCCTTCCCGGGATGAAGAGGGTCGTGCGTGTCCGCGGTGCGGAATCGATCCATCCAGGTGCTCCTCTCCTCAGGCCGCCTACCGGGTTAGCTGACGGGTTCGGACGAGAAGGAGCCCTACCGCGGCCGTCGGCGACGGACGCGGATTCACCCCGATGCGCAGGCGAGGAGACGCCCTCTGCCTCCGCGAATGGGTCCCCGGTTCCCCGGCGCGCCACGGCGCGACGGGCGATTCGGCGGTCCGGCCGTCTCTCGGCCGGTGACGACTCGCTGGAGATTAACGGATGGTGACGGAGCGTCCAACGAGAACATGCGGAGATGGCCCGGGGGATCCCAGGATGGTCACTCCGGGTGATGGGCGGCTGGTCCTTTGCGCCTAGACACGGCGGTCCCCGCTCACCTCACGCCTGGCGGCGGCGGTCCCCGCTCACCTCGTGCTCGGCGGTCCCCGCTCGCGCCCTGACGCGGCGATCCCCGCCCGCCTCCGGAGCAGGAGCGGACGGGGACCGTACGGACGGTGTCGCGCGCGGCGCGGCGCCGCGGCTCGGAACGAGGCTCAGGACAGGACGGACTCGGACTCCGTCTCGGACTCGATCGAGCCGTTCTGCGACACCGCGGCGTGCAGGGTGTTCCAGAACGCCAGCTCGACGTCCTCCTCCAGCTCCGCGATCTTGCCCCAGAACTCCTGGTCCTCGGCCTTCGCGGCGGCCTCGGCGGACAGGACCGGCATGAGCTGGGTGCTGGCGTCGGCCGCCTCCAGGTCGGCCACGCTGACCTCGGCGGGCAGCTCGACCGGCGTGCGGTGGTGCTTGCCGCGCTTGCGGACCCGGACGTTCGGCGCCGAGACGGGCACCTTGACCTTCGACTTGCCGACGGCGAGGGCCACGGTCCCGAACAGCACGACGGCGAGCAGCCCGGTCAGGGCGGCCTGCTGGTCCGGCAGCGGGGACGACGGGGCGGCCGGGTCGTGGGCCGCCGTCGTGTGCGCGTCGACCTGCGCCTGGACGTCCTTGCCGATCTCCTTGACGGCGGGCGGCGGCGCGGCGTGCTTCGGGGCGTAGTTCTGGTCGGTCTGGGCCGGCTGCTGGACGGCCGGCGCCGCCTTCACCTTCACCTTGGAGGGATAGCCGAACCCGACCACCTGGCTGATGTCCCGGGTGGCGCGCGTCAGCGCGTTGTTGTGGTTGGCCTCGATGGTGTGCAGCGTGTGGCCGTCGACCCGCTCCACGATGCCGACGTGCTCGATGTCGCCGATGCTCTTGCCGCCCGACCAGGAGAAGAACACGATCGCGCCGGGCTCGGCCTTGTGGCCCCAGGCGCCCTGCTTCTTGAACCACTTGGCGTGGTCGGGGGTATAGGCGAACTGGCCGGTCCAGTCCTCGACGCCGGCCTTGTCGGCCGCCCACGCGAGGAACATGTCGCACCAGGCCGACGTCTTGTAGACGGGGTCCTTGTCAACATGCTTGCTGTACCAGTCGCCGAATTTGGTGTAACCGCTGGCTTTCTCGTGATAGCCGAGCTGGCCCTTGGCGACCTCTAGCAGTTTCTGACCTACTGAATCCATTCGCTCCCCTTTTACCGCCTACCGGGTTAGCTGACGGGTTCGGGCCAGAGGTAGCCCTACCGTGCGTGACGGATTCACCCCGAGGGACTGATGGGTCCCCGGCTCCCGCGACACTGGCTGCGTCGCCGGGACTCGGCGGTCGGTCTGCAACCCCCTGGTTGGAGGTTGGTCACAGCCCGATCTCGGCGCAATCTAGCCGAACTCTCGCAACAACGGCAACGCGTTCGGAAACGAAAGTCTGGCATCGTTCGCTCACCGAGCGTAGCCGGACGTGGGCGCGTCCAGCCGGGTAACGTCCGAAAGGGCACTCTCACGTGCGGCGAAGCCGGAAAGGGGAGGTGGGCGGGAAAGGCGAGTGCCGCGCCCGCCACCAGGAAAAAGTGACGAACACGGCACTCAGGCCGGGCTCTCCTCGGCGGAGGTCACGGTCGCGGCGCGTCGACGCCGCGACCGTCGTCCGAAAACCGCCCTTATGCGGCTCAGCGCACCTCGGGGCGTGGGATGTCGACGCCGCGGTCGTCGTCCGCGACGTACACGTATGCCGCGTGCCGGGACGGCGCCCACGACATCGCGTCGGCCGGCCGGCGGTAGGGCACCCGCTTCGGTGGGCGTTCTGCGACGCCGCAGGCCGCGAACGGCCTGCGGCGCCGTGGCACGCCCCACTCATCCTCGTCGGACCCCGCCCCGGCCGCGCTCCGCCGCGTCGTCGTTCAGCACCTCCTTAACCAAACCTGAAGCGCGCCTTAAGCCCCTGCCGCGGCGGTTCCCCGGCCGCTTCGCTGAACGCCGGACGCGGTCTCAGGACAGGAGAGGGAACTCGTGCACAGCAGAATGATCGGCAGAAGGTCGTTCCTCGCGTCGACCGCCGCTCTCGGCGCACTCGCGTTCGGCGGCGGAACGACGGGATGCGCCCCGTCGTCGCGGGCCCGGAGCACGGCGGCGACCACGGGCGGCCTGCCGCTGACCGCGGTGAACCGGACCGGCAGGTACGCCGACGCGTCGATCCACATGTACGTCGTCGGGGTGGACCCGGCGACCGGCGCCCAGGGGCACGTGACGGCGGACGGCGCGTTCGTCCCGTGCGCGGCGTCGGACAACGGGTCCGGCGGGTTCACCGACTACGCCATCCCGTTCCGGGACTCCGGCGAAGCGACCGTCGTCCTGCCGAAGATGTCGGGCCGGGTCTACTTCTCGATCGGCGACCGGCTGCGGCTGAAGGTCGTCACCGACGGGAACGGCAGGCCGGCCCTGCAGTACCCGGCGGGCTGGGTCGGTACGGACCCGAACCACCGGATCCGGTGACCAACCGCTACGCGCGGGCGATGCACCAGGCGAGCGCGGACGGCGCCGCGTACGGCTTCGCCTTCGACGACGTGGCCGGCCACGCCTCCTACATCCAGGACGACGCGCCGACGTCCGTGACGGTGACCCTCACGCCATTCTGAGCCGGCGCACACCTGCATGGCCGGAACCGGTCACTGTGGGATTCAGCGGGCGAAACGCCGCTCGTAACCGCACATCGGGTCCCGGTCGGTCGCGGGCGGCGGTCCGCCCGTCACCGTACGTTCCGTGTCGGCGCAGGTCGGACGCCGTGTCCCCGCGCCGGGCCGCCACCGGTCGCGGCGCGCGCCGCCGTCCGGGAGCCGCCGCGGCGGGCCGGTCCCGCGCCCCCGCCGCCCGGCCCGTCCGGTCGGACGGGTCGGCGGACCCCGGGTTCGGGGTGCCGCGGCC
>NZ_JBFAUT010000120.1:0-6135 GCF_040679475.1 Actinoallomurus sp. NPDC052274
ATCCTGCTCGCGCACGACACCGGCCACCAGGACCGCCTCGTCGCGCTGCGGAACCAGTGCGCAGGAGTCTCGGTGAATACCGTCGTGGCCGCCCGGCTTACGGGGGTCTCGCCCGGTTCGCGCGGCGAGAGGCACGCCGTTCACCGAGTGTTCTGCGCGCGCCGCCGAGCCGGGAGAACGGGGGCCGTCAGCGGACGACCGACGCCGCCTCGACGCAGGAGCCACCCTCGGCGTTGCTGCGGCTGCTCTTGCGCCACGGCACCGCCGTGACCTCGACGCAGTCGCCGCCTTGGGGATTGCTGCGGCTGCTCTTGCGCCAGTCGGCTCCCGCCAGCTCCGGTGTTGTCACGACACGCCCTCTTTCGTCGGCCGGCTACAGCTCGTCCATCGCCGCCGCGATCATCGCGAGTGACCTGTCGACACTCACGCCGTTCGCGATGAGATGGTCGATCATGTTCCTATATTCCGCGATCTCCTCCTTTCTTTCCAGATAGAGGGCGCCGGTGGAGTACTCGATGTAGACGATCGGCGAGTCGTTCGGGTCGGGGAACCGGAGGTAGTTGAACGACTCCGGCGTGGCCAGCACCGGGCCGACCTGGTACGGGAGGACCTGGATGGTGACGTTCGGGCGCTCGGCGAGGCGGAGCAGGTGCTGGAGCTGTGCGCGCATCGCCTCGCGGCCGCCGACGACGCGGTGGAGCACCGACTCGTCGAGGATCGCCCAGACGCGCACCGGGTTCTCCCTGGTGAGCAGTTCCTGCCGGGCCATGCGCAGTTCGACGCGGCGGTCGACCTCCTCGGGCGAGAGCCGGAGGACGTCCACGCCCATCAGGGCGCGGGCGTAGTCGGGGGTCTGGAAGAGACCGTAGAGGAGCTGCGAGCGGTACACCTCGATGGAGAAGGCGGCCGTCTCCAGCCCGAGGTAGATCGAGTACTCGGCGGGAAGGACGTCGTCGTAGCCCTGCCACCAGCCCTTCTTGCGCGAGTCGCGGGCGAGGCCGGTGAGCGTCTCGCGGACCTTCTCGTCCGTGACGCCGTACAGGTCGAGCAGGTCGCGGACGTCGCGCGGGTGCAGCGGCGTCCGGGCGGTCTCCATGCGGCTGAGCTTGGTCGGGGAGCACTCCAGGTGCTCCGACGCCTGCTCCAGCGTCAGGTTGGCTCCTTCGCGGAGGCGCCGCAGCTCGAGTGCCACGCGGCGGCGCCGGAAGGTGGGGCTTTCTTTGATCGCCATGATGACTCCTCGGGGGGAGCGAGCCCCGCTGGTACGCGGGGCTCGGCGTCATCATCATCACGAGGACAGTGACTCTCCGCAAGCGCTTCGTCGCAATTCGCACACGACACTTTCCGTGGCCTGGTGTGGCCAGCGTCGCCGGCCGCCGCATCACCGGACGATTCCCGCGACGAGGACAGGAGCGCGCTTCTGCCAATCGAACGGACGGCCGGTTGTAGAAACTTTCCTTTTACTCGGTTGTTGACGCCGTAAGTTTCTTTCTTCACCATCGGGGCACCCGGGCAGGCCTGTCACGTCGGAACCAACGAACGGAGACAGAAAATGGGGTGTTCCAACAGCAGCTCTCCCGCGTATGGGGAGATGTCATGGTTCTGCTGCGGTAGCTCCTGGGGACCCTGCGGAAGCGCGGGCGGTGGGGCCTGCGGCACCTGCAACTCCGGCTCGCACCAGTGCGCGTGGCCGAACACGTCCGACGCCTGCTTCAACATCACCCGCCCCGACCAGTGCGGCGAGGGCCTGGCCCGGCGCACCTGCGGCCACGTGTTCTACGTGACCAGCGTCTGCAGCGGCAAGTGCGTCAGCGTGTCGATCGCGGACTGCGGGCCGGACACCAACTCCTTCTGCGGCGAACGGTCGTGCTGCGGGTCGACCTGCTACACGAACCGGATCATCGACCTGACGCCCTCGGCGTACAGCGCCATCGCCGACCTCTCCAGCGGGCTGTCCCCCGCCCGTATCGACAGCTGACCGGAGGCCCCGCCATGCCCCAGCCAGACCGCCGTCGTTTCCTCACCTCCGCCGTGCTCGGCGGTTCCGCCGTCGCCGGCGCGACCGCCCTGGGCTCGCTGGCACCCGAGGCCGCGTTCGCCGCCGCCCCCAAGATCAAGCTCGACCCGGGCGCCCTCGACCCGAACTTCGCCGAAGGCCGGATCACCGGCATCAGCGGGTCGCTGCTCAATGCCTCCGGATCCGACCGGACGCTGCACCGCATCCACGTCACCGACGGCACCAGCATCTGGAAGCTGCACCCGACGACCTTCGACCAGATCAAGGTGGGCGACGGGTTCTACGCCCGCGGCGTCCGCCTGCCGGAGGGCTCGCTGGCCGCGGACGCGATCTGGGTGAACATCGTCAACCTGGACGCGTCCATCGCCTCCATCGAGACCAAGCGCCTCCACCTCGACCACAACGGCAAGAGGGTCATCGGCCATGTCGTCAGTGGCCGGACCGCCGCGGTGTACGGCGCCGCGCCGGCGGTCGCCGACCTGACCCGACTGCAGGTCGGCAGGCATGTGAAGGTGATCGGCGCCTGGCGGCCCGACACCAACGAGGTGGACATCGCGACCGTCTACTCGGGCGCGTAGCCGGAAGGAGGCGATCCCCCATGGTCGAGTGGCCGGCGTCGGTCCAGCCGTTGTTCGTCGGCGCGACCCTGCTGTGGTCGGGCGGGATCAAGTGCGCCGGCGCGTCTACCCGTCGCGCCGCGCGACGGTCCGCGTTGCGGTCGCTGGTCGGCGAGGAGAGGGCACCGGTCGTCTACCGGCTGGTCGGGGCCCTGGAACTGGTCCTGGCCGCCGCCCTCCTGCTGCCGCCGGTGTACGCGGGCGAGGCCGTGGCGGCCGCCGTGCTCGCCACCGGGTTCCTCGCCTACCTGGCGTACGCCCGGATCGCCGCGCCGGACTCCTCCTGCGGCTGCATGAGCGCGCGCTCCATGCCGGTCACCTGGCGCGGCTTCGCCCGCGCCGGGCTGATCCTGGCGGCGGCACTGCTCGGTACGCGGGCCGGCCGGTGGTGGGACGGGCCGGCCGCTCACCCCTGGGCCGCCGGGGTCACGCTCCTCGGTGAGGTCGCGGCGCTGGTCGCGCTCTCGCCGGAGGCGGACCGGCGGTGGCTGTACCCGCTGCGTCGGCTGCGGGTACGGCTGCGCCACCCGCTCGCCGACCGGTCGTTCGACATGCCCTTGGAGTCCAGTCTCCAGCAGCTCCACGGCAGCACGGCGTACCGGCAGGTGAGCGGGCTGCTGCGATCCGGGCTGCGGGAGAGCTGGGACGAGGAGGACGTCCGGGTGCTCTGCTACACCGCGGAGTACGAGGGACGGCTCGCCACGGCGGTGTTCGCGGTGCCGCTGCGGCATTACCGGCCCGAAGAGATCCGCGTCGCCCTGGTCGACGAGTCGGCCGAGTCGACGCTGCTGGTCCTCGACGGCGCCTGACCCGCGGCCCGCGTCGCCGGGCCGTCCCCGGTGAGCGCCCTCCGCCCCCGCGGGGGGCGCTCACCGATCCCGAGCATCGGATCCCGGCACGCCGACCTGAACGCGCGGTCGCCACGATCCCGGGACCCGAATCCCGGCACGCCGACCCGTACGCGCGGTCGCCCACCGACCGGACCCCCGCACCGCCGGCCCGAACCTCGGCGGCCGCCGACCGCACCCCGGGCCCACCGGCCCGAGCACGGTCGCCGGCCGACCGAACTCCGGCGCACCGCCCGAACACGGGCGGCCACAGGCCGGAATCCGGCGTACCGGGCGGGTGTGACGTGGTCAGCCGCCCGCCATGGCGCCGACGATGAGGAACGGCTCGGCGCCCGTCGCGACCGGGTCGGGCAGCGGCGTGTCCGGCGGGTCGTGAGAGAGGTCCCGTTCGCACGCGTAGTAGCGGACGAACGCCCGGCGCCGGTGGGTGCCGTGATCACGGATGGTGCCGCGCAGCACCGGATAGCGGGACTCCAGGGCGTCGAGGACGGAGCCCGGCGTGGCCGGACCGGCCACCTCGAGCTCCACTTCGCCGTGGACCTCGGCGAGGACCTTCAGGTGCGCGGGCAGGACGACCCGGATCACGGCAGCGTCTGGACTTCGACGGACAGGACGGCCGGGAGGTCCCGGACGATCGGCGCCCAGCTGTCCCCGGCGTCGGCCGAGACGTAGACCTGCCCGCCGGTCGTGCCGAAGTAGACGCCGCAGGAGTCGAGCGAGTCGACCGCCATCGCGTCGCGGAGCACGTTGACGTAGCAGTGGTCCTGCGGGAGACCTTTCGTCAGCGGCTCCCAGTCGTTCCCGCCCGTCCGGCTGCGGTAGACGCGCAGCCGCCCCTCCGGCGGGTAGTGCTCGGAGTCGCTCTTGATCGGCACGACGTAGACGGTCTCCGGCTCGTGCGCGTGCACCGCGATCGGGAACCCGAAGTCCGACGGCAGGTCGCCGCTGACCTCGCGCCACGACTCGCCCGCGTCGTCGGTCCGCATGACGTCCCAGTGCTTCTGCATGTAGAGGATCTCCGGCCGCGACGGGTGCATCGCGAGGCGGTGGACGCAGTGTCCCACCTCGGCGTCGGGGTCCGGGATCCCGTTGGTGTGCAGGCCGCGGTTGATCGGCCGCCAGGTGTCGCCCCCGTCATCGGTGCGGAACGCGCCCGCGGCGGAGATGGCCACGTACATCCGCCGCGGGTCGGACGGATCGAGGATGATCGTGTGCAGGCACATCCCGCCCGCCCCCGGTTGCCAGGACGAGCCGGAGCCGTGGCGGCGCAGCCCGGGCAACTCCTCCCATGTCCCCCCGCCGTCCTTCGACCGGAACAGCGCGGCGTCCTCGACGCCGGCGTACACGGTGTCCGGGTCGGTCGGCGAGGGCTCCAGGTGCCAGACCCGCGCGAACTCCCAGGGATGCGGCGTGCCGTCGTACCACTGGTGGGTACCGGTGACGCCGTCGTACTCGAACCGATTGCCGACCGGCTCCCAGGTCCGGCCGCCGTCGTCGGACCGCTGGATCAGCTGCCCGAACCACCCGGTGGACTGGGCGGCGTACAGCCGTGAGGGGTCCGCCGGGGAACCCGCGATGTGGTAGATCTCCCAGCCGCCGAAGAAGGGGCCGCTGACCTCCCACTCCTCCCGGCGGGCGTCCGAGGTCAGAACGAACGCGCCCTTGCGCGTGCCGACCAGTACACGTACTCCGCTCATGCGCCCTCCCTCGCCTGACCTGCGGATGTGCAGGTTGCTCACGGTAGACCGCCGCTACGACGAAAACTCATCGTTTCCGCGCACCGGTGAGTCGGATCCGCCGAATCGATGAGCGCGACGACTCGCTTCCAGCCCGGTTCCCCCCGCCTATGCCGGGGTAGAGACGGATTCCTGAGAACGAGGAGGTCGTGGTTGCGAAGTTTCGGAGTCGAAGAGGAACTCCTGCTCGTCGCGCCGAGCAGCGGAGTTCCCGTCGCGCTCGCCGAGTCCGTCACGCGGGGCAAGGACGACGACGGGCCGGAGCGCGAGCTGCAGCGGCAGCAGGTCGAGACGGGCACGGACCCGTGTACGACGCTCGACGAGCTGTCCGGCCAGCTACGGGACCGGCGGAACGCCGCCGCCCGGGCCGCCCGCCGCGCCGGCTCGGAGGTCGCCGCGCTCGCGACCTCACCGCGGGCCGTCACCCCGTCGACCACTCCGGCGGAGCGCTACCTGCGCATGGCCGAGGAGTACGCGCTCACCGCGCAGGAGCAGCTGACCTGCGGCTGCCACGTCCACGTGAGCATCGAGTCCGAGGATGAGGGCGTCGGGGTGCTGGACCGCATCCGCCCGTGGCTGGCGCCCCTGCTCGCGATGACCGGGAACTCCCCCTTCTGGCAGGACCGCGACAGCGGGTACGACAGCTATCGGTACCAGGTCTGGGGGCGCTGGCCGTCGGCCGGGCCGACCGAGGCGTTCGGCACCCCGAAGCTCTACCACGACACCGTACGGTCGATGGTGGAGTCCGGCGCGCTGCTGGACGAGGGGATGATCTACTTCGACGCCCGGCTGTCCCGGCACTATCCGACGCGGATCTCCACTAGCTCAGCGGCGCGCGGGAACGCCGCGCGACTCGGAGTGCCGGGCCGGGCGGCGAGGAGTCAGGCGGCCGGTGAGGAGGATCCAGGCGCCGAGGG
>NZ_JBFAUT010000121.1:0-5511 GCF_040679475.1 Actinoallomurus sp. NPDC052274
CTGCGAGTCGCCGCTGAGCAGGCCCGCCAGCCCGACCGCGTTGTAGTAGTCCGACGGGTCGCCTGCGGGAGGTGCCCGGCGGTCACGACGTCCGCACGCCGCGCGGGCACCGGGTCCTGTTCGCGGCCGGGCCGGGCGCGCGGCCCGAACCGGCCGGCCCAGAGCCGTACGACGCCGTGCT
This sequence comes from Actinoallomurus sp. NPDC052274, assembly GCF_040679475.1. Lineage (NCBI taxonomy): Bacteria > Bacillati > Actinomycetota > Actinomycetes > Streptosporangiales > Thermomonosporaceae > Actinoallomurus > Actinoallomurus sp. NPDC052274. The sequence goes on from NZ_JBFAUT010000121.1 coordinate 182, forward strand.
CCTCGACCTCATCGGCGACCCCTCGCACCTGGGTCGGCTGCGGCGCGCCGGCGCGGTGACCGACGAGACCCGGATCGAGGCCGTCCACGTCGACCACCGCGTCGCGTCCCCGGCCGAACTGGACCGCCGGCTGGGCTTCTGGACCCGTCCCGCGTCCGGGCCGTGGCGGTCGTTGATCCTGGGCGGCTCCCGATCGGGCAAGTCCGAGGAGGCCGAGCTGCGGGTCATGGCGCACCCGGAGGTGACGTACGTCGCGACCGGGATCATGCACACCGACGACCCGGAGTGGCGCGACCGGATCACCGCGCACCGGCGACGCCGCCCCGGCTGGTGGGACACGGCCGAGACGATCGACCTGGCGGGTCTCCTGCGCGACGCGACGGGCACCCTCCTCATCGACGGGATGGGCACCTGGCTGACGGCGGTGTTCGACGCCCTGGACGCCTGGGAGCAACCCCGGGCGGTGGTGCCGCGCCTGGACGAACTGGTCGGCGCGTGGCGGTCCACCCGGGCCCACGTCGTCGCGGTCAGCGACGAGGTCGGCCTGTCGATCGTCCCCGCCACCGCGAGCGGACGGGCGTTCCGTGACACTCTGGGGCGGCTCAACCAGCGCCTGGCGGCCGAGTCGGAAGAGGCCGCCCTGGTCGTCGCCGGCCGGGTCGTCGACCTGCCGTGACCGCCGGGAGCCGGGCGCCCCGGCGGGAGACGTTCGACACAGATCGGCCCGGAGGACGTCATGCGGCATGAGAACGAGCGGATCCCCGGCTCCGAGGGGCTGCGCCTGGCGGTGTCGCTGCTCACCGTCATACCGGTGCGGTGCGGCCGGGTGGACCGGGCGACCGCCCGCCGGGCGATGACGCTCGCGCCGGTCGCCGGGCTCCTGGTCGGCGCGGCCGCCGCCGTGGTCGTGACGGTCGCGGGACGGCTCGGCGCCGGGTCGCTGCTCGGCGCCGCCCTGGCGGTCGGGGCGATGGCGCTGCTCACCCGCGGCCTGCACCTGGACGGCCTGGCCGACCTCGCCGACGGGCTGGGCAGCGGACGTCCCGCCGGGGACGCTCTGTCGATCATGAAACGGTCCGACATCGGACCGTTCGGGGTCATCACACTGGTGTTCACCCTGCTGATCCAGGTCGCCGCCCTCGCGCAGGCCCCGCACCGGGCGGTCGCCGTGACCGTCGCGGCGGTGACCGGGCGGCTCGCGGTCACGTGGGCCTGCCGCGCCGGGGTCCCCGCCGCCCGCCCGGATGGCCTGGGCGCCCTGGTCTCCGGGACCGTGCGGCGCCGGGACGCGGTGGCCGCGACGGCGGCCGTCGTGGTCGCCGCGGCGGTCGCGGGCCTGCTCGCCGGGGGCGCGCGCTCGGCCGTCCTCGCCCCGGCGGCCGTGGCGGCCGGGCTCCTGGTCGCGGCGGCGCTGCTGCGACACGCCGTACGGCGCCTGGACGGCGTCACCGGCGACGTCCTCGGCGCCCTGGTGGAGACGTCGACGACCGCGGCGATCGTCGTGCTGTCGGTGGCCTAGAAGGCGCGGGAGCGTCCCGAGAGTGAAGCTCCCGCGCCGGTCGCGGAACGCGCCCTGGCCATGGCGCATGCGACGTCCCGCTGACCGCCGTCCGGGGGCTGCCGCCGCTGCCCGCTTCCCCTCGGCCAGAGGCGGCCTTGAAACGCCCAGGACGACGGGGCCAGTCGACGAATGGTAATCGACCAGGCGGGGGCGGAGGCCCGCGCGACGCGGGCCGAAGATCCCCCAAGTCCGTGGACCCGAACAAAGAACAGCGAGGCAGGACTACCATCGGGCTGTGTGACGAACCTCGAACTTGCCAACGCTCAATCCGCATCCCTTGACGTAGACGCCGTCGTGATCGGTGTCGTGACCGATGACTCCGGACCGGTCCTGGCGCCCGGCGCCGCAGGGGTCGACGAGGCGTTCCAGGGGCGCCTTACAGCCGCGCTGAGCGGGCTGGGCGCCGGCGGCAAGGCGGGCGAGGTCACCAAGGTCCCGACGTTCGGCAACCTGGCCGCCCCGCTGGTGGTGGCCGTCGGACTGGGCGAGTCGTACGACGCCGAGGCCCTGCGCCGGGCGGCCGGCGTCGCGCTGCGCTCCCTCGCGGGCTCCGACTCGGTCGCGGTCCTGCTGCCCGCCGCGACCGCGGACGAGGTGGCCGCCGTCGCGACCGGCGCGCTGCTCGGCAACTACGCCTACCTGAACTACCGGACCGGCGACGGGGACAAGCGCCCGGTCTCGAAGATCACGGTGGTGACCGAGGCCGACGGCGAGGTCGAAAGCGCCCTCGGGCGCGCCAGGACGATCGCCGATGCCGTCACGCTGGTCCGCGACCTGGTCAACGCCCCGCCGTCCGACCTGAACCCCGAGGTGCTCGCGGAGACCGCGCGCGAGGTCGGGGAGGGAGCCGGGCTGTCGGTCGAGGTCCTCGACGAGAAGGCCCTGGTCGAGGGTGGTTACGGCGGGATCGTCGGGGTCGGCCAGGGGTCGGTCAACCCGCCGCGCCTCGTCCGTCTCGCCTACGAGCACCCCGAGGCGGACAAGACCGTCGCGTTCGTCGGCAAGGGCATCACGTTCGACTCCGGCGGCCTGTCGCTCAAGCCCAGCGAGGCCATGGACTGGATGAAGTCCGACATGGGCGGCGCCGGCGCGGTGCTCGGCGCGCTCAAGGCGATCGCCGCCCTGCGGCCGAAGGTCAAGGTCGTCGGCTACCTCGCCATCGCGGAGAACATGCCGAGCGGCACCGCGCAGCGCCCCTCCGACGTGCTCACCATCTACGGCGGCAAGACCGTCGAGGTGCTCAACACCGACGCCGAGGGCCGCCTCGTCATGGCCGACGCGATCGTCCGGGCCGGCGAGGACGAGCCCGACCTGATCGTCGACGTCGCCACCCTGACCGGCGCCCAGCTCGTCGCGCTCGGCACCCGGACGACCGGGGTCATGGCCAACGACGACGACGTGCGCGACAAGGTCGCCGACGCGGCCGGCCGCGCCGGCGAGTCCGCCTGGCCGATGCCGCTGCCGGAGGAGCTGCGCAAGGGCCTGGACTCGGCCATCGCCGACATCGCCAACGTCAGCGGTGAGCGCTGGGGCGGCATGCTGGTGGCCGGGATCTTCCTGAAGGAGTTCGTGCCGGACGGCGTGCGCTGGGCGCACCTCGACATCGCCGGCCCGTCCTTCAACCAGGGCCAGCCGTACGGCTACACGCCGAAGGGCGGCACCGGCGCCGCCGTCCGCACGCTCGTCCAGATCGCCGAGGACGCCGCCGCCGGCGCCCTGTGACCGAGGTGGGAACGGAAAGTCCGGCGCGCGGCGCGCGCCGGACGATACCGGGCGGGCCGCGCGCGGGGACGGAGCGTCCCCGGCGCGGCGTACCGCCCGAGTGGACGGCGCGAACGGGAGGCGCTGTCCCGGCCCGGCGGCCGGAAGTGGAAAGATGCGTGCGGGAACAGAAATCGCTCCGGGCCGGAGGCGCCCGAGCGGGCATCGAAGGAGCGTCCTGTGTCGAATAGCCCCTACGACATCGTCGTCCTAGGTGGCGGCAGCGGCGGATACGCGTGCGCGCTGCGCGCGGTCGAGCTGGGTCTGAGCGTCGTACTGATCGAGAAGGACAAGCTCGGCGGCACCTGCCTCAACCGCGGCTGCATCCCGACCAAGGCGCTGCTGCACGCGGCCGAGGTGGCCGACCAGACGCGCGAGTCGGCCACGTTCGGGGTCAGGGCCCGGTTCGAGGGCATCGACCTGCCGGGTGTGCACGCCTACAAGGACAAGGTCGTCAGCACGACGGTGAAGGGCCTGACCGGGCTGATCAAGTCCAAGGGCATCACGATCGTCGAGGGCGAGGGCCGGCTGACCGGTCCCACCACCGTCCAGGTCGGCGACACGACGTACGAGGGCCGGCACATCGTGCTGGCCACCGGCTCGGTGCCCAGGTCGCTGCCCGGTCTGGAGATCGACGGTGAGCGCGTCATCTCCAGCGACCACGCCCTCGTGCTCGACCGGATCCCGCAGTCCGTGGTCGTGCTCGGCGGCGGCGTCATCGGCGTCGAGTTCGCCAGCGTGTGGCGGTCCTTCGGCGCCGAGGTGACGATCGTCGAGGCGCTGCCGCACCTGCTGCCGCTGGAGGAGGAGTCCAGTTCCAAGCGGCTGGAGCGGGCCTTCCGCAAGCGCGGCATCAAGTTCGAACTCGGCGCGCGGTTCGAGAGCGTCAAGCACACCGAGTCGGGCGTCATCGTCACCCTCGATGGCGGCAAGACCCTCGACGCCGACCTCCTGCTCGTCGCCGTGGGCCGCGGCCCGGTCTCGGAGGGCCTGGGCCTGGAAGAGGTCGGGGTCGAGACCGAGCGCGGCTTCGTGAAGGTCGACCAGTACTGCCGCACGAACGTCCCGACCATCTCGGCGGTCGGCGACCTGATCCCGACGCTTCAGCTGGCGCACGTCGGCTTCGCCGAGGGCATCCTCGTCGCCGAGCGGCTGGGCGGCCTGGACCCGGCGCCGATCGACTACGACGGCGTTCCGCGCATCACCTACTCCGAGCCCGAGGTCGCGTCGGTGGGCGTCACCTCCGCGGTGGCCCGCGAGCGCGGTCACGACATCGTCGAGGTCACCTACGACCTGGCCGGCAACCCCCGGAGCAAGATCCTGGGCACGCAGGGCGAGGTCAAGGTGATCGCGGCCAAGGACGGCCCCGTGCTGGGCGTGCACATCGTCGGCAGCCGCGTCGGCGAGCTCATCACCGAGGGCCAGCTGATCTACAACTGGGAGGCCCTGCCGTCCGAGGTCGCCCAGCTCATCCACCCGCACCCGACCCAGTCCGAGGCGATCGGCGAGGCTCATCTCGCGCTCGCCGGCAAGCCGCTGCACGTCCACGGCTGATCCCGCCCGTACCAAGACACGACGTATCAAGAGGAGTCGCAGAGAACCATGCCGGTCTCCGTAACCATGCCCCAGCTCGGCGAGAGCGTGACCGAGGGCACCGTCACCCGCTGGCTCAAGAAGGAGGGTGAGCGCGTCGAGGCCGACGAGCCGCTTCTCGAGGTGTCGACGGACAAGGTCGACACCGAGATTCCGTCGCCGGCCGCGGGTGTCCTGAGCAGCATCACCGTCGCCGAGGACGAGACCGTGGAGGTCGGTGCCGAGCTGGCCGTCATCGCCCAGGAGGGCGAGGCGACCGCCGACGCCGCTCCGCAGCAGGAGCAGGCCCAGCCCGAGCCCGCCCAGCAGGAGGCGCCCCAGGCCGCCCCGGCGCCGCAGCCGGCCGCCCCTGCGCAGCCGGAGCCGCAGCAGCCGGCCGCGCCGTCCTGGCCGCCCGCGCCGGCCGCACAGCCGG
>NZ_JBFAUT010000122.1:0-5176 GCF_040679475.1 Actinoallomurus sp. NPDC052274
ACGACGCCGGAGGTCGTCGTCCACGGTGAGGTGCCGCTCTCGAACCCGCCGTTGCTCACCTTGTTGCCCGGCGAGGAGCACCCGCCGCCGACCGGATTGACGGTCCAGGTGAAGGACGCCGACCCGGAGGCGCCGGTGGAGTCCTTGGCGCTGACGGTGACGTTCGAGGTGCCCGCCGTGGTCGGCGTTCCGGAGATCAGGCCGGTGGAGGAGTTGATCGACAGCCCGGCGGGCAGGCCCGTCGCGCTGTAGGTCAACGTCTGGCCCGAGGCGGAGTCGGTCGCCTGGATCTGCAGGGTGACCGCCGTGCCGACCGTGCTCGTCTGGTTGCCCGGGTTGGTCACCGTGACGGTGTTGCCGCCGGTGGATCCGCTCTGGAAGGCCGTCGCCCCGTTGGGAGTGCCCAGCCCGGTCGGCCCGTCGTACCCGGAACCGGCGGTGCACAGGTAGGACGGACTGCACGAACCGTTGCTGCCCGAGGTGACGTCGTTGAGCGCGCCGGTGTGAGCGTACGGGTAGGACGCCGGGTAGGTGCCGGACGCCGGCGACCCGCCCAGCGCGTAGACACCGGCGATGATCGGCGAGGAGGCGCTGGTGCCGCCGACGACGAGCCACCCGCCGACCTGGTAGCTGTCGTAGACGGCGAGGCCGGTGCTCGGGTCGGCCACGGCCGAGACGTCGGCCACCGTGCGCTTGGCGCAGCCGGAGTCCTTCTGCCAGGACGGCTTCGCGTCGTAGGCGGAGCAGCCCGAGCCCGCGCCGGACCAGGCAGACTCGCTCCAGCCACGCGAGTTCGACGCCCGGGACAGCGAGGTTCCGCCCACCGCGGTGACGTACTGCGAGGCCGCCGGGTACTCGACGCCGTAGCCGTTATCGCCCGACGACACGGTGATCGCGACGCCCGGGTGGTTGAAGTAGGAGGAGTCGCTGCTCGGGTCGGTGCTGTCCTCGGAGCCGCCGTAGCTGTTCGACACGAACTTGGCGCCGAGGCTGACCGCGGTGTTCACCGCGGTGCCCAGGTCGTCCATGCTCGGCTGGTTCGCCTCGACCAGCAGGATGTGGCAGCTCGGGCAGACCGCCGACACCATGTCCAGGTCCAGCGACTCTTCCTCGGCCCAGCCGGAGTCGGCGGACGGGAGGCTGCTGCCGCCGGTCTCGTTGACCTTCTTGAAACAGCCGTTCGCGGTGGTGCAGGCGGACAGCCCGTACTGGGAGCGGTACGTCGCCAGGTCGGATTCGGCGTTCGGGTCGTCATAGGCGTCGACGATCGCGACCGTCTGCCCGGATCCGGCCGACGACGACGGCAGGGCGTACGCGCTCTGCAGGTCGGAGGGACCGTATCCGGACGGGGCCAGGTTCGGGTGGACGCCCTGGTGGGCGGCCACGTCGGTGCGTACGAGGGACAGACACGCCATCTGGCCGCGACGGGTGGGGGCCGCGCACGCGCGCTTCACCGGGGCGACGTGGTGCGGTCCGGCGGCGGCCGGGGCGGCGCTCGCCGGCGCGGTCGTCGCGGTGAGCAGGGCGATGGGCAGGGCGAGCGCGGCGATGAGGGTCAGGAGGGTGCGCCGCAGGCGACGAGCTCGGGTGGATGGGGGTGACATCCTTGGCTCCCTTTCTGGCGGGAGGCCGGACGCGGCGGGGTCTACCGCCCTCCGGCCGGTGACACCACGTTTGGTGGTGCTGCGCGGAACATAGGAATTCGTCACCTGCCGGTCAATATGACTTTACGTCCTCTTGACTGTTGGTGTCCGGTTCCGGACTTCGACACCATGTCGGTCGACGGGCCGGTAAGGGTACGAGGAGGGTGAGAGCGTGCGGATCGGACTACTGGGGACTGGCCCCTGGGCGGAACTCGCGTACGCCCCGGCGCTGCGCGGCCATTCCGCGGTCGACTTCGTCGGAGTCTGGGGCCGGCGTCCCGAGGCGGCCGGTGCGCTCGCCGAGCGCTTCGGCACCCGTCCGTACGAGGACGTGAACGCCCTCATCGCGGACACCGAGGCGGTCGCGATCGCGCTTCCACCGGCCGTCCAGGCGCCGCTCGCCGTACGCGCCGCCCGGTCCGGTCGTCACCTGCTGCTGGACAAGCCGCTGGCGGTCGAGGTGCCCGACGCGCGCGCCGTCGTCGCCGCGGTCCGGGAGACGGGCGTCGCCTCGGCGGCGTTCTTCACCTCCCGCTTCTTGGGCGAGATACGCCAGTGGATCGCCGAGCAGGCCCGGCGCGGCGGCTGGTTCACCGCGCACGCGGCGTGGATCGGCGCGCTCGACGGCGGGCCGTTCGCGGACTCGCCGTGGCGGCGCCAGAAGGGCGCGCTGTGGGACGTCGGCCCGCACGCCCTGTCCGTGCTGCTTCCCGTGCTCGGCGACGTGCGGGAGGTGGCCGCGGCGACGACCGGCCCCGGTGACACCGTGCATCTCGTCCTGCGGCACGACGGCGGCGCGTCGAGCACCGCCACCCTGTCCCTGACCGCGCCGGCCGCGGCGACGGGCTCGACGGTCGAACTCCGCGGCGACCACGGTGTCACCGTGATGCCGCCGAACGAGGGAACGCCGGTGGCCGCGCTCGACCGGATGATCGACACGCTGCTGGACTCGGCGCGCACCGGACGCTCCCACGACTGCGACGCGGCGTTCGGCCTGCGCGTCGTCGAGATCCTGGCCGAGGCCGCCCGGCGACTCCCGCCGGAGGTCTCCAGCACCGATTGAACGAACGGGATGCCTCCTGGCGTGGCCGGCGGCGTCGGCCAGGTGTTCGGCGAGGCCGCGCCGCCCTGGATCGTCGACGGTCAGGCGCCGTACCGGCGCCGGCGGGTCGCGTAGCTGCGCAGGGCGCGCAGGAAGTCGATCTCGCGGAAGGCGGGCCAGTTGGCCTCGCAGAAGTACAGCTCCGAGTAGGCGCTCTGCCAGAGCAGAAAGTTCGACATCCGCTGTTCGCCGCTGGTGCGGATGATGAGATCCGGATCGGGCCGTCCGGCGGTGTAGAGGTGCCGCGCGATGTCGTCGACGGTCAGCGCGGACGCCGCCGCGGCCAGAGAGTCGCCGGCCTCCGCGCGCTCGTGCAGGTGGTCGCGCAGCGCGTCGATCACCTCCTGCCGGCCGCCGTAACCCACGGCCAGGGTGACGTGCGCGCCGGTGGCGCAGGTGCGCGTCGCCTCGACCGCGCTCTTCAGGGCCCGGGCGGTGCTGTCGGGCAGCGCGTCGAGCATGCCGGCGACGTGGACCTGCCAGCGGGCGTCCTCGCGGGCGAGCCGCTCGGTGGCCATCTGCTCGATCACCCGCATGAGGAAGGCGATCTCGGCGTCGCCGCGGCGCTGCAGGTTCTCGGTCGAGCAGAGGAACACGGTGACGTGCCGGATTCCGACGGTCTCACACCAGGACAGGACCTTCTCGGCGTGCTCGGCGCCGTGTTTGTGACCGAGGCTCGGATCGTCCAGGCCCACCTGCCGGGCCCAGCGGCGGTTGCCGTCCATGATCAGGCCGACGTGCTCGGGCAGCGGGCCGTCGATGACCTGCCGACGCAGGCGGCGGGCGTACAGGGCATGGGCGAGACCGGTCATCGGGCACCTTCCGTTCGCTGGCGGCCGTCCCCGGGCGGCGGCGGGGTTGATACCTAGACATTCTAAGCCTAGGGTTTCTAGGTATGGATGCCGTACGTGGACACCTGGACGGTCTGGTGCTCGCGGTGCTCGCCACGGGCCCCGCGCACGGATACCGGTTGATCGACCTTCTTCGAGAGCGCAGCGGCGGCTTCTTCGAGCTGCCCGAGGGGTCGGTCTATCCGGCGCTGCATCGACTGGAGCGGGCGGGCCTGGTCGAGAGCGGCTGGTCGGCGGAGGAAGGCCGGCGGCGCCGGGTCTACGCGCTCACCGCGCGGGGCCGGCACGCCGTGGACGAACGCCGCCGGGAGTGGCGGTCGTTCTCGGCGGCGGTCGACGCGATCTTCGGAGCGGGGGCCTGACCATGCCGAACTCGACGCGCGACTACATCGAAACCCTGCTGAGCAGGCTGTGCGTGGGCGCGGGACGCCGACGCCGGATCGTCGCCGAGGTCTCGGACCATCTGGCCGAGTCGATCGAAGAGGAGAGGCGTCGCGGAGCCTCTCCCGAGGAGGCGGCCGAGCACGCGCTGGCGCGGTTCGGCGACCCGCGGGCGCTCGCCGCCGAGTTCAACGCCGACTTCGTCCGGCACTCGCTGACCCGGGCGGCGTGGGCGCTGGTCGGTTGCGGCGCCGTGGCGTTCGTGGCGGCCGGCCTGGCCCTGAACACCGCGCCGCCGGCGCGGCCGTGGCCGTCGCCCCTCGTCTTCTACGCCGTCCCGGACCTGCTGGTGCAGGTCGCCGTCGTCTGCGGTCTCAACGGCCTGTTCCTGTCCGTGGTGGCGCCGTGGCTGCGCGGCACCGCGCTCGCCGGGAGACCGGCGGCACTGGCCGGGCGCAGCCTCGCCGCGGCCGCCGTCGCGTTGCTCCCGGTCGCGGCGGTGGCCGCCGGAAACCTGCGGCCGTCCGTGCCGTTCGCCGAACGCCTGCCGCTCGCCGTGGCCGCGATCGGCATCCCGGTCGCGGTGTACGCGGGGCTCCGGGCGGCCGCGCGGACGTCCTGGCTGGGGTCGGCCCGGCACGGTGAGGACACCCTCGACGTGATCGCCGCGGTCTGCCGTGCGCTGGCCGACCGCCTGCCCGTGGCGGGTCGGACGCTGCGGTTCGCCGAGGCGCTGTGGCGGGGGGCCCGCCGCCGGGCGCCGCGGCTGACGCGCTGGCTCGACCTGCGTCACCACCCCTGGCGTGCGGCGGCCACCGCTTCGGTGGCCGCGGGACTCATGATCAAGATGCCGGACTTCCTCATCGGCGATCCCGACTTCATCGCGGTCGGCATCGAGGCGGTCGCGGTCTTCGTCTGCTTCGCCGCGCTCGGCGGCCTTCTCGGTCTGCGCGGCGCCCCCGCGCGCGACACGCCGGAGCCCGAGCGCGCCCCGGTGCTGACCGGCTGAGACCTTCCGGCGGCCCCGGCCCGGTCGGTGGCCGGCTCGCGCCGGTGCTCGCCGTCTGAGCCCTCCCGGCGACCTCACCCGGGCGGGGGGGGGGCGCGGGGGGGGCCACCCCCGCCGCCCTACCACACCAAAACCGCCCCCCGCCCGCCGCCGCGCGCGGCCGCGAGCGCCGGCTGGGAGCCAAGGGGGC
>NZ_JBFAUT010000123.1:0-5085 GCF_040679475.1 Actinoallomurus sp. NPDC052274
CTCGGCATGCCGCGCAGCGCGGCCTCCGACCCCGCGATGGCCGCCGAGATCGTCGCCGCGGTCGCGGCGCACACCGGCCGGGAACAGGCCGTGGTCGGCGCCGCCCTGTACGGTCCTCCCCCAGTGGACGACGCCGGGCTGGTGAGCCTCGCGGGTGTCCTCGACGACCTGGAAAGGCTGGTTCGCAACTCTTGACGGAAACTCCACACGACCTCGCGGGCGAGGACGCCCGTACCGCGCTGACGGCACTGCGCGGAGAGGTCGCCAAGGCGGTCGTCGGCCAGGACTCCGTCGTGACCGGCCTGGTCATCGCCCTGCTGTGCCGGGGCCACGTCCTGCTCGAGGGCGTGCCCGGCGTCGCCAAGACGCTCCTGATCCGCACCCTCGCCCAGGCGCTGAAGCTCGATTTCAAGCGGGTGCAGTTCACTCCCGACCTCATGCCGGGCGACGTCACCGGCTCCCTCGTCTACGACAACCGCACGTCGGAGTTCGAGTTCCGGGAGGGGCCGGTCTTCACGAACCTGCTGCTCGCCGACGAGATCAACCGGACGCCGCCGAAGACCCAGGCGTCCCTGCTCGAGTCGATGGAGGAGCGCCAGGTCTCGGTGGAGGGCCAGGCCCGCCCGCTGCCCGACCCGTTCGTCGTCTGCGCCACCCAGAACCCCGTCGAGTACGAGGGGACCTACCCGCTGCCGGAGGCCCAGCTCGACCGGTTCCTGGTGAAGCTGAACGTCCCGGTCCCCTCCCGCGAGGACGAGATCGCGGTCCTGCAGCGTCACGCGTCCGGGTTCGACCCGCGCGACCTCGGCGCGGCGGGCGTCACCCCCGTCGCCGGCCCGGCCGACCTGGCCGCCGGCCGGGAGGCCGTGCGCCGGGTCCACATCGACCCGAAGGTGAGCGGCTACATCGTCGACCTGTGCCGCGCCACCCGCCAGTCGCCGTCCCTGCAGCTCGGTGTGTCGCCGCGCGGCGCCACGGCGCTGCTGGCGACGGCCCGGGCCTGGGCGTGGCTGTCCGGCCGCGACTACGTACGGCCCGACGACGTGAAGGCGCTCGCCCGGCCCACGCTGCGGCACCGCGTGCAGCTGCGGCCCGAGGCGGAGCTCGAGGGCGCGACCACGGACGGCGTGCTCGAGGGCATCCTCACCACCGTCCCCGCTCCCCGATGAGCGGGAGCCGGGCATGGCGCTGACCGGGCGTGCGGGGCTGCTGGCCGTCCTCGGCGCGGTCGTCCTCGTGGTCGTGCCGAGCTGGTGGACGCTGCTCGCCGTCGACGGCGTGATCGTCGCGCTCGTCGTGGCCGACCTGGTGCTGGCGGGCAACGTCCGCCGGCTGCGCCTGCACCGTTCCGGCGACACCAACGTCCGCCTCGGCGAGGAGGCCACCGTCTCCCTGATCGTGGAGAACCCCGGCCCCCGGCGGCTGCGGGCCCGCCTGCGGGACGCCTGGCCGCCCAGCGCGGGCGCCTCGCCCCGTACGTCGACCGTGACGATCCCGCCCGGCGAGCGGCGCCGCGTCGAGACCCGCCTCGTGCCGACCCGCCGTGGTGACCGCGCCGCCGTCACGGTCACCGTCCGCTCGTACGGCCCGCTGGGGCTGGCGGCCCGCCAGCTCAACCGTGCCGCGCCGTGGACGGTGCGGGTCCTGCCGGCCTTCCCGTCCCGGCGTCACCTGCCCGCGAAGCTCGCGCGGCTGCGGGAGCTCACCGGGCAGCACGTCGCGCTGATCCGCGGCCAGGGCACCGAGTTCGACTCGCTGCGGGAGTACGTCAACGGCGACGACGTGCGCTCGATCGACTGGCGGGCGACGGCACGCCGCAGCGACGTCGTCGTCCGCACCTGGCGGCCCGAGCGGGACCGCCGGATCTACCTCGTGCTCGACACCGGCCGTACGGCCGCCGGTCGCGTCGGCGACATCCCGCGCCTGGACTGCTCGATGGACGCCGCGCTGCTGCTCGGCGCGCTGGCCTCCCGCGCGGGTGACCGCGTCGACCTGCTGGCCTACGACCGGAGGGTCCGCGCCCGGGTGGAGGGCGCCGCCCGTACCGAGGTGCTGACCTCGATGGTGCGGGCGATGGCGCCGCTGGAGCCGGAGCTGATCGAGGCGGACGCGGCGGGCATGATCTCGGCGCTGTTGTCCCGGGTCCGGCAGCGGTGCCTGGTGGTGCTGCTGACCGACCTCAACGCGACCGCGATCGAGGAGGGCCTGCTGCCGCTGCTCCCCCAGCTGACGGCCAAGCACCTCGTCCTCGTCGCGGCGGTGAGCGACCCGCGGGTGACCGAGATGGTGGCGGCCCGCGGCGACGCGGCGGCCCTCTACGACGCCGCCGCGGCCGAGCGCGCCCGCGCCGAGCGCCGCCGCGTCACCGTCGAACTCCGCAAGTACGGCGTCGAGGTCGTCGACGCGCCCCCGGACGAGATCGCCCCCGCCCTCGCGGACGCCTACCTCTCTCTGAAGGCCGCCGGCCGCCTCTGATCACGCCAGGCGCTCGGCAGAGGATCGCCCCGTCAACGGCGATGCTCCTAAGATGTGAGAAGCGGGGAGAGCGACCCTGTTAACAGGAGGGCCATTATGGCGGCTTTGCCGGAATGGATGTTGAGCCTTCCGGAGGAAGGTGTCACGGCGGAGGAATACGATCGGATGCCCGAAGAGATTTGTCGGCGCATCGAGATCGTTGATGGGAGCATCATCGTGTCGCCCTCCGCGACTCCGCGGCATAACCGCATCGCGCGCCTGTTCGCCAACGCGCTCGAGGCCGCCGCGCCGGCTCCCTGGCAGGTGACCACGGACGTCGACCTACGCCTCGCGGACGTCCCGCTCCATAACCGACGGCCCGATGTGCTGGTGTTCGATGGCGATCCGGACGTGCTCCCGGTCCGCCCTCACCAGGTCCTCCTGGCGGTGGAAATCATGAGCAAGGGCAGCGTCAGCGCCGACCGCCTGGACAAACCGGCCGAATATGCCGTAGTCGGCATTCCTCATTATTGGCGCGTTGAGCAACAGAATTCCGGGCTGATCACTTATACTCACATCCTGAATGCGACGACGCGGAGCTACGCCTCTTCTGGTGCCCACACCGGCGTCCTGAAGACCGACCAACCCTTCCCCGTCGCCATCGACCTCGACGCGTTGAGCTGAGCGACGGAGCGGACGCACTTCAATCGCGGCCGAGGATTTCTGTCGCTCACACGACCGAAATCCTCGGCACAGTGGTCTCGGCTCAGGCGGCGACGGGGGCGGAGTCCGGCACCAGTTCCGCGTCGCCGGTCTCGCCCTCCTGGGCGGCGCGGCGGCCGAAGACGATGACGTACGTCAGGAACGCGGCCTCGGCGAGCACGCCGATGGCGATGCGCAGCCAGGTCACCGGCACGTGGCCGGTGATGAACCCCTCGATCGCGCCGGAGACGGCGAGCACGCCGATCAGGCCCACGGCGATGCTCATCGCCGCCCGGCCCTCCTCGGCGAGCGCCTGCCCCCTTCTGCGCGGGCCCGGGTCGATGATCGTCCAGCCGAGCCGCAGGCCCGCGGCCGCCGCGAGGTACACGGCCGTCAGCTCCAGCAGGCCGTGCGGCAGGATCAGCCCGAAGAAGATCGCGCCCTTGCCGTGGGCGAACATCAGACCGGCGGAGACACCCAGATTGAGCTGGTTGGCGAACAGGGCGAGGATCGTCGGAATGCCGAGCAGGATGCCGAAGATCAGCGACTCGGCGGAGACCCAGACGTTGTTCACCCACACGTGGAACGCGAAGGCCCCTGCGGCGTGCTCGGTGTAGTAGTCGGCGAAGTCGTGGTCGACGAGCTGCTTGATCTCCTGCGGGGACAGCAGCGACGTCTGGACCTGCGGGTTGCGCGCGACCCACACCGCCAGCACCACGGAGACCAAGGTCGACAGCACCGCCGACCCCAGCCACCACCAGCGCATCCGGTAGGCCGTCACGGGGAACGACACGGTGAGGAAGCGGGCGGCGTCCCGCCACATGGGCGCCTGCGCGCCGGTGACCGCCGCCCGGCCCCGCGCGACCAGCCCGGAGAGCCGCCCGACCAGCGCGGGCTCCGGCGAACTGGACCGCACCACCGACAGGTGGGTGGCCGCCCGCTGGTAGAGCTCGACCAGCTCGTCGATCTCCGCGCCGCTCAGCTTGCGGGTGCCACGGTTGACGAGATGCTCGAGGCGCCGCCATTCGGCGTTGTGCGCGGCCACGAAGGCGTCGACGTCCACAACCCGGCAGACTACCGTTCACTGGAGATTCCAGGTTTGAACGGATCCGCGATCAGAAAGGGGCAGCGTGCCCGTCGAACTCGTCACCGGAGAGGCCGTCGCACTCGACATCCGGGTCGCGCGGCTGGCCAGCCGCGCGCTGGCCCTGTTCATCGACGTGCTGCTGCAGTTCATGGCGCTCTACTTCTGCCTGATCTTCGTCAGCATGACGGCCCACGTGTCGGACTCCGCGGTGACGGTCGGCCTGACGCTCCTCACGATGGTCGGCGTCCTGGTCGGCTATCCGACGATCACCGAGACGCTCACGCGGGGCCGTACGCTCGGCAAGCTCGCCCTCGGGCTGCGGGTCGTCGCGGACGACGGCGGGCCGGAGCGCTTCCGTCAGGCACTGGTGCGGGCGCTGGCCGGGTTCCTCGAGTTCTGGATGCTGGCCGGCTCTCCGGCGCTGATCTCGTCCCTGGTGAGCCGGCGCGGCAAGCGGCTCGGCGACATCTTCGCGGGCACGATCGTCATCCAGGACCGGGTGCCGGTGAACGTCATGCTCGGGCCGGTGGCGATCATGCCGCCGCAGCTCGCGCCGTGGGCGGCGTCCCTGGAGCTGTCGCGGCTGCCGGACACCACCGCCCTCGCGGCACGGCAGTACCTCACGCGTTTCTGGGAGCTCGCCCCCCTCGTCCGGGACGAGATGGGGCGGCGGCTCATGGACGAGGTCCTGACGTACGTCAGCCCTCCGCCGCCGCAGGGCTTCCGGCCCGAGATCTACCTGTCCGCCGTGCTCGCCGAGCGCCGGCACCGCGAGGAACGCCGGCTCGCCGAACGTAACAGTGGATGATCGATCAGACGGTATGACGTCAGTAGGCCGTTGA
>NZ_JBFAUT010000124.1:0-3233 GCF_040679475.1 Actinoallomurus sp. NPDC052274
GAGTGTGTGTCAAGCCACTCGGCCTATTAGTACCGGTCAACTCCACACCTCACAGTGCTTCCATCTCCGGCCTATCAACCCAGTCGTCTAGCTGGGGGCCTTACAACCACAAAGGGTTGGGAGACCTCATCTGGAGGAAGGCTTCCCGCTTAGATGCTTTCAGCGGTTATCCCGACCGAACGTAGCCAACCAGCCATGCACCTGGCGGTACAACTGGCACACCAGAGGTTCGTCCGTCCCGGTCCTCTCGTACTAGGGACAGACCCTCGCAAGTCTCCTACGCGCACAGCGGATAGGGACCGAACTGTCTCGCGACGTTCTAAACCCAGCTCGCGTGCCGCTTTAATGGGCGAACAGCCCAACCCTTGGGACCTACTCCAGCCCCAGGATGCGACGAGCCGACATCGAGGTGCCAAACCTTGCCGTCGATATGGACTCTTGGGCAAGATCAGCCTGTTATCCCCGGGGTACCTTTTAGCCGTTGAGCGACACCACTTCCACACGTCGGTGCCGGATCACTAGGCCCTGCTTTCGCACCTGCTCGACATGTCTGTCTCACAGTCAAGCTCCCTTGTGCCCTTGCACTCAACACCTGATTGCCAACCAGGCTGAGGGAACCTTTGGGCGCCTCCGTTACTCTTTGGGAGGCAACCGCCCCAGTTAAACTACCCACCAGGCACTGTCCCCCACCCGGATACACGGGCGCGGGTTAGACGCTCGAAACGACCAGAGTGGTATTTCACCAACGACTCCACCACCACTGGCGTGATGGCTTCACAGTCTCCCACCTATCCTACACAAGACGCTCCAAACGCCAATGCCAAGCTATAGTGAAGGTCCCGGGGTCTTTCCGTCCTGCTGCGCGTAACGAGCATCTTTACTCGTAGTGCAATTTCACCGGGCCTGTGGTTGAGACAGTGGGGAAGTCGTTACGCCATTCGTGCAGGTCGGAACTTACCCGACAAGGAATTTCGCTACCTTAGGATGGTTATAGTTACCACCGCCGTTTACCGGCGCTTAGGTTCTCAGCTTCGCCACCGAAGCAGCTAACCGGTCCCCTTAACGTTCCGGCACCGGGCAGGCGTCAGTCCGTATACAGCGTCTTACGACTTCGCACGGACCTGTGTTTTTAGTAAACAGTCGCTTCCCCCTGGTATCTGCGACCCCCACCAGCTCACAAAGCCAGTTCGGTCACCAGCAGGGGCCCCCCTTCTCCCAAAGTTACGGGGGCAATTTGCCGAGTTCCTTAACCACAGTTCACCCGAGCGCCTTGGTATTCTCTACCTGACCACCTGAGTCGGTTTCGGGTACGGGCCGCCGACACACTCGCTAGAGGCTTTTCTCGGCAGCATGGGATCACTCACTTCACCTAAATCGGCTCGGCATCACATCTCAGGCTCAATACACCACGGATTTACCTATGGTGCGCCCTACATGCTTACCCCAGGAACAACCATCGCCTGGGCTGAGCTACCCTCCTGCGTCACCCCATCACTTACCTACTACCACCTCAGGTCCCGGCCACACGCCGGCAAGGTCCCCGAAGGAACCAAGCAACGATAGGAACGGTTAGTATCAGTGGGTTCAGCATGGGCGCGTATCAGCGGGTACGGGAATATCAACCCGTTGTCCATCGACTACGCCTCTCGGCCTCGCCTTAGGTCCCGACTTACCCTGGGCGGATTAGCCTGCCCCAGGAACCCTTGGTCATCCGGCGGAGGGGTTTCTCACCCCTCATTCGCTACTCATGCCTGCATTCTCACCCGCGCCACCTCCACACCTGGATCACTCCGATGCTTCACCGGTGGCGCGGCGCTCCCCTACCCACCACAACCCCTGGACGTACAAGTACGCCTGGGTAACGTTGCAGTGCCACGGCTTCGGCGATGTGCTTGAGCCCCGCTACATTGTCGGCGCGGAATCACTTGACCAGTGAGCTATTACGCACTCTTTCAAGGATGGCTGCTTCTAAGCCAACCTCCTGGTTGTCACGGCAACTCCACATCCTTTACCACTTAGCACACGCTTAGGGGCCTTAGCCGGTGATCTGGGCTGTTTCCCTCTCGACTACGAACCTTATCGCCCGCAGTCTCACTGCCACGCTTCACTTACCGGCATTCGGAGTTTGGCTGACTTCAGTAAGCTTGTAGGCCCCCTAGGCCATCCAGTAGCTCTACCTCCGGCAAGAAACACGCGACGCTGCACCTAAATGCATTTCGGGGAGAACCAGCTATCACGGAGTTTGATTGGCCTTTCACCCCTACCCACAGGTCATCCCCCAGGTTTTCAACCCTGGTGGGTTCGGTCCTCCACGCGGTCTTACCCGCGCTTCAACCTGCCCATGGGTAGATCACTCCGCTTCGGGTCTACAGCATGCGACTACAAACGCCCTATTCAGACTCGCTTTCGCTACGGCTCCCCCACACGGGTTAACCTCGCCACACACCATAACTCGCAGGCTCATTCTTCAAAAGGCACGCCATCACACCACACCCCAAAAGAGGCGCGGGAGCTCTGACGGCTTGTAGGCACACGGTTTCAGGTACTCTTTCACGACCCCTCACCGGGGCACTTTTCACCTTTCCCTCACGGTACTAGTCCGCTATCGGTCACCAGGGAGTATTCAGGCTTACCAGGTGGTCCTGGCAGATTCACACGAGATTTCACGAGCCCCGTGCTACTCGGGAAACACCCAATGAAGACAACAAGATTTCGCCTACCGGACTCTCACCGACTACGGTCGACCATCCCAGATCGTTCGACTACCCTGCTGTTTTATAACTTCACGCCCGGACGGCGGTCCAGACAAGAGCGCTCCCACAACCCCACACACGCAACACCCGCCGGCTATCACACGCGCATGGTTTAGCCTCATCCCCTTTCGCTCACCACTACTCAGGGAATCACATATTGTTTTCTCTTCCTGCGGGTACTGAGATGTTTCACTTCCCCGCGTTACCACCAACCGCCCTATCAATTCAGACGGAGGCAACACCCCATGACAGGTGCTAGGTTTCCCCATTCGGAAATCCCCGGATCAACGCTCGGTTGCCAACTCCCCGGGGCATATCGCAGGCTCCCACGTCCTTCATCGGCTCCTGGTGCCAAGGCATCCACCGTGTGCCCTAAAAAACTTGAACACACTACAAAAAGAACAAGATGCTCGCGTTCACTATGCAGTTCTCAAAACACGGACAGAACCAACCCCCAGCCACCACCAAACCACCAACCAA
>NZ_JBFAUT010000125.1:0-4699 GCF_040679475.1 Actinoallomurus sp. NPDC052274
GACAGACGCACCGGGATGTCGGAGACCGCGTCATCGTCGAGGTAGTCGACGAACCGGTAGGTGCCGTCGTCCAGCCGGGCCAGCGCCGCTCGCGCGGCCGTACCGGAGGCCGTTTCCTGGTGTACCGCGTGGACCGCTTCGAGGGCGTACGGACCGGATCGGAGCGCTTCGTCCGCGACGAGAGCTTCGACCTGGCCGCGTTCTGGGACGAGCGGGCGGAGGATTTCGAGCGCTCGCTGCTCAGGACCCGGGCCACCGTACGGCTGACACCGCCGGGGCTTCGGGCGCTGCGTCACGTCGCGGACCCGGTCGCCCTGCCGGACGCGTTGACGTCGGCGAGCGCGCCCGATGACCAGGGCAGGGTCACCGTCACCCTGCCCGTGGAGTCCGTCGAGGTCGCCTACTCACAGCTCCTCCGCCTCGGCCCGGAGGCGGAGGTCCTGGACCCACCGGAGCTGCGCGCCCTCCTCGCGGACGCCGCCGCGCGGATGAACCGCCTGTACGCCCCGGACCCGCCCCAGGTCCGGCACCGGGATCAGCGGCCGGTTTCGACCACCGACAGCTCCCCGACCGCGTCGGCGTAGTAGGTCCACCCGCCCAGGTGGAAGGCGAGTTGCCGGAAGCTCCATCCTTCCGGGCGAACGGTCTAGCCGATCCGGGGTCAGCGCGTTCAGCCGAGCGGTCCGGATGTGGGCGAGCCGGGTCAGCCGGCTCCCGGCCTCGTCCAGGTCCTGTTCGGTGAACGGCGCCAGATCGACCGGAGTCGTGAGGCCGCCTTGCCGGCCCCGCGGCCGCGCGCCGTCAAGGACGCGCGCCGCACGCCATCACGCGTTGCACCGGTCGGGGACCGGCCGGTGCCGGCCGGCCGATCCCCCAGTTCGGCGAGGTGGTCGATGAGGTGGTCGTTGACCCGCCGGATCGCCTTGTGCGGGGTGTACACCCGGTCATCGATGGGGAACGGACGGCCGTCCCAGGCCGTCCAGGTCGCCGCCAGCGCGAGGACCTGCTCGGCCATCGCCGTCACGCCGACGGCCGGGTCACGATCGTCGGTGTCCGCAACCTCATCGGCCATCCCATACCTCCCCCTCGTCGTGTGTCACGCCAGGTTCCGGATATCTCCGCGCCCACCGAAGGATGGATGCGGGCGCGGCAGTGGTCGGCGCGGCAGCGCCGGGACTTTTCGTCGTCATGGCGACGGAAACCCTCGGCGCAAAGCCCGAGGGGTCAGCGGTAGCCGGTGTCGTCGGCGGGCAGGCCGGCGTCGCGGACCTCGGTGAGGTACCGCCAGGCGTCCGGCCGTGTGCCGTCGATGTCGGTGAAGCCGTAGACCCGCGCGAGTTCGCCGCTCGACAGCGTCCGCCCGGTCCAGCGGGCCACGTCGGGGTCGGCGGCCAGCGCCGCCACGGCCCGGCCGACGTACGACGGCGACTCGGAGACGCAGAAGTGCGGCTGCTCTGCGGTGGCGTCCCGCCAGGTCTCCTCGGTGACGCCGAAGATCTCCAACATCGCCTCGGACCGGAGCCAGCCCGGCGTGACCGCGACGGCCGTGCCGCCGTACGGGCGCAGTTCCTCCGCCTGCGCCAGTGCCATCCGCTGCGCGGCGACCTTGACGAGGTCGTAGAAGAACCCGGCGTCGGCGCGGTAGGCGGCGTTGTACTCGGCCGTCCCGTCCGTCATCTCGACGACCAGGCCGCCGGGCCGGCGGATGAGCAGCGGCAGCGCGTGGTGGCTGGTGATGGCGTGCGTGTCGATGCCGAGGCGGAGCATCCGCAGTCCGTCATCGAGGGAGTGCTCCCAGAGCCGCCGGTCGAACCGGAGGTACACGTCACCGCCCCAGATGTCGTTGACGAGCACGTCGAGCCGGCCGCGTTCGCGGTCGATCCGGTCGACGAGGTCCTGTACCTGGTCGGGTTCGAGGTGGTCCACCGCGACGGCGACGCCCTCGCCGCCCGCCTCGGTCACCAGCTCGGCGGTGTCCTCGATCGTCTCGGGCCGGTTCAGCTCCGAGCGCCGCTCGCGCGTCGTCCGCCCGGTGACGTACACGGTCGCGCCGGCCCGGCCGAGCTCGACCGCGATGGCCCGCCCCGCTCCGCGGGTGCCCCCGGCGACCAGGGCGACCTTTCCCTGCAGTGTCATGTCTGTTCCCTTTCCTGTCGCCGGGGATGCTGGCAGCGAAAGCAGACACCTTGTGTCGTCTTTCGCGCGGGGAATCATGAGGGGGTGGATTTCGACACCGCCGCCGACCGGCTCTACGGCGTCCCGCCGTCCGAGTTCACCGCCACGCGCAAGCGGCTGGCCGGTGAGCTGCCGCGCGAGGACGCCCGCCGCCTCACCGCGCTGCGCCGTCCGACCGTCTCCGCGTGGGCCGTCAACCACCTGGTCCGCGACGGCGGCGTCGAGCCGTTGCTCGGGCTCGGCGAGCGGATGCGCGAGGCGTGGTCGTCCGGCGGCGACGTGGGCGAGTTGGAACGCGAGCGGGGCACGCTGGTGGACGGGCTGGTCCGCCGGTCGCGAGAGCTGGCGAAGGACGCGGGCCGGCCGCTGAACGAGGCCCAGAGCCGGGAGGTCGAGGACACGCTCCAGGCCGCCATCGCCGACGCCTCCGCGGCCGAAGCCGTACGGGCCGGGCGGCTGGAGCATCCGCTGAGCCACGCCGGCTTCGGGCCGCTCGGCGCCGTGGCGCCATCGGTGGCGCATCGCCGCAAGAAGGCGGAGCCGAAGGAGGCGCGGGGGAAGCGGTCCGCGCCGGAGGAGGATCCCCGCGGCAGGGCGCGGCGGCTGGCGGAGGAGGCGCGGGCCGCCGCGGAGCGGGCCGAGGAGGCCGAACGCTCCCTCGCCCAGTGGGAGTCCGAACGGGACGCCGCACGAGAGGCCGTCGCGGCCGCCGACCGACGCATCGAGGAGCTGCGGAGACAGATGAAGGCCGCCGAGGCCGAACGCGCGGAGGCCGGCCGGCACGAACAGGTCACCCAACGCGAGTACGACCGTGCCGCGCGCACGGCCGAGGACGCCCGCAGCCGCGCCGAAGAGGCCGACGCCCGGCGTCGCACTGGCGAGGCCGACGCACGCCGCCACGACTAGGACCTGTCGGGTGGATCTTGTGGCGGCACGGAGACCAGGCTGATCCCTGTCCGATAGCGGCGGGTTCGTCACCCCGGCCGGCCGAGCCGGCGTCCGGGACGGCTCCGGTCCGCAGCCCACGGCGTAGCCGGGTGCTCGGCGACCGCGGCCCAGGACGAGGGCACAAGCCCCATATCGGCACCGCGGGTGGGGCCTTTGCCGCGCATCCGGTACGGCCTCACACGACCACCCCGAGGAGATAACAGGCAATCATCGCGGATCGCACACCCGGGTCGCCCGTCCTCTTCCACCGGTGTCTACTCAGGGGAGAATTCTCTCCGCTGAGTAGACACCGCCAGAAACGAC
Source organism: Actinoallomurus sp. NPDC052274 (assembly GCF_040679475.1). NCBI lineage: Bacteria > Bacillati > Actinomycetota > Actinomycetes > Streptosporangiales > Thermomonosporaceae > Actinoallomurus > Actinoallomurus sp. NPDC052274. The sequence goes on from NZ_JBFAUT010000125.1 coordinate 3,427, forward strand.
GCTCCGACCCGGCCGGGCGGACCGTCCCGCCCGGCCGGCACCGCCCGCACCCCTCGCCGTCACAGATCGACCAGCACGTGATCCACCGGACACGCCTTAGGAAGCGGGCGCCCCGCCGCGCCCGGGAAGCGGACGCACGGGGTCTCGGAGGCCAGCGCGCGTCGTCGTGGCCGGGCGGCCGGCGGCCGGTGTCGTGCAGGGGAGAGCGGAAACGCCGTTAGGCATTGAATCCGGTGGGTATCGGCTGGCACAGTAAGGGCTGTTAATCCGAGAAAGGTGAGTTGTGACGGACGTGCCCCGCCGTGGCCTGGCCGACGTCGACACGAGTGTTCCAAATGTCGCACGGATGAACGACTACCTCCTCGGCGGGAAGGACAATTTCGCCGCCGACCGGAAGGCCGTCGACAGCCTGCTCGCGATCGCACCGGAGATCAGGGAAATCGCGCTGGAGAACCGCCTCTTCCTCCGCCGCGCGGTCCGTTTCCTCGCCGAGCAGGGCATCCGGCAGTTCATCGACATCGGTTCGGGGCTGCCGACCCAGCGCAACAGTCATGAGATCGCCCGATCTGTGACATCCGACGCGCGGGTGGTGTACGTCGAAAAGGACCCGGTCGTCCTCTCACACGCGCGGGCGATCCTCATCGACAGTTCACGGACGGCGGTCGTGGAGGGCGACATTCTGCACCCGGAGGAGTTCCTCACCGAGTGCGGTCTGCACGGGCTGATCGATCTCCAAGAGCCGCTCGCCCTCGTGGTCTGTGGTTCGCTGCACTTCATCCCGCATTCGGATGACCCGTTCAAGAGCGTGGCGTGGCTGCGGGACGCGGTTCCGTCCGGCAGTCACCTGGCCATCACCCACGTCGTCTTCGACACCCGCCCGGACGTCGTCGAACCGATCGAGGAGATCTACCGGGCGATCCTGGACCGGCCGGGCGAGACGGCGGCGCGGACGCGCGACCAGGTGCTGCCGTTCTTCGACGGGTTCGAGCTGGTCGACCCTGGTCTGGTGTACGTGCGCGAGTGGCGCCCGGAGAACCCGCTGGCCGCGCGATCGCCGGAGAAGGCGTGGATGCTGGGCGGCGTCGGCCGCAAGCCGTAGGCGGTGGGCACAAGCCGTAGGCGGTGGCCGGAAGGGGCCAGCCGGCGGGCTCGGGAGTCAGAGCTCCTTGAGGATGCGTCCGAGGGTGTCGCGGATGCGGGTGGCGGGCTCGGCGTCAATACACAACCGCTCCATCACCGCCAGATAATTATCCACATCCTCACGCTTGTCCAA
>NZ_JBFAUT010000126.1:0-2500 GCF_040679475.1 Actinoallomurus sp. NPDC052274
AGGGCTCTTTTGGGTCTTGTAATTGGAATGAGTACAATTTAAATCCCTTAACGAGGAACAATTGGAGGGCAAGTCTGGTGCCAGCAGCCGCGGTAATTCCAGCTCCAATAGCGTATATTAAAGTTGTTGTGGTTAAAAAGCTCGTAGTTGAACCTTGGGCCTGGCTGGCCGGTCCGCCTCACCGCGTGTACTGGTCCGGCCGGGCCTTTCCCTCTGTGGAACCTCATGCCCTTCACTGGGTGTGACGGGGAAACAGGACTTTTACTTTGAAAAAATTAGAGTGCTCCAGGCAGGCCTATGCTCGAATACATTAGCATGGAATAATGAAATAGGACGTGTGGTTCTATTTTGTTGGTTTCTAGGACCGCCGTAATGATTAATAGGGACAGTCGGGGGCATCAGTATTCAATTGTCAGAGGTGAAATTCTTGGATTTATTGAAGACTAACTACTGCGAAAGCATTTGCCAAGGATGTTTTCATTAATCAGGAACGAAAGTTAGGGGATCGAAGACGATCAGATACCGTCGTAGTCTTAACCATAAACTATGCCGACTAGGGATCGGACGATGTTATTTTTTGACGCGTTCGGCACCTTACGAGAAATCAAAGTGCTTGGGCTCCAGGGGGAGTATGGTCGCAAGGCTGAAACTTAAAGAAATTGACGGAAGGGCACCACCAGGGGTGGAGCCTGCGGCTTAATTTGACTCAACACGGGGAAACTCACCAGGTCCAGACACAATGAGGATTGACAGATTGAGAGCTCTTTCTTGATTTTGTGGGTGGTGGTGCATGGCCGTTCTTAGTTGGTGGAGTGATTTGTCTGCTTAATTGCGATAACGAACGAGACCTTAACCTGCTAAATAGCCCGTATTGCTTTGGCAGTACGCTGGCTTCTTAGAGGGACTATCGGCTCAAGCCGATGGAAGTTTGAGGCAATAACAGGTCTGTGATGCCCTTAGATGTTCTGGGCCGCACGCGCGCTACACTGACGGAGCCAGCGAGTACTTCCTTGGCCGAAAGGCCCGGGTAATCTTGTTAAACTCCGTCGTGCTGGGGATAGAGCATTGCAATTATTGCTCTTCAACGAGGAATCCCTAGTAAGCGCAAGTCATCAGCTTGCGTTGATTACGTCCCTGCCCTTTGTACACACCGCCCGTCGCTACTACCGATTGAATGGCTCAGTGAGGCGTCCGGACTGGCCCAGGGAGGTGGGCAACTACCACCCAGGGCCGGAAAGCTCTCCAAACTCGGTCATTTAGAGGAAGTAAAAGTCGTAACAAGGTCTCCGTTGGTGAACCAGCGGAGGGATCATTACCGAGTTTACAACTCCCAAACCCATGTGAACATACCTTTACGTTGCTTCGGCGGAGCCGCCCCGGCGCCCGGAACCTCTTCGGTTTCGCGGCCCGGAACCAGGCGCCCGCCGGAGGCCACAAACTCTTTTGTTTTTACAGTTTCTTCTGAGTGTGCCGCAAGGCAAAATACAAATGAATCAAAACTTTCAACAACGGATCTCTTGGTTCTGGCATCGATGAAGAACGCAGCGAAATGCGATAAGTAATGTGAATTGCAGAATTCAGTGAATCATCGAATCTTTGAACGCACATTGCGCCCGCCAGAATTCTGGCGGGCATGCCTGTTCGAGCGTCATTTCAACCCTCGAGCTCCCCTCTTTTTGGGAGAGCCCGGCGTTGGGGACCCGGCGCTAACACCGCCGGCCCCGAAATGGAGTGGCGGCCCGTCCGCGGCGACCTCTGCGTAGTAATATCCACTCGCACCGGGACCCGGGCGCGGCCACGCCGTTAAACACCCCACCTTCCGAATGTTGACCTCGAATCAGGTAGGAATACCCGCTGAACTTAAGCATATCAATAAGCGGAGGAAAAGAAACCAACAGGGATTGCCCCAGTAACGGCGAGTGAAGCGGCAACAGCTCAAATTTGAAATCTGGTCCCCAGGGCCCGAGTTGTAATTTGTAGAGGATGCTTTTGGCGAGGCGCCTTCCGAGTTCCCTGGAACGGGACGCCACAGAGGGTGAGAGCCCCGTCTGGTCGGATGCCAAGCCTATGTAAAGCTCCTTCGACGAGTCGAGTAGTTTGGGAATGCTGCTCAAAATGGGTGGTATATGTCTTCTAAAGCTAAATACCGGCCAGAGACCGATAGCGCACAAGTAGAGTGATCGAAAGATGAAAAGCACTTTGAAAAGAGGGTTAAAAAGTACGTGAAATTGTTGAAAGGGAAGCGCCTATGACCAGACTTGGGCCCGGTGAATCATCCAGCGTTCTCGCTGGTGCACTTTGCCGGGCACAGGCCAGCATCAGTTTGGCGCGGGGGATAAAGGCTTCGGGAATGTGGCTCCCCTCGGGGAGTGTTATAGCCCGTTGTGTAATACCCTGCGCCGGACTGAGGTACGCGCTCCGCAAGGATGCTGGCGTAATGGTCATCAGCGACCCGTCTTGAAACACGGACCAAGGAGTCGTCTTCGTATGCGAGTGTTCG
>NZ_JBFAUT010000127.1:0-4494 GCF_040679475.1 Actinoallomurus sp. NPDC052274
CGGTCCCATTCCGAACCCGGTAGTTAAGCCCTTCAGCGCCGATGGTACTGCACTGGAGACGGTGTGGGAGAGTAGGACGCCGCCGGACACTTACACAAAAAGGGCCGCCTTCCGAGGCGGCCCTTTTTGTATATTCAGGGCACAATGGAGTCGACAGTGCTCCCCCAGTGAAACGGTTTGATGTGATGAGCGCGGAACGAGATCAACGCGACGGCGACGGGCGCGATCGGCGTCCACGGCCGGGACGCCAGGACCGCGCGAGCGGTTCCTCGAGCGGATCTCGCGGTCGTCAGGGGGGCGCCGCGAAATCGTCCGGTGGCTTCACCAACCGCGGGGGAAACCGGGGGCGGCGTGACGACTCCGCCGGCGGCTACGGCGGTGAGCGCGCCGGATCACCGGGCAATCGCTCCGGAGCCGGTCGACCCGGCAGGTTCCAGAAACCGGGGGGTGCTCAGCGCCCGGGCGGTTTCACCAACGCTCGGGACGATGAGGCCGAGGGGCGTTCTCAGGCTCGCCGCCCGAGGCCCCTCCGCAGCAGCGACGCCGAAGGCACGAGCGGACGAAGCCGGTTCCCACGTCGAGACGACTCCGGTGGACGTGGCGGAGCCAAGACGGGTGGCGGCCGTCCGGCCTCTTCCGGAAGCTGGCGAAGCGAGCGTGGCGCTCAGGGCGGCCGTCCGGCCGACTGGCGCGACAAGGAAGGGCGCTCGTCTCAGCGTCCCAGCGATCGCTCTCCGAGGCGTGAAGGTGAGGGCACCGAGCGTCGGCAGGACCGCGACTTCCGTCCCCGGGACGGCCGTACCGGCGGCCCGCGCACCCCGGGCCGACGGGATGAGGGCCGTACCGGCGGCCGCGGCGGTTTCACGCGCGAGGAAGGCGCCCAGCGCCGTACGGGCGCCGGCGGCGCTCCCCGGCGAGACGATCGACCTGGCGGCGCGCGCCGGGATGACCGTCCCGGCGGTGGTGCCGGCGGGTACCGGCCGCGTGACAAGGAAGGCTTCCGGCGGGATGACCGGCCTGGCGGCGGCGCGCGCCGGGACGATCGGCCGGGCGGTGGTGCCGGCGGGTACCGGCCGCGTGACAAGGAAGGCTTCCGACCCCGGGAGAAGGGTCAGGAGGGCTTCCGGCCCCGCGAGGGCGGCAAGGAGCGTTTCCAGTCCCGCGAGGAGGGCGCGAGCGGGTTCCAGCGCCGGGACGGAGGCCGTCGTGACTTCCGTGACAGGCAGGGCGGCGGTCCTCGCGGCGGCCGTGGTGAAGGCCAGACGGGCGGCTTCCGGCGGCGTGACGACGCCCAGGGCGGTCGTCGGCCCGCCGAGCGGGGCGCGCGCCGACCTGGACGTGACGATCGGTCCTCGGCCGCTCCACGGCCGCGCCGTGACCCCGGCCCGCCCGTCCCCGAGGACGTCACCGGCGCCGAGCTCGACGCGGCGGCCCGGGGCGAACTGAAGACGCTGCCGAAGGACCTCGCGACAGAGGTCGCCCGCCACCTGGTGATGGCCGGCCGGTTGATCGACGAGGAGCCCGAGCTCGCCTACCAGCACGCGCTCGCGGCCCGCGGACGCGCGGCGCGGGTCGGCCTCGTCCGTGAGGCATGCGGGCTCGCGGCCTACCATGCCGGTCTCTGGTCGGTGGCCCTGTCCGAGCTTCGGGCGGCCCGGCGGCTGACCGGCCAGGAGGCGTACCTCGCCATTATGGCCGACGCCGAGCGAGGACTCGGTCGGCCCGAGCGTGCTCTGGACCTGGCCAAGTCGGACGAGGCGCGCCGCCTGCCGCAGGCCGAGGCGATCGAGATGCGCATCGTCGAGTCGGGCGCCCGCCGCGATCTCGGTCAGCCCGGCGCGGCGGTCCTGGCACTTCAGGTCTCAGAGCTCAAGGACGAGCGGTGGCGGCCGTGGTCGGCGCGGTTGTTCTACGCGTACGCCGACGCACTCGTCGCGGCCGACCGGGACGACGAGGCGGTCGACTGGTTCGCGCGAGCCGCGGCGGCCGACCGTGACGGGGAGACGGACGCCGCCGAGCGTTACGCCGAACTCGAGGGTCTGGACATCATCGACACCGAGTTCGCCGACACGGAGACCGGTGACGACGCCGATCTGGATCCCGACGCGGACCGGGCGGCGGCTTCCGAACCGAGCAGCGGAACGACGTCCGAGGCCACTACCGCGAAGCCCGACGTGAGCACCGCGGCGGAGTCGGTGACGGACACCGGCGCGGCGGCGGAGCCCGGGGCGGACGCCGACACCGGGCCCGAGAACGCTCAGCGGGACGCCGAGGACCAGTGAGGCACGAGGCCCGCGTCCGTCCCGATCGCCGGGACGGACGCGGGCCTCAGCGCGTTTCCAGCGCGTGCATGATCCCCGCGACGTTGTTGCGGGCCGCGCTGATCACCTCGATCTTCTCCGCCACCCGCGGATCGGCGTCCGGCGCGAGCGCGCGGTACCGGCCGTCCGTGCGCTCGCGGACCATGGCGACCGCGTGGTCCAGATCGAGACGCTGGTCGTGGGCCTCGGTGACCAGTTCCACCCAGAGCCGGAGCTCCTCCTCCGACCTGTCGAGCGTCTCGCCGACCAGTTCGACCGGCCCGAAGTGGCTGAACAGCAGCCGCGACGGCCGGAGCGCGCGGAAGCGGGCGAGCGACGCCAGGGCGGTGTCCAGGTCGAAGTCCGGAGGCGGCGTCGCGGGGCGCACGTCGGCGGTCTCCGGGATGTAGACGCCGGCGGCGTCACCGACGTACAGGTCTCCGGTCAGGGAGTCCAGCAGACCGACGTGGTGCTTGGCGTGCCCGGGCGAATGGTGACTCTCCAGACGCCGCCCACCGCCGAGGTCGACCTCGCCCACGTCCTCCACCGCCCGGATGCGTACGGCGTCGGTGGGCTTGAGGTCGCCGAACAGCGTGTCCAGCGCGTCGCCCCACACCATCCGGGCGCTGCGCATGAGCCGGCTCGGGTCGGCCAGGTGCCGGGCGCCCTTCTCATGAACGACGATCTCGGCGTTGGGGAACATCTCCGCGATGTCGCCGACCCCGCCCGCGTGATCGAGATGGATGTGCGTGACGACGACGGTCGCCAGGTCCGCCGGGCCGACGCCCGCGGCCGCCAGCGCGTCGCGTACGACCGGGGCGGAGTTCCCCGCGCCGGTCTCCACCAGGCAGGGCCGGTCGGAGCGGATGAGATATCCCGCGGTGATCCCCGTGTATCCGGCCATCCTGGTGTCGATCTCGAAGACGTCGTTGCCCAGGTCGGTGATCAAATCCATGCGGGCCTCCGGTTTTCCACAGATGCGGGGAGCGGGGTTACGTCGTCCTGATCGACCGCCCCATCGTAAAGACAACGCCACCGGCGCACAGTGTGGCGGTCACGAGGGGAGTAGATCATGGACGGCAGCGAGGAGACCCCGCCGCGGGGCGGCACATCCGACGTCGTCCCGTCGGGCTCCGACCCGCATCGCGACGTCGGAGCGACGGCCCACGTCAACGAGATCGTCTTGGTCGGCCGGCTCTCCGGAGCACCGGAGTGGAAGTCGTTACCCGGCGGCGGGCAGGTCGCGGTCTGGCGGCTCATCGTCGAGCACCGGGGCGCCCGGTCGCCCCAGGACGCCATCGACACGATCCGCTGCGTCACCTATGACGCCTCGGTTCAGGACGGCGTTCGCGACTGGCGGCATGGGGACGTCATCGAGGTGCGTGGATCCCTGCGGCACCGTTTCTGGCGCGGCCCGGAGGGCCCCCGAGGGCTGTACGAGGTGGAGGCCGCGGTAGCGCTCCGCCGCCATGGTGGGGCCTCGGGAGACGGGGCGCCGATGTGACCGTGAGCCCGCCGCGCGCCGTCCGCGCGGCGGGCGAGGCCAAAGCGCGAGGAAGCCGACGGCCAGGGCGATTGGTTGCATGCCCGGCGCAGGATTTAGATCACATTTGAAGATCAACAATCATTACCCCGGAAGTTGATCTTGCTTACTAGCGTGTCGATCATGCAGATCTCCCGTCTATGTAACCGAGGCCTGGTCGGTCTTCTGGCAGCCGGCGCGCTGCTGGGAACGTCCATCGCGCCGGCTCAGGCCGACACCGACCCGCCGCCCATCAGCGCCATCGCGGACAAGCTTCAGCAGACGATGGACGGCCTGAGGTTCCAGGACGTCATCGACACCGACCCGCCGACCACGGCCGCCGCCGCGCGCGCCCTCACGGCGAACTCGGTGGACAAGGAGGCCAAGACGCCGGAGCAGCGTGCCAAGACGTACGCCGCGGCGGCGGGCAACCAGCCGATCTCCCAGCAGCCGCAGCTGGACGCGACCGTCATCGAACTGGACGAGAACAACCGGCCGGTGTCGTCGGGGACGGTGCTGATGAGCCCGCAGTACCCGCACGGCAAGGTCATCCCGGTCGACAAGAACTTCCACACCAGTGATGTGCGGTGGCGGCAGTGGGACGACGCGGGCTGGTACACCAACCACGCCCAGGGCACGATCGACGTGGTTCCGGGGCGGGAGAACGCCTCG
>NZ_JBFAUT010000128.1:0-3909 GCF_040679475.1 Actinoallomurus sp. NPDC052274
TCGTCCGGCGCGCCCATCAAGCCGAAGCACGCAGGCACCACGTCAAGCGACGACTGCGCCTCCAGGTCATCCAGATCTAGCTATGTAGTACTAGGCCGCCCGTTCAGCGGTGATCGGCGCCTCGCCGCGCTCGGCCCGCAGCAATCCCTGGCGCTTGGCATCCTTGGCCCACCAGGTGCGCGCACCGGGCCTGCGCGCCTCGTACCCCAGCTGCCACACGGTGCTCCGGCACACGAACTCCTTGAGCTTCGCGCCCGGGCGGCCGCCGAGGTAGAGCCCTATCGCGGTGTCGTTCCTGCGGGAGAACTGGAAGATGCCCGCGCGACGCCCCAGGCTGATGCACTGGCCGGCGAAACCCACGCTGACGGGCGCGGGCCGTTCACCCGCCATCCGGCTGAGCACCGTCTCGGCGGCCTGCGGGCCCAGCTGAACCGCGGACTGGCAGCCCATCCGGAACGGCAGGTCCGACGGCGCCGCCGAATCCCCGGCCGCGATGACGCGCACGTCGTCCACGCTCGTCAACGTCTCGTCGGTGCGCAGGCGGCCCAGGGCGTCGGTGCTCAGCCCGCTGCGCGCGGCAAGGTCCGGCACGCCGAACCCGGCGGTCCAGATGGTCACCTCGCTCGGCACCGCGCGGCCGTCATCGAGCCGCACGACGTCGCGCGTCACGGCCGTCACCTTCGTGCCGGGGCCGTCGAGCACGGTCACCCCGAGACCGGCCAGCCGCCTGGCGACCGAGCGCCGGCCCCGAGGATGCAGGTACGGGCCGAGCGCTCCGCCGCACACCAGGGTCACTCGGCGGCCCTGCTCCGCCAGCTCGGCGGCGGTCTCGATGCCGGCCGGACCGGCTCCGACGACCGTCACCACGGCCGATGCGGGCGCGGACTGCAGGATCGGCCGCAGCCGCTGCGCCTCCTCCAGCCCGGCGATCGGATGGGCGAACTCGGCCGCGCCGGGCACCCGCGGGTCGGCGCTCCCGCTGCCCACCGCGTAGATCAGATAGTCGTAGCCGACCGTACCGCCCGTCGCCAGGGTCACGTGGCGCCCGGCCGCGTCGATCCGGGTCACGGTGTCGACCACCAGCCGGACTCCGTCGGCCAGGATCTTCCGGTAGTCGACGAGCGCGTCGTCGGACCCGCCCACCAGTTGGTGCAGGCGGATCCGCTCGACGAAGGCCGGGCGCGGGTTGATCAGCGTCACGGTCACGTCGTCGCGCTGCGTCAGGCGATTGGCCGCCATGACGCCGGCGTATCCGCCACCGACCACGACGACCTCGGTGTTCTCGGCCATGGTGTCTCCTCCGTTTGCAGGGGGTCGGCCACAAGACACCGCGCGATCGATCGTTGTGACAGGTGTGAGCGGGATCACCTGACACGCATGGACCGGGCGGAGGAACTCCCAGGGTGTCGCGCCCGGCCGGCCGGTGAGGACGGCCGCCGGTCAGTGGGCGGAGAAACCGCCGTCGACGAAGAGGGCCTGGCCGGTGACGTAGGCCGACGCGGCGCCGGCCAGGAACACGGCGGCGCCGGCGAAGTCGCCGGGCAGGCCGTTGCGGCCGATGAGGGTCCGCTCGGCCATGGCGTCCTGGCGGTCGGCGGGGATGTGCGTGACCAGCGGAGTGACGACGAAGCCGGGGACGAGCGCGTTGACGCGGACGCCGCGCGGGGACCACGCCTCGGCCTGGGAGCGGGTCAGGGCGACCAGCCCGCCCTTCGACGCGCCGTAGGCGCCGCTGTTGGCGAAGGCGCGGAAGGACTGCTGGGAGGCGACGTTGATGATGCGGCCGTGGCCGCGGCGGGCCATGCCCGGCCCGAACCTCTGGCCGAGCAGGTACGGCGCGTCCAGGTTGACGGCGATCGTCTTGTCCCAGGTGGGCTCGTCGAGCTCGTCCATCGGGGGCCGCAGGTTGATCCCGGCGCAGTTGACCAGGATGTCGGGCTCGCCGAACGGCGCGACCGCCTGGTCGGCCGCCCGGTGCACCTGCGCGCGGTCGGCGAGGTCGGCCGTGACGTACGCGGCGGGGCGGCCGTGGGACTCCAGCTCGGCGGCCGTGTCACGCAGCTCGGGCTCGCGACGGGCGATGAGGACGACCCGCGCGCCGGCGCGGCTCAGGGCGATGGCGATGGCGCGGCCGATGCCGGAGCTGCCGCCGGTGACCAGCGCGACACGGCCGTCGAGGGAGAACAGCTCCTCCAGGTAGGTCGTCACGGGGCGAAACGGTACCGGGACCGGGCCGGTCGCGCTGATCGCGGGGTGAGATGCTGGTGGTCTGCGGAAACGGTTCCGGCGGGGCCGTACCGTTCGCCATCGGGAGGCCGCGCTGCACACCGTCGTCGCCGAGACGCTGGCGGTCGCGTTGCTGCTGGCGGTGCTGGTCTTCGCGGTCGCCCGGCCGCGTGGGCTGCCGGAGGCCGTCGCGGCGGTGCCCGCGGCCGGCCTGCTGACCGCCGTCGGCGCGGTGTCCCCGGCCCAGGCGTGGGCGCAGACCCGCACGCTGCTCCCCGTCGTCGGGTTCCTGGCGGCCGTGCTGGCGCTCGCGCAGCTGTGCGACGACGAGGGGCTGTTCACCGCCGCCGGTGACCTGGTGGCGCGCGCCTGCCACGGGCGGCCCGTGCGGCTGCTGGCCGGGGTGTTCGCGGTCGCGTCGCTGGTCACGGCGGTGCTGAGCCTGGACGCCACGGTCGTGCTGCTGACGCCGGTGGTCTTCGCGACCGCGGCGCGGGTCGGGGTACGGCCCCGCCCGTACGTGTACGCCTGCACCCACCTGGCCAACTCCGCGTCGCTGTTGCTGCCGGTGTCGAACCTGACGAACCTGCTGGCATTCGCGGCCAGCGGGCTGTCGTTCACCCGGTTCGCCGGGCTGATGGCGCTGCCGTGGCTGGTGGTCATCGCGGTGGAGTACGCGGTGTTCCGCTGGTTCTTCCGCGGCGATCTGGCCGTCGCCCCGGGCCGGGAGCGGCCGGTCGAGCGGCCGCGGGTGCCGGTGTTCACGGTCGTGGTGCTGGCCCTGACACTGGCGGGGTTCGTCGTGACCTCGTTCGCGGCGGTGAACCCGGCGTGGGCCGCGCTGGCCGGCGCGCTGGTGCTGGCGGCCCGGGCGCTGCGGCAGCGGCGGACCACGGTACGCGGGGTGGTGGCGTCGGCCGGCCCGCTGTTCTGCCTGTTCGTGCTGGCGCTGGGCGTCGTCGTCAAGGCGGTGGTGGTGAACGGCCTGGACCGGGCGGCCGGTCGGGTGCTGCCGCACGGATCAGGTCTGCTCGCGCTGCTGGCGGTCGCCGCCCTGGCGGCGCTGCTCGCGAACCTGATCAACAACCTGCCCGCCGTGCTGGCGATGCTGCCGCTGGTGGCCCCCGAGGGGCCGGGACCGGTGCTCGCGGTGCTGATCGGCGTGAACCTGGGCCCGAACCTGACCTACGTGGGCTCGCTGGCCACGCTGCTGTGGCGGCGGATCCTGCGCGAGCACGACGCCGAACCGGGCCTGGGGGAGTTCACCCGCTTGGGCCTGGTGACCGTCCCGGCCACATTGGTGGCCGCGACCGTGGCACTGTGGGGAATGCTGGCGACGATCGGAGGCTGATCGGCGTGAAAGTGACCATCTGGATCACGGAGGGCACCTGGGAGGCCGCCGTCGACGCCGCCCGCGACCTGGCGCCCGCCGACGCCGACCTGACACTGCTGCACGTGACGGACGAGAAGGTCACCGCGGCCGCCCACCATGCCTACACCGGCCTGCTCGGGCGGGGCCACCGCGAACGCGACCCCGGCGTCCGCCTCGAGGCGCTGTCGCAGGCCGCCGCGGCCGAGCTGCTGGAGGCGGCCGCCGCGCGGCTCGGCCGGGCCGCGGCCCCGCGGGCCCGACACCCCCGCCGCGACCACGCGGGCGTCAGGGCCGCCGAGGGCGCCCACCAG
>NZ_JBFAUT010000129.1:0-3887 GCF_040679475.1 Actinoallomurus sp. NPDC052274
CGCTGAACCACCTACCGGAGGCCTCACTACTTAACGATCACGACACGCCGTAGCCGCCGCAAGCCACCCAAAACCGACTTCGAGACAGGGCCTAGGTCCGCACGCGGCCGGCGCGGGACTCCAGGTAGCGCTGCTCGGCGAGGCTGGCGGTGGCCTTCGCGGCGTGCCGGTAGTGCTCGTACGCCCCGGCCAGGTCGCCGGTCTGCTCCAGCAGATGCGCCCGTACGGACAGCAGCCGGTGGTGCCCGGCCATCCGCTCGTCATCGTCGAGGGTGGCCAGCAGGGCCAGCCCGGCCTGCGGGCCCTCGATCTCGGCGAGCGCGATCGCCCGGTTGAGGGTGACCATCGGGTTGGGCGCGACCCGTTCCAGGATCAGGTAGAGGGCGTGCACCTGCGGCCAGTCGGTCTCCTCGGCCGTGGCCGCGTCGGCGTGCGTGGCGGCGATGGCCGCCTGCAACTGGTAGGGCCCCAGTGCCGGGGCGGCCAGCGACGTCTTGACCAGCTCGGTGCCCTCGTTGATCAGCGTGCGGTCCCACTTGGCGCGGTCCTGCTCGTCCAGCGGCACCAGGTCGCCGGCCGTCGTCGTACGGGCCTCCCGGCGAGCGTGGGTCAGCAGCATCAGCGCGAGCAGGCCGGTCACCTCCCCGTCCTCGGGAAGCTGCGCGTGCACCATCCTGGTGAGCCGGATCGCCTCGCGCGCGAGGTCGGCGCGGTGCAACTCGCCGCCCGAGGAGGCGGTATAGCCCTCGTTGAAGATCAGGTAGAGCACGTGCAGGACGACCCGTAGCCGCTCCTCGCGCTCCGCGCCCGCCGGCAGGGTGAACGAGCCGCCGGCGGCCTTGACGCGCTGCTTGGCCCGGCTGATCCTGGCCGCCATCGTGGCCTCCGGCACCAGGAACGCGCGGGCGATCTCAGCGGTGGTCAGGCCGCCGACCGCCCGCAGCGTCAGGGCGATCTGGGAGGCCGCGGTCAGCGTCGGATGGCAGCACAGGAACAGCAGGACGAGCGTGTCGTCGGTGTCCGGTACGTCCTCGGGCACCACCTGGGTGGCCGTGACCGACTCCCGCTCGCGGCGCGCGTGGTCACTGCGCATCTGGTCGATGAGCCGCCGGGACGCGACGGTCAGCAGCCAGCCGCGCGGGTTGTCCGGCACCCCCTCGGCCGGCCACTGCACGGTGGCGGCGAGGACGGCCTCCTGTACGGCGTCCTCACATCCCTCGAATTGGCCGTGCCGGCGTACCAACGTGCCGAGGACCTGCGGCGTGAGCTCACGCAGCAGGTCCTCGAAGGGTGGGACCGTCATGCCTCCAATTGTCCGTCAGCGAACATCACCTGGCGCACCTCGATCCCCAGACCCTCGATCGCGGCGTCCGGGATCTGGGCGGCCAACTCGATCGCCCGCTCCTTGTTCTCGCAGTCGATCAGGTAGAAGCCGCCCAGGTACTCCTTGGCCTCCAGGAAGGGTCCGTCGGTCACGACCGGCCGGCCGCCCCGCACGGACACCACGGCGGCCTGGGACGGGTCGACGAGCGCCTGAGTGGTGATCATCTCGCCGGACTCCTTCAGCGCCTCGATGAACCGGCCGTGGCCCTCGCCGATCGCCGCCTTCTCCTCGTCGGTCAGCGCGTCCAGCACGGCCGGGTTGATGTGCATACTGATCAGGAACTTCATCGCGTACTCCTCGTGGTTCGCGAGCCCCGGTCGGGCCCTTCGACCGGTTGGTCGGAGCCACCGCCGTCGTCTTGACATCCCCCGCCAGAACTTCTCCGTGGATTCTCCCCCGCGCTAATGTCAAGAAGCCCCCGGCTGCTCCGACCAAGCGGCGAAACGTCGAGAGAACAGGGGTTTTTCGGAGATGCGAGTCAACCGGGCATGGCTGGGGCTGGCGGTCCTCACGCTGCCGACACTTCTCGTCGCGATGGACAGCACGGCGTTGCTCCTCGCGCTCCCGCGGCTGAGCGCCGACCTGGGCGCCACCAACGTCGAACAGTTGTGGATCAGTGACGGTTACGGGTTCACGGTGGCCGGCCTGGTCATCACGATGGGTACGCTCGGCGACCGCATCGGCCGCCGCCGGCTGCTGATGATCGGCGGAGCGGCGTTCGCGGCGCTGTCGGTCGTGGCCGCCTTCGCGACCGGCCCGCTGATGCTGATCGTCGCGCGTGCGCTGCTGGGCGTCGCCGGCGCCACCCTGGCCCCGTCCACACTCGCCCTGATCACCAACATGTTCCGCGACGACCGGCAGCGCGGCAAGGCCGTCGCGATCTGGGCAACCTGCCAGTTCACCGGCGGTGCGCTCGGGCCCGTGTTCGCCGGGCTCCTGCTCCAGTACTTCTGGTGGGGATCGGTGTTCCTGATCGCCGTGCCGGCGATGGCGGTGCTGCTGCTGACCGGACCGGTCCTGCTGCCGGAGTTCCGCGGCGACCGGGCCGGGCGGCTGGACCCGGCCGGTGTCGGGCTGTCGCTGGTCGCGGTGCTGCTGGTGGTCTACGGCATCAAGCGGCTGGCCGTCGAGGGGGTGGGAGTCGTACCGTCGGCGGCCCTCGTCGCCGGCTCGGCCGTCGGATCCCTGTTCGTCCGTCGGCAACTGCGGCTGGAGACGCCGCTGCTGGACCTGCGGCTGTTCCGCAACCGCCCATTCACGGCCGTGATCGTCGCGCTGGTCTTCGCCGGGATCGCCATGGCCGGTACGGGCCTGCTGGTGACCCAGTACCTGCAGAGCGTGCTGGGCCACTCGCCGTTCGCCTCGGCGGTGCTGTTCGCGCCGATGGGCCTGGGCGTGGCGGTCGGCACCATGACCGCACCGGCGCTCGCCCGCCGGATGAGCCAGACCACCGCGATCGCCGGCGGGCTGGTGGCGTCGGCGCTGGGCGGCCTGCTGCTGGTCGCCGTCGACGGCGCGGGCGCGTTGCCGCTGGTGATGATCGGCATCACCGTCCTGGCGCTGGGCACCGGCCCGCTGTTCGCGCTGGGCACCGGGCTGGTCGTCGGGTCCGTGCCGCCGGAGCGCGCCGGCTCGGCCGCGTCGATGTCGGAGACCGGCAACTACTTCGGCGGTTCGCTCGGCTTCGGGCTGCTCGGGGTGCTGGCCGCGGTGGTCTACCGCGGCCGGATGCACGGCACGTCCGACTCGCTGGCCGGCGCGGTCGCCGCGAGCAGGCACCTCCCCGCCGGCCGGGGCGCGGAACTGCTGCACGACGCGCGGGCGGCGTTCACCGCGAGCCTGCACGTCACCGGGGTCGTCGCCGCGGTCATCTTCGCCGCGTCGGCCGTACTGGTCCTGACCATGCGCCCGGCGACGCGGACCACCCCGGCCGCACTCCCCGACTACGAGGCGGCCGGCTCATAGGCCCTTACCGAGGCCGCGGTTGGAGCCTGCTGCCCGGTCTGACCATCATCGGAATCGCCGGCGGCACGACGTTCGCGCCGCTGCAGCAGGCCACCATGGACGGCGTCGATCCCCGGTTGGCCGGGGCGGCCTCCGGGGTTTCCAGCACCACCCGGCAGATCGGCGGCGTCGTCGGCACCGCCGTGCCGGGTGCCCTGTTGTCGGCCCGCCTCTCCTCCACCCTGCACAGCGAGGCCGCGAAGCGCGCCGGTCGGCTACCGGAGCAGCTGCGCGCCCGGTTCATCGACGACAGCACCGCCGCCGCGCGGCACGTCAGCCCGCCCACGCCGCCTGGCGGCCTGGACTCGGCGGCGCTCCGCCTGTATGAACGCGTCACCGCCGACACGTTCGCCGCCGGCTTCGTCGACGCCATGCGCACCACCCTCATGGCGTGCGCCGTGGTCCTAGGGCGTGTCTCGAAGTGAGTGGAGCCATTCGTTGATGGCGGTGATGTGGATGGTGGCTTCGTAGCGGACGGCGAGCTTGTCGTATCTGGTGG
>NZ_JBFAUT010000130.1:0-3834 GCF_040679475.1 Actinoallomurus sp. NPDC052274
GCGCGAGCGGCGCTGGCCCGGCTGGACGACGGCACCTACCGGTTCGTCGACTACCTCGACGATGACGCGGTCTCCGACATCCCGGTGCGTCTGTCGATCACCGCGACGCTCAGCGGGGGAGACCTGCACCTGGACTTCACGGGCACCGATCCCCAGGTCGCGGCGGCGTTCAACATCGCCAGTCTGGGCCGGGCCCACGCGTGGATCACCACCAGGGTGCTGGCGCTCATCTGCACGCTGGATCCCGGCATCGCGCTCAACGCCGGTCTGATCAGGCCGATCAGTGTCACCGCTCCCGAAGGCTCACTGGTCAACGCGGTGCGTCCCGCGGCGGTGGGGATCCGGCACGCGGCGGCGTCCCGGGTCAACGACGCGCTCGGCGGCGTCCTCGGCCTGGCCGCGCCGTCGATCCTGCCGGCGGCCGGCAGCGGTCTCGTCGTGCCGGTCGTGGTCGCCGAACAGGGCCCGCACGGCCAGAACGTGCAGGTGCTGGAGCCCATGGTGGGCGGCACCGGGGCCCGCGACGGGGCGGACGGCGTCGACGGCCGGGACAGCGGCATCTCCAATCTGTCCAACAACCCGGTCGAGACCGTCGAGACCGAGATCGGCGTCGAAATCCTCCGGTACGGCCTGCGCCGCGACTCCGGTGGCGCTGGGCGGTGGCGCGGCGGTTGCGGCCTCGAACTCACGTTCCGCGTGCGGCAGAGCGGGTCCCGCCTGCTCGCCCGCGGCCTGGAGCGGATGCGCTTCCGCCCGTGGGGGGCCCGCGGCGGCCGGCCCGGCGTTCCCTCCCGGCTCGTCCTCAACGCGGGCACGCCGCGTGAGCGCGTCCTGGAGAGGATCGACGTGCTGGCGCTGGAGGACGGCGACGTCGTCACGCTGCTCACCTCAGGTGCGGGCGGGTACGGAGACCCGCTGCTGCGTGACGCGGACGCCGTGCTGGCCGACGTGCGACGCGGTGTCGTGTCCCCCGAAGGTGCCCGGCGGGACTACGGCGTGGTGATCGTCGACGGACCGGCCGTGGACCAGGAGGCGACACGGCGGGAACGCGCGTCCCGCTCGGGACCGGCCGAGCCCGGCGCCGAGTTCGGGCCCGAACGGCTCGCCTGGGAGTCGGTCTTCTCCGTCGAGTTGGTCGACCGCCTGGTCGCGGCGCTGTTCCGCCTCCCGGCCACGCAGCGCTCCCGCCTCCGGGCGGGCGTCTATGCCGAGGTGCTCGGGGACCTGCCGCCCGGTTTCGGCCGCGAGCCGCTGGAGCCGGCGCGCGCGGAGACGGCCCGTAAGCGTCTGGTCGACAAGATCGTGGAACTGGAACGGATGGCGCGGTGACGGAACGGGAGACGGCGCCGGACCGCGACCGGCCGGCGGCCGGCCGGCGGCCGGCGTGGCGGACATCGGCGGTCTGTCCGAGGCGGCGCGGGACGATCTCGCGGAACTGTACCGCGACCTGCACCGGAACCCCGAGCCGCCGTTCGGTGAGGTACGGACGGCCGGGATCGTCGCCACGCGGCTGCGCCGCGCCGGTTTCGAGGTCGCCACCGGCATCGGAGGCACTGGCGTCGCCGGCGTCCTGCGCAGCGGAGAGGGACCGACCGTGCTGCTGCGCGCGGACATGGACGCGCTGCCCCTGGCCGAGCGGACCGGCCTTCCGTACGCCGGCACGGCGACCGTCGACGACGCGCACGGCGAGCGGACGCCGCTGATGCACGCCTGCGGGCACGACATGCACGTGGCCTGCCTGATCGGCGCGGCGGACCTGCTGGCGGCCGGGCGCGATCACTGGCGTGGCACGGTGCTCGCGGTGTTCCAGCCCGCCGAGGAGATCGCGGCCGGCGCGCGGGCCATGCTGGAGGACGGCCTGTACGAGCGCTTCGGAGCGCCGGACGTCGCGCTGGGCCAGCACGTCTTCCCGTATCCGGCGGGCACGCTGCTGCACTGTCCGGGGCAGGTGCTCGGCGCGACCGAGACCCTGGAAGTACGGCTGCACGGCAAGGGAGCACACGGTTCCCAGCCGGAGCGCGGCATCGACCCGGTGGTGCTGGCCGCGGCCGTGGTCATGCGACTCCAGACGATCGTGTCGCGCGAGGTGGCCCCGGCCGAGCGCGCGGTGGTGACGGTGGCCCGGCTGCGCGCCGGTCACGCGGAGAACACCATCCCCGACGAGGCCACCATGACGCTGAACATCCGCGCGTTCTCCCCGGATGTCATGCGCGCAGTGCTGGCCGCCGTCGAGCGCGTCGTGCGGGCCGAGGCCGCCGCCTCGGGAGCGCCCCGTCCGCCGGAGCTGCGTACTCTCAGCTCCTTCCCGGCCACGTACAACGACCCCGTCGCCACGGAACGGCTCGTCGAGGCGTTCACCGGCCGGTTCGGCGCCGGGCGGGTCGGCGACCTCGCGCCGATGATGGGCAGTGAGGACTTCGGGCTGTTCGGCTCGGCGGCCGATGTGCCCTCGGTGTTCTGGGGGCTGGGCGCCGCCGATCCGGACCGCCCGGCCGACGGTGAGGTCCCCGGCAACCACTCGCCGCTCTTCGCCCCGGTCATCGAGCCGACCCTGTCCACCGGCGTCGAGGCCCTCGTCACCGCCGCCCGTACCTTCCTGCGCACTCCGCCGGACGGGGCGGCCCGGTCATGACCGTGGCGATCTGCGTGGTCGGCGGTGGCCCGCGCGGCACGTCGGTGCTGGAACGCATCACGGCGAACGCGCCGCGGCTGGTGCCCCACGAACGGCTCGACGTGCATCTGGTGGACCCGTTCCCGCCGGGCGGAGGGCACGTGTGGCAGGCCGACCAGCCCGGCGACCTGCTGATGAACACGGTCAGCGCGGACGCGACGCTGTTCACCGACGACAGCGTGCGCTGCGCGGGCCCGGTGGTCCCCGGCCCCAGCCTGTACGAGTGGGCGCGCACCGTCGCGCGGGACGACCCGGATCCCGCCGTACGCGCGGAGGCCGCCCGGATGCGGCCGTGGTCGCACCCGAGCCGCCGTTTCCACGGCCGATACCTCGGGTGGGTCTTCGAGCGGGTCTCCTCCCGGTCACCCGGCCGGATCCGCGTCCATCAGCACCGGACCCGGGCCGTCGCGATCACCGAACTGGTCGGCGGGCGCCAGCGCGTCGCGCTGGAGGACGGCTCCGGGCCCCTGATCGTCGACAGTGTGGTCCTGACCCTCGGCCACACCGACCGGGAGCTCGACCCCGCGCAGCGCGTTCTCGCCGACTTCGCCGCCGGGCACGGCCTGTTCTACGGTCCGCCGGCCAATCCGCTCGACGCGGATCCGGCGGCCGTTCCGGCCGGCACGCCGCTGCTGGTCCGGGGGCTGGGCATGAACTTCTTCGACCACATGTCCCTGTTCACCGTGGGACGCGGTGGCCGGTTCGTCCGCGACGGTGACCGGCTACGGTACCGGCCGTCCGGCGACGAACCGGTGCTGTACGCCGGCTCCCGCCGGGGCGTGCCGTACCAGGCCCGGGGCGACTACGGCGCGATGCCGCCCACCTTCCCGGCACGCTACTTCGATGACGCGGCGGTCGCCCGGTTGCGCGCGGCCGGCGGCGTCGACTTTCGGCGGGCCGTCTGGCCGCTGATCGCGAAGGAGACCGCTTACGTCTACTACGACACTCTGTCGCGGGTGCGGCCCGGCACGTGCGCGCTGGACCCGGCCGAGGTCCGTGCCGGGTTCGACGCACTGTCCTGGTCGGATCCGGCTCTGGCCCGCCTCATCGAGCGTGCCTTCCCGGATCCGGCGGTCCGGCTCGATTTCTCGGCCCTGGACCGCCCGTTGGACGGTGCCACGTTCGATGACCGGGAGTCGCTGCACCGGAGCGTGGTGGCCGGG
>NZ_JBFAUT010000132.1:0-2841 GCF_040679475.1 Actinoallomurus sp. NPDC052274
GTTCGACTGGGACGGATCGGATGATATCAGCATCGACATCAAGCTTACCGGCGACGACCTGATGCCGGCTTTCGAGGCCGCTCTCAAATTCGCATCTGAAGAGCTGCCTGAGATTATTCCTAAAGCGCTCGCGAGCGCCGCGGAGGTCATCGTCCGGTCGCTCCGAGCCGACTGGCCGGCGCAGCGAAAACACGACCAAATGATCATGGCGGGGTTCTCCGCCAACCTGCACGACCGCTGGGGCGATGCCTTTGCGACACTCCGGATGATGTACACGATCTCAGTCGAGATCGGCGGCGGCATTGCAGCCGCTCGCCGCCGGTCGCGCGCTAGGCGCAAGCCTGTGCTTAACGACACTATGCTGCACCTGCACGCGAGGGCCTGTCAGGTGGTGTTCGAGATCATCACTCTGATGGAGAACGGTCTTGCGGATGGCGCGATGGCCCGTTGGCGGACGCTTCATGAGATCACGGTCGTTGCGACGATTTTAGCGGAGCACGGCGAGGAACTGGCGATTCGATACAGGTCGCACGCGGCCATTGAGTCGAAACGGGCGATGGACCGGTTTGTCTTATCGTACGAGCAGCTCGGCTACGCGCCCCCTACGAAACGGGACATCACCGAAACCGATCGGAAATACCAAGCGTGCCTCGACCGCTTTGGCGACAACTTCGGATCGGAGTATGGCTGGGCGGCGCAGCATCTCGGACTCAAAAAGCCACGGCTCGTCGATCTCGAAGTCGCCGCAGGTAAAAGCGCCATGCAGTCCTACTACCGGATGGCCAGCTACAACGTGCACGCAGGAGCCCGCGGCATCGACTTCCGGCTCGGCCTTCTTGACGGCAGCAACACCCCTACGGCACTGGCCGGCGCTAGCAACGCTGGCTTTCTAGATCCGGCGCGGAACACTGCTTACGACTTGGTGCTCATCACGACGCTTTTGTCGTCGGGCACCACACGGTTCGATCGGATGCTCGAGTGGCAAATCTTGACGCAGCTAAGGGACGAGCTCCTGCAACAGCTCGATAAGGCACAGCGTGCGCTCGAGCGCGCGCACCGCGCTCAACTCAGGGCGGAGCGCGCGACGCGATGAACCATTTCCAGACGCTCGCGCCTTCTTCTAAGCCCCCCGATCCGGCAGATCGTTCATGTTACCGGGCCGTCTATACGAACGGCTCGCTTTAGGGCTTTTCTGCCGTGCCGGAACGCTACGTCGAACGGCCGTTTTTGTAAGGAACCGAATATCAATGTTCGCCTAACCGGCATAGTTGGATGATAAAATGTGGGCCGACAGCTAGCCGGCATGTTCGGCGCGCATACTGCGGGAAGGCCGCCCGCAGGGGCAAAATCTCTACATCTCATGCGCAAAGATCGCCGATCTCGCGTTCGATGAGCCTAAAACGCTCCTTAACCTCGTCACCCGCATAAAAAGCAAGCATGTCTTCCTTGGTGAGGGTTCCTTCGGCGAGGAACTTGATAAGGTAGCGCTGATTGAATTCAGCGAGAAGGATCCCCTTCTCAATCTGCGCGAGGATCTGTTTCATATTGTCGATATTGGCGGTAACGAGGTGCTTCACCAGCGCCATGTCGCGCGCATCTTTGATCAGCCGGTTCACGATGATCTTCAGGACATCGGTGTCGAGCTCGAGTGTCTTTGCGTTGAGCGCGATGTCGCGCGCGAGCATGTAGGCGATGGCGAGATTGCGATAATCGCCCTTCTGAGAGTCGATGATCGCGATCAGCCCGATACCGGGCAGGAACTTCAGGTCCTGCACGGCGACCAGGATACTGTTGTCGACGAGCGAGGCGTCGAAGACGATAATCCCGGCCTGGCCGTCGCGATTGGCCTGCGCTTCGAGGAGCTGGCTCCAGGCGGTGTCCGCCTTCTTGGTGAAGATGTCCTTGGTCTGGATGTCACCGAGGCGGATACTCTTGTCGAATTTGCACTCGATTGCGATCCGCTTGCCGCTGTCGCCGGCGAGATGGCAGACTATGTCGCCGGTCTTGTTGCGGCGGATCGTACCGGCGCGGTCGCCGGTCAGTTCGATCCGGTCACCGATTTTCTGCCGATCGAAAAACTCGGACAGAAAGTCGGCGATATCGGTCTCGGCGAGCACGCCCTTCACCGCGGACCGGTAGAACAGCTCCTTCTTCATGTCGAAGATGAGTTTCAGGCTTTCGAGCTCAGTCCCGAGCTCGTTCGCGGTTCGCGAGAGGAAGCTCGAAAGCCGATCCTCCATGAGCGCCAGAACACCGATGTAGAGCGCCTTGTGGAGCTGCTCGTCGCGATCAGCGGCGGGAAGCTTGTTGAAGAACTCGAACAGGATCTTGTTGTCGACCTCGAAGGCACCGAACTGAACGCGACTGTTTTTCTGATCGAGGCTGACGAGCGGCATCTTAAACCTTGCTGTAACGATAATGACCCTTGATGGACGCCGCGAGGAATTCCCCCTTCGATCCGGCCTGATCGAAGGCCTGCGCTATCTGCGGCGGCACCTCATAGTAATGATAGCGGCCGCCGTTGAGAAACTCGACCTCGAGCAGCAGCTGATCCTCATCATAACGGATCGCCGCGAGGTTCGACGAGGTGAAAGGGTTGAATTCCTGCCAGGCCATATGCATCATTCCTTTTTGGGTGGGGTATGGACCGGGTTCTGCTGGAGCCAGGTCTCGACGAAATAGCGGTAGTCCGCGGCAATATGGGTCTTCAGATTCCAACCGCCAGGCGTCATCGAATCCTCGGGCGCGACCTCGTCGCTGATCAGCGGATCCTGGCTGTCGGGACGACGGTCGCGGGGTGGCGCTTGGATCATGGTGCGCATCGGCAGCCGCACTGCTTCG
>NZ_JBFAUT010000133.1:0-2504 GCF_040679475.1 Actinoallomurus sp. NPDC052274
GAACCAGCGGCTCGCCAGTGACGACCTGACTGCCCAGCGGCTGGAAAAGTGGCTCAGTGATGAGCGTAAGAGGCTCGATGGGCCGGCGGGCAGGTGCCAGGTCCCGGGCCCTGCGGTCCTCGCCGAGCGCGAACGCGGCGAGACTCGCCCAGGACTTGGCCGCGCAGCCGTCGAGACCCTCGGCGAGCCGCAGCACCCGCCGGAGCGGGCCGGCGGCCTCGTCGTGCCGGCCGCCGAACGTCGCCGCCATGCCGTGGAGATGGGCGAGCATCAGCTCGGCCACCGGCGTGCGGGCGCCGTCCAGAGCGATCGCGGCCGCCCGTTCGCCGATCCTCCGGTACTGACGATGGTCCCCGGCCACGCAGCCGGCCTCCGCCGCGAACATCAGGGCGAGCACCGCCCGCGTCCGGTGCGAGCCCGCCAGCCGGTCGGCGGCGTCCACCAGGATCTGCACCGCCGAGGCCGGCGCGCCGTCGCGCAGCTCGATCTGCCCGTACAGCAGGCCGGACAGGCCCCGGAGCTCGTCGGAACGCGCGTACGGGCGTGCGGCGCGCAGCAGCGAACGGGCCGTACGGGTGCGGCCGGCCAGCCAGGAGTCCGTGGCGGCCGCCAGCAGCCGGACCGCCCTGCCACCGGCGTCGGCGGTGAGCGCGGCGGCCTGCCGCCAGGCCGGTGCGGCGTCCGCGTGCCGGCCGGACCGGCGCGCCGCGGCCGCCTCGCAGACCAGCTCCTCGCACAGCCGGGCGTCCGGCCCACCGGCGCTCGCCGCGCGGTGCCGGCTTTGCCGCAGCCGGTCCTGGTCGAGTACGGCGGCGAGGGCCCGGTGCGCGGCCAGCCGTTCGGCGAGAGAGGCGTCGGCGTACAGCGAGGACCGGATCAGCGGATCCGAGGTCTCCACGGTCTCACCGTCCACGCGGATCAAGCCGGATCGCCGGGCCGTCTCCAGCGCCCGCGGGTCGACGCCCGCTCCCGTGGCCGCGCGGGCCAGCGTTCCGAGGTCCAGCCTCTCGTCGCAGGCGACCAGCAGCACGACCCGCCGCGCGTCGGGCGGCAGGGCACGGTAGCGCCGCCGGTGCAGGGCGCGCAGCCGGCTGTGCGCGGGCAGCGCGGCCGGGGCCGGCGCCACGCCGGCCACCTGCTCGGGCGTCAGCGCGGCGGCGAGCTCCGACAGGGCCAGCGGGTTGCCGGCGGCCAGGTCGATGAGGTCGGCCGCCAGGTCCGCGCCCGGTTCCGCGCCGAGCAGGTCGTCCAGTAAGGCGCGAGCCGCCCGGTCGCCGAGCGGGCCGAGCCGCAGCGACGGGACGCCGCGCAGCAGGTCCGTCGCGGCGGAGGTCTCCAGGCCCGTGGTCAGCAGCATGGCGAGGGGCTCGTCACCGGGCCGGCGGGCGGCGAAGGCGAGCGCGTTCAAGGAGACGCGATCCAGGAGGTGGACGTCGTCCACCCAGCACAGCACCGGGCCGTCGGCCGCGGCGTCCGTCAGCAGCCGGTGCACCGCCGTGCCCAGGACGAACGGCTCGGCCGACGGCGCGGGGCCCTCCCCGGTGACGGGGGCCAGGGTCGCCGCCTGGGCCGCGGGCAGCCGGCCGATCCGGTCGGAGATCGGCCACAGCAGCTTGTGCAGACCCGCGTACGGCAAGGCCGTCTCCTGCTCGAAGCCGGACGTGCCGAGGGTCCGGAACGACGTCGTGGCCCGGCCGAGCACGTGCTCGAGCAGGGCCGTCCGCCCCGTTCCGGGATCCCCGGCGACCGCCAGCGCCGCGCCGCCGCCATCTCGTACGCGACTCAGGGTCTCCGCCACGACCGCGAGCTCGCGCTCCCGCCCATGCAACACGAGGGTTCCTCCGTAGGAAAAGGGACTTTCGCGCCCATACGGCAGCAGGCATCCGGGGGCACGTCCAGAGGTCGCTCCTAAACCGGGGCGACGGCACAACACGAGGGCACCGCGGCTGTGCGCGGCCACAGACCGGGCGGCCGACGGCGGTGGGACGCTGGCGGCCGTGGGTCGGCGGTGGGACGATGAACGATCATCGGCCCTGGAGGTGGCGTGTGGACGCTCGTGCCCGCACGACCGGCCGTTCCGCGGGCGCGCTGACCCGCAGAGCGGCCTCGCGGCTCGTCACGCGGCTGCCCGACCTCGCCGACCGGCTGACCGCCGAGATCCTCAGCGGCGACGTGGCGCGGCCCGCCGGCCTGACCCACGACCTGTGGGACGCCTGCCACATCGGCCTGCGGCACGGGATCGAGGCGATCCTCGATCCGAGCCGGCGCGCCGACCTGCGCTGGGCCCGTGAGCTCGGCCGCCGGCGGGCCGAGCAGGGGTTGCCCCTCGACCAGCTCCTGCGTTCGTACCGGCTGGCGGGGCGGGTGTTCTGGGAGTCGCTCGTCGAGGTCGCCGCGCAGGACGACCCCCGACCGCCTCCACGAGCGCGTGTTCCAGCTCCTCGACGGGTGGCATCGGTTTCGGGGCCGGGCGTGCCATGCGGCGATTATCCGGAACATCCCGT
>NZ_JBFAUT010000134.1:0-2315 GCF_040679475.1 Actinoallomurus sp. NPDC052274
GTAGCTATTCGGTAGCTTTTGTGTAGCCGTTCGGGAGTCATATAACAATTTTTATCGCATAAATAGGAATCACATTTGACACTGTCAAATCAATATTTTTCACAGAAATGCCTACCGAATGGCTACATACGGAGACATTTCTGTGTAGGATTCCTCTTATGCTCTTTAATAGCAATAGTTGCAATATTACACCTGTATACCCTCATATTTTTCATTTCAAAATCTCAAACCTTTTTCAGAAAAACATCTTTAATTTTTTCTAACAAAACAAAAAACGCTCACTCTTTTTTTTCGAGTAGCGTTTTGTTTTTTATTTTTCTTCTTCAATTTCATTTATCATTTGATGATTTATTTTTTGTTTTTCTTCGTCTGTTAAATCAAAAATTTCACTCGCTAAATATTCATTTTTATTCCACATGTAAAAAATTTGATACACGTATTCGGTTGGATCAATTTCTTTTAAGTAATCTAAATCTCCATTTTTTAATTTCTTTTTAGCATCTTTAAATAATCCTGAATAAACTAATACCTGTTTACCTTTAAGAGATTTATAGAATGCATCAAATACTTTTTGATTTATTAAATAATCACTATCTTTACCAGAATACTTAGCCATTTCATATAACTCATTATTGTTATTTTGTCTTATTTTTTGAACTTGAACTTGTGTAATTTCTGAAATTCCCGTTACGTCACGCCATAATTCAAGCCATTCTTTTTGGCTAATATAATATCTTTTATCTGTAAAATATGACTTATTTACTGCAATTAAAACATGAAAATGCGGGTTATAGTCATCACGTTCTTTATTGTAAGTAATTTCTAATTTTCTTACATAACCTTTCGTAGCAGAAATTACTTTTTTACGCTTAAACATCTTTTGAAAAGAGTGATTATAAGCTTTAATTTCACTTTCTAAATGCTCAGCTGTAACATTTGGCGTGGTAAGTGTTAAAAAGATGAATTGTTTATCTTCTTTTTGCTTAATATATTGCATCATCAATGATAAACCTAACGCATCTTTTCTCGCTTTTCGCCATGCACATACAGGACAAAATCGATTTTTACATAAATTAGATTTATGCAATTTCTGTTTCTCTAATGTTTTATCTGCCACAAAACTCAAGAATGTATTGCACTCCCTTATCAAATCCATTTGTCCTTCTTTGACATGCCGTTCAATAAATTTCTGAAATACTTGATTTCTCCGTTTTTTCTCAGTATACTTTTCCATATATTAAATCACTGTAAAAACAACTAAGTTGTATACAAAGTTTTTATAACAAAAAAGTTGCTTTTTCTCCTTTCATGTAAAGTTTTGGTTTGGTCACCATAAACTCTACTATACTAGGTATGAAAAAGCAACTTTTTTTGCGTTCAAAGACAGTCATATCAACTAATCTAGAGACAGGTAACCATACGGGAATAGTTACCTATAGTATCAAGACAAGAAGAAACTCGTTTCACTCGTTTCAAAAATTCAAAAAATCCCGTCGTTAAATAGTTTTTAAATGAGATAAAAATAAATAAGTGTTAAAATAATAATATAACGTTATCCCAACTATGTATAAGTTATTTGTAATACGAAGTAACTCTTCGCCCTCACCATAGCTACTCAAATTGTTGAGTGGCTATTTTTTATGCTTTATT
This sequence comes from Actinoallomurus sp. NPDC052274, assembly GCF_040679475.1. NCBI lineage: Bacteria > Bacillati > Actinomycetota > Actinomycetes > Streptosporangiales > Thermomonosporaceae > Actinoallomurus > Actinoallomurus sp. NPDC052274. The sequence continues at coordinate 1,651 of NZ_JBFAUT010000134.1, forward strand.
CCAATTGCTTTATTGACGTTGAGCCTCTGAACCCTTAACAATCCCAAAACTTGTCGAATCGTCGGCTTAATAGCTCACGCTATGCCGACATTCGTCTTCAAGTTTAGTTAAGGGTTCTTCTCAACGCACAATAAATTTTCTCGGCATAAATGCGTGTGGTATGCTTAATATAGTGCTCTTTTTCAATCGCACAGCATTTTATAGCAATTCTCCAAACCACTCATTTTTGAGTGGTTCTTTTATTTTGCATTTTAAGCCCTTTCTAGGACATTTAATCATTTCGAATATAAAAACAAACAAAAATTTCTTTCGTTCAAAAGAGAGGCTATGAATCATTTTAAAATTCATTTCTCAACACTTTCAGAAAGAAAAATATATTTTTAATCTCAATTATTCTTCTTAGAAAAAAGCTAAAACCCGATTAATAATATTCAAAAAAGGCAGCAGTGCATTTTGATTTTGGCTACCATTTAGCTCCCTTTTAGCTCCCAAATGGCTACCTAATAATGTAGCTATTTGGTATCCATTTTTGATTTTAGGTATCCATATGGTAGCCATTTTTGATTTTGGGTAGCTATTCGGTAGCTTTTGTGTAGCCGTTCGGGAGTCATATAACAATTTTTATCGCATAAATAGGAATCACATTTGACACTGTCAAATCAATA
>NZ_JBFAUT010000135.1:0-2038 GCF_040679475.1 Actinoallomurus sp. NPDC052274
TAAAGAAATATCTCCAGTTGATTTAACGGAATTAATGAAATCGACTTTAAGAGAAAATGAAAAACAATTACAAAAGCAAATAGAATTTTGGCAGACAAAAGGTAAGAAGCTATTTTAAAAATGGCTACCATTTGACTCCCTTTTAGCTCCCAAATGGCTCCATAAAAAGGGAGCTATTTGGGAGCTATTTTTGATTTTATGTAGCCATTTGGGAGTCATTTTTGATTTTGGGTAGCTATTCGGTAGCTTTTGTGTAGTCGTTCGGGAGTCATATAACAATTTTTATCGCATAAATAGGAATCCCATTTGACACTGTCAAATCAATATTTTGCACAGAAACGGCTACCGAATGGCTACATACGGAGACATTTCTGTGTAGGATTCCTCTTATGCTCTTTTAAAATATTTTAAAATATAAAAGTTACATTATACACCTATTTTTTTCAGGTTTTAGCTTTTTATTGAGAAGGATAATTAAAATAAAAAAACATATTTTTTTCTGAAAGTGTTGAGAAATAAATTTTAAAATGATTTATAGCCTCTCTGTTGAACAAAAAAAGTTTTTAGTCATTTTTATACGTGGAATGATTAAATGTCCTAGAAAGGGCTTAAAATGCAAAATAAAAAGACTACTCATTTTTTGAGTAGTCTATCTGTAGGATAGTTTTTGATATTCTAAATGAAAAGGAGTAATACATAAATCATTTTGTATACATGGGATAATACAAGGTTTAATGCATGGGATAAAAAAGGATATGATTTCACTTTTAAAAAGGGTATTTGAATAATAGAATTGTATTGTAGACATTGATTATTTAGGAGGAATAGAAAATGAGCGAAGAAAAATTCGAACAAGCAAAAGGAAATATCAAAGAGACTATTGGAGATGCTACTGATAATAAGGATTTAAAAGCAGAAGGTAAAGGAGATAAAGCTTCTGGTAAAGCCAAAGAAGTAGTAGATGATGTTAAAGATAAAGCTAATGACTTGATTGATAAAGTTAAAGGAGATAAAAACTAAATAAAAATTAAAACGTCTTAAGTATTATTATGTAGCATACTTGGGACGTTTTTTATTTAAAGTGAATAAAAATAAATAATAAGACACGCATTTATGCCGAGAAAATTTATTGATGTTGAGAAGAACCCTTAACTAAACTTGGAGACGAATGTCGGCATAGCGTGAGCTATTAAGCCGACCATTCGACAAGTTTTGGGATTGTTAAGGGTTCCGAGGCTCAACGTCAATAAAGCAATTGGAATAAAGCAACAAAAGGAGTTGAAGAAAATGAGTGAGAAAACTAAGAAAAGCATTCGTATAGCATTATCTTTTGCACAAGTAGTAGTACAGTCATTTATAGTTTATTATGCTTACAAGCAATATAAATTATCTAAAGAAAATTAATTTTTGATTATGTAATAAGTTTTGGTACTAAAAAAGACTTGATCTGATTAGACCAAGCCTTTTGATAGTGTTATATTAATAAACAAATAAAAAGAAGTCGCTCACCCACCGACCAAAGTTTGTGAACGACAATCCAAAAAGAAAACATGAGTTGTTTTTTATGAATTTGTATATTTAAATACTAAACGATATTTAAATATACATCAAGATAAATATTCGGGTGGGCGACTTCTTAAATTAAATTAAGGAGTCGATTTTTTATGAGTAGAAAAGAGCAAGAAATTCATTCAAAGCAAAGCACATTACAAGAAGTTACAAATTACACCTCAACCGGATACTCTAATAGCCGGTTAGGAGTGCATTCTGTGCACCCACAAAATCCTAAATTAAGTTTTGACGCTATGACAATAGTTGGAAATCTCAGTCGTGACAACGCTCAAAAGCTATCGTCATTTATGAGTATCGAACCACAAATTCGACTTTGGGATATACTACAAACGAAATTTAAAGCTAAAGCACTGCAGGAAAAAGTTTATATCGAATACGACAAAGTAAAAGCAGATACATGGGATAGACGTAATATGCGTGTTGAATTTAATCCGAATAAACTTACGCATGAAGAAATGCTTTGGTT
>NZ_JBFAUT010000136.1:0-1895 GCF_040679475.1 Actinoallomurus sp. NPDC052274
AACCAAAGCATTTCTTCATGCGTAAGTTTATTCGGATTAAATTCAACACGCATATTACGTCTATCCCATGTATCTGCTTTTACTTTGTCGTATTCAATATAAACTTTTCCTTGTAGTGCTTTAGCTTTAAATTTCGTTTGTAGTATATCCCAAAGTCTAATTTGTGGTTCAGTACTCATGAATTCAGATAGCTTTTGAGCATTATTTTTATTTAAATTCCCAACAATTGTCATACGGTCGAAACTGATTTTTGGTTTCGATATGCACACAGTATGTGCGTGTAACCGGCTATTAGAGTAGCCGGTTGAGTGTAAAATATCACTATCCTTATTTTGTAAGTACTTTGAATAATTTTCTCTACTCATAAAAAATCGACTCCTTAATTTAATTTAAGAAGTCGCTCACCCGAATATATACCTTGAAGAAAAAACTAATATCGTTTAATATCTAGATATACAAAATATAAAAAACAACTTAATGTTTTTCCTTGGGTAAGTCGCATTCACAAACTTTGGCGGGGGAGTGAGCGACTTCTTTTTATTTTGTTATTAATATAACACTATCAAAAAGCTTGGTCTATTATGACCAAGCTTTTTGGTGTTTATAAACCTATGTCAAAAATTTCTTTCAACAACAAAAAAACGCCTTAACCCTTTATTGACAAGGGATAAAGCCTTAATTCAAAAATTGAGTTATTTCTATATAGTATCAAGACAAGAAGAAACTCGTTTCAAAAAAGCCAAAAAATCTCATCGTTAAATACTTTTGAATGCACTATGATTAAATAAATGTTAAAGTGAAAATATAATTCTCGAACATCATTAATTCTTTTAACATGAAATAGTTCTTCTACCAACCCATAGTCACTCAATAATTGAGTGACTATTTTTAATGGTTTTGGATGAGATGAAAATAAATAAGTGTTAAAGTAAAAATATAGCATTATCCTCATTCACATTTAGTTTTAGTCTTTTAATGTGAAGTGATCTTCGCCCAAAAATAGCTACTCACAAATTGAGTGGCTATTTTTTAATGCTTTATTCCAATTGCTTTATTGACGTTGAGCCTCGGAACCCTTAACAATCCCTAAACTTGTCGAATCGTCGGCTTAATAGCTCACGCTATGCCGACATTCGTCTCCAAGTTTAGTTAAGGGTTCTTCTCAACATCAATAAATTTTCTCGGCATAAATGCGTATGGTATGCTCAATACAGTGCTCAATTTTAATCGCACAGCATTTTATTGCTATTCTCCAGACCACTCATTTTTGAGTGGTTCTTTTATTTTGCATTTTAAGCCCTTTCTAGGACATTTAATCATTCCACGTATAAAAAATAACTAAAAACTTTTTTCGTTCAACAGAGAGACGATAAATCATTTTAAAATTTATTTTCTAAATCTTTTAGAATACGAAATATGTTTTTCTATCTCGGTTATTCTTCTTAATAAAAAGCTAAAGCCTTAAAAAATAGGTGTATAATGTAACTCTTGTATTTTAAAGAGCATAAGTGGAATCCTGCACAGAAATGTCTCCAAATGTCTCCATTCGGTAGCTATTTCTGTGCAAAATATTGATTTGACAGTGTCAAATGGGATTCCTATTTATGCGATAAAAATTGTTATATGACTCCCGAACGGCTACACAAAAGCTACCGAATAGCTACACAAAATCAAAAATGGATACCATATGGATACCTAAAATCAAAAATAGCTCCCAAATAGCTACATTATTAGGTAGCTATTTGGGAGCTAAAAGGGAGCCGAATGGTAGCCATTTTTAAAATAGCTTCTTACTTTTTATCTGCCAAAATTCTATTTGCTTTTGTAATTGTTTTTCATTTTCTCTTAAAGTCGATTTCATTAATTCCGTTAAATCAACTGGAGATATTTCTTTA
>NZ_JBFAUT010000137.1:0-1761 GCF_040679475.1 Actinoallomurus sp. NPDC052274
CAGCGAAGGACTTGATTTTGCTACGGAATCCGAGCTGGTCGCGCGGCTCGACGCCTGGCTGGCGGGATCCAGCACCGGCCTGATCCTGGCCTCCCACCGCCGCGCGCCGCTGGCGCTGGCCGAGCATGTGATCGCCATCGAGGATATCGCGCCAAGCTCATGAAAAGCGGCCATTATCGGCTCGCATCAAAGTGCCTCGGCCCTGGCGCGCGCAGGGATGTGCCAGGCGGAATCATCACCCCGAACTGCCCGCCGCTCGGGCTGCAAGGCACGCGGCTGCGCGCTCCTCATGAATATATGCGACGCCGCACCGGCCGCGCCCTTCGAGAATATTCATGTCGGCACTGCAACACATTATCCATTCAAAACAAATAGATAATCAGTTCCCAGATTTTATCCATAAAAATGGCGTTTAAATACGTCAATTCGGTGCAAATACGACTTCATAAATCTCGATTCTCGCGCATTCTACCTGACATGCAGCGCGAGTCAGGGCCCCGACCCTCGCACATTGCAGTAATTCTTCGCGCATGAACGCCGCTCGCGTCATGCATTGAAATAGATTCCTGCGGATTTGGATGATTACGCACATCATACATCATAGACACCAACATAGGATAATCCCGAATAAGACAAATACTTTACCAGATGCGTCAGAAACTCAGGCAGGTTTTCACTAGTAAGAGAAGGATTATTCCCATGCTCCGCGAACTTACTATGGACGAGATTGGCTTCGTGGCGGGTGGCCGCATGCAGGACCGCAGCCCCATGCCGAAGCCCACGGGCCCGGACGTGACCTCGGATGTCGGCGGCGGCGGCGGCATCAACGTCTGGAGCGGCGGCGGCGTGTCGGTCGGCGTGGGTCCGGTGGGCGGCTTCCCCCCGAACGGCGGCGTCGTGACCGTTACCATCGGGGGCAGCTCCGGCAGCAGCAGCACCAACAGCGGCACCGACTGGGCTGCAAAGGCCGACGACCAGCGCGAAAGAAATGATCGCAACAGCGGCTCGCCCAACGACTAAGGGCCTCGTCTGAAATTTGGGCTGCTGAAGGTGGGCGGCCACATATTCGCCGCCCACCGTTTCGAGAAGGTCGGGTCGCCATGAATCCCATGCTCCCCTTGGTTATCGCAAGTCTCTGCCTCTTCATTTCCCTCCCGGTTGCCAGTGCTCAAACTCGGGCAGAGCCGGAGGCGCGTTTCGGCTTCAACGCGACCAAGGCGATGGAATGGCTTCCCCTCTCCGGCGACGAAGCCGACGGTATCACCTTTCCCGTCACGGTGAACGGACAGGCGACCTATGCCGATATCGACACCGGCTCGACCGTGTCGGATGTGGCGCTGATTTCCTCCAAACTCGTGCCCCTGGCCAACGGGGCCAAGGATGGAAAGGCCATCTCAGCCAATGGATATGGCGGCGTCAGCCATTACCCTATCCGGCGCGCCGACAGCCTCGTGATCGGCGGAATCACACTACTCAATCAGCAGGTGGCGGTCACCGACAAGCCCCTGTCGCGGGACGAACGCGTCGGCGTCACGATCGGCATCAAAATGCTCATGGGCCTCACGCTGCAGGTCGACTGGGAGAATCGCCGCGCCCGCTTCCTGCTGGGCGGCGACCTGCCGAAGGATGCGGACACCGTGACGGTGGCGATCGACACACGAACGCACTTTCCCTTTGTTGACATCGAGGCTTGCGGAATCCCGGTGAAGGCATTGCTGGACACCGGCAGCGACAGCGACATCCATCTGGCACCTGAACGGG
>NZ_JBFAUT010000138.1:0-1712 GCF_040679475.1 Actinoallomurus sp. NPDC052274
GCCGAATCTTCCTGACCTGTCACAGCGTCTTGAGGACTCCGCCGTCGGCCACGAGTTCCTGGCCGGTGATGTCGTTAGGGGATTGGCCAGGAAACGATCGCGGGCGGTCCGTGCGTATCCGAGGTCGGCCCGGATCGACCAGGTGCCGCCGATCGCATAGTCGATCCTGCCTAGGATGTTGGTCGCGGTCCCCTTGTAGAAGGCGCCGTCGGGGGCATAGGAGCGGCGCGGATCGGGGAGTTGCGGCAGCGTGATGACTCCGCCATTGCCCCCCACCGCGCCGACCGCGGCCGGCAGCGACAAGGCCCCTGGCTCGCCCATGCGGCGCTGATAATGTTCGACGTCGATCTGCACGGACAGATTGTCCGCCGGCCGCACGTCGAACGCGCCGCTGACGAACCAGCGATTGCCGTTAATGCCGTCCATCGGCGTCTCGAGGTGGCCGGCGAACGCATTGACCCGCACGCCGAATATGCCGTTCGGGCCGAAGGTGCGGCCGATATCGATCCCGCCGCCATAGCTGCCCTCGGCATCGGACGTCGCGAGCACGGAAGTCACCGGCTTCGCCCCTGCGCGCTTGGTCACGAGATTGACGATCGCGGACGGCGGCGTGAAACCGTAATAGAGCGCCGATACGCCCTTCAGCACTTCGACGCGCTCCTTGTTCTCCAGCGGCGCGGGAAGGTAGCTGAATATCGGCAGCGTGCCGTTCAGGCGATAATTGGACCGGGCGTTGATGATGACGCCGCGCGACACGAAGCTGTTGGTCGTCAGCTGGCTCACGCCCTGCTGGGTGATCCCCGCGGTGTTGCGGATAGCATCCTCCAGCCCGACCGCGCCCTGCGCATCGAGCAGCGCACGGTTGACCACCGCGATCGTCAACGGCGTATCGAGCAGCCGCTGATTGCGGAAAGCCCCGATCTGGGTGACGTCGGCCTTGAAGCCGTCGCGCCGGCCAGTGACGGTGATGTCGTCGTCCAGTGCAAGCTCGAAGGCGTTGGCGGCGGGGGCTGCTTCCTGCGCGACGGCAAGGGAAGGAACGAGAACGAGCGCGCCGGTGCAGGCGAGCACGCGGGTCGTGAGGGCAAGGGTCATCATTGGCTCAGTCATGGGCGTGGAATTTGATAGGGGTTTGGGGGCGCGGCGCGCCGGTCAGCGCCGGGCCGGCTCCGCCGCGCAGCTGTCGGTAGCGCCTGCATCCAGGTCGAGGCACCGGCCGTCGATCTCCGTGCCGAGCACGGCCAGGCCGATGCGGCTTGCGATCGTGGGCAGGATATCCACCGTCTCGACCGGCAAGGGCTGTTCGAACCCCTTGATGCCGGGGGCGTAGACGATCAGCGGCACGCGCCGGTCATAGTTCCAGGGCGAGCCATGGCCCGTGATCCCGAGCCTGGGTCGCGGGATCGGCATGACGTGCGGCTTGAGCGCCACGACGAGATCGCCCGACCGGTCGGGATCGAAGCTGGCCCGGAAGCGCTCGGCCAGCGTCCATTCCTCGACGTTGCGACCGGGCATCGGCATTGCGCGCAGCTCGTCGGCGGTGAACACCGCCTGCACCTGGGGATGGGCCAGATACCGAGCCCTCGCCGCCGCCAGTACGCGCGCGCGATCGGCGGGCGACAGTGTGGGCGCCGCATAGATGTCGCCATAGATGGTAACACGCCCATAGAGCACCGGGCCTGGCAGCTCGAGTTCCGTCGCCACCGCCTTGC
>NZ_JBFAUT010000139.1:0-1523 GCF_040679475.1 Actinoallomurus sp. NPDC052274
CAAGCCCAACGAGTGCGCAAACTACTTCAGATCCTGCGGCTATGAACCAGAATGAATGGAAACCGCTCTAGGGAAGCTGGTGGGTAGGTATATCGGAGAATATACCGCCATACGTGGGAGCACCCCGGAAGCCAGTCATCAACGAATGCTCGGTGTTTCGGAGTTGCGACATATTCCGCGTGAGCCATTCTCATATCCGAAGCAGCGTGACTGACTGGCGGCCGATAGCATTTCAGGACTAACCGCGTTTCCCTCCGGGCCGCGCTCTACTCGCGTCCGCTCACCGAGCCTGTAGTCTCGGCCATGCGGTGACGATCGCTAACGCATGAAGGCTTGGGGCTTTGCCCCTGGCGCGCTGCGAAGAGTCCTTCCGCCCAGCTTCCTCCAGTGCCTTTCGTGCAGCCGGTTCCCCGCGAAGGCTCTTACTCCGCTTGCACCCCCAGTCTCGCCGACGGGCAGCGGTTGCTGTGCGCAACCGTGACCCAAGGAGGAGACCATGCAAACCGACCTGATCCAGACCCAAACCGACGACCGGCCCCGCATCTATGTGGCCTGCCTCGCCGCCTACAATAACGGCATCCTCCACGGCGCGTGGATCGATGCCGATCAGGAACCATGGGCGATCTGGGACGCGATCCGCGCCATGCTGGCGGCCTCGCCCATTCCGGGGGCGGAGGAACATACCATTCACGATTACGAGGGCTTCGGGCCGGTGCGGATCGCGGAATACGCAGGTATAAGCGAGGTCGCGACGCTGGCCGCCTTCATCGCCGGGCATGGCGATCTGGGCGCGGCCCTGCTGGATCACTTCGGAGGCGATCTGGACGAGGCGCGGGAGGCCATCGCCGACCGCTATCACGGCTGCCACGCCAGCCTTGCCGCCTATATGCAGAAACTGATCGAGGAGACGACCCCGATCCCCGAAAGCCTGCGCTTCTATATCGACTACGAGGCCATGGCCCGCGATGCCGAGCTGAGCGGCGACTTCTTCACGATCCGGCTCGCATATGGCGAGGTCCATGTGTTCGAGGGCTGCTGAGATGGACATCCAGACCCATCGCTTCAAATGGCGCGGTATCGAGATCGAGGCCGTCTACGATCCCCTCAAATGGGGCATGACCGCCCATCTGGCCATCCGCAGCCTGAACCCCGAGCGGGCACCCTTGCCGATCACCGCGACCGGCTACCGCTCGCATTTCCATACGCCCGGCACCATCGAGGCCCATGGCGGCGATGTGGTGGCGCAGGTCATCGCGTGGCTCGATGAGGAAGCGGGCAAGCCCGCGTGGCGGGTCTATGCGGATCGCGCGCGGCAGGGGGAGCTGTTCTGATGGCGGGGCCACCAGAACAGCACCGACCGGGATAAGAGCCGCCGTCGCTTGAACTCATGTTCAGCTGACGGGAAAGAGAATCGCCTTGGTCGCTAGGGAAATTCAGCGCTGAAGCAGCCAGCGGGTTTCGCGTAGCCCGTGCAAAAAAGTTCTGCACAATTCCAACACAGGCAATATATTGCCTAATATTCT
>NZ_JBFAUT010000140.1:0-1421 GCF_040679475.1 Actinoallomurus sp. NPDC052274
GCGCTCTGCAGGGTCAGCTTGTAGTACCACTTGACCTGGATCCAGGCGCGCGCTCTATGGCGGCGAATGGGAGCCGCTGGCGGCGTTCTTCGTCGATGCGCTTCGCCTGTCCCACGAAATCCAAGGCAGAAACTCGGGTCGCAACACGTCTCAAACCGATTGGGAGTTCCAGAATGCGCGTTCTCAGTTCTCATGAGTTGGACCTTGTCGCGGGTGGTTTCGGGTCGACCGACGACGCGCAGATCAACAGGGCAGGGGCCATCTATGAAGGAGGCGGGTTCGGTAGCACTGGCGGCGGCGGCGGCGGCTTCGGTGGCGCGGGCGGCGGCTTCTGGTATTGGGTGGCTCCCGCGAGCTATTTCACGGGCGAGGACGGTGCCTATGCCCCCGGTGGCCAGGGTGGCTGGAGATGGATCCCGTCCGCCTCGAATGGGGGCTCGCCAGGTGGTGGTGCCGGGGTGGTGCCGCCCGTCCCTCAGGACTCGCCCTGCGAGCAAGACGCGAAGGAGGATGAGATTGCGAGGGGCGTGGAGGGTTTGATCAAGCAGCAACCCGATTGGAATGCGCGGGAATATGGTGCGCTGATCGTCCGCTACCAGGATGGCAGCTATGGCGTGACGGCCTTGGCGCGGGGTGAGACGGTTGCGGAGGCCAAGGCCCGCGCAATCGCTGCGGGTCAAACCGGGTTCTCTCCGCAGCTTGCCTATAAATATACATCGGAGGGAGGGGCTGTAATCGTGGCTGCCATTCATAATCACCCCGATGTGGATTATAATAGATCCGAAGATATGAAGAATAGATACCCGTCCTATGATAACGGGTCGGGGGATTATGGTAATTTCGATAAGCTTATCGGAAGAGGTGTGCGGCTTGTTTCGTCAGCAGACCAGTTCACACATTATATTCTTGGGCCGGACGGCGTTCTAAGGGAATTTAATCTGAAGGACGGGCATCTGAATCCAAGAAACGATCCGAATCCCGGCATGAGGTCGAATTTGGCGGCGGACAGGCCGTGCGGATAAAGGGAGCCGGCTCATGATCGAAATGCTGCTTCTGCTCGCAAATCCAATCGCGCAAACCCAGGACATAGCGATACCTGGCCCAAGAAGTCCAAAATTCGAATTGATACTCAGGGCAAGGTGCTCGCAAAATAATTATGATATTTCTGTAGAGAATGATGGTTTTGTTTCGAAGTTATTATACTCTCGAGTGAACGGCAAGGAAGTGGAGCTCACGTCCCGGCAAGGGAATTTGAAGCACTTCCTGTCAATGGCCCATGGTGTCGGTCTTGCTGTCTCCGGATGCGAAGAGCGTGGGGAAATCATCATCGCCGTAAGCGGTGTGTCAGATGATCCGTCCAGCAAAGAGCGCGGAAAGGTTGTCCATCGCTTCTTCGGGACAGGGCCGTTGTAATCTTGCAT
>NZ_JBFAUT010000141.1:0-1378 GCF_040679475.1 Actinoallomurus sp. NPDC052274
TGAGTCTTCGTCCCCTGAATATCGTCGCAGATATTACCCTGAACCACATTATCCCGGCAATATTCCGCGAGCGCTATCCCGCCCCGATTGGAAATCGTCACCCCAGCTTGATTGTTGGCTATCGCGATATTGCCGCTGATCACGCCGGCCTGCTGCCGCACGAACATGAACCCATTCAACTGGCAGCCATCCGCCATGTTCCCGATGAAGCTGTTGTTGCGAGAAACGGCCTGGGGATAGGGCTGCACGCTCGTCAGATCGTCGAGAAAACCATAGCCGCAGTCCTTGAACAGGCAGCCGATCACTTGGTTTCCGCTGGGCGCTGCCACGCCAGCGTGACGAAAGCGCATGCCGGCATTCGAGCAATGGATCGCCACGCAGCCCTTGAATCGGTGGCCCGTGCTCGGATTCACCGCAAAACCGCTGCCCGAGGATTCGGCGCGGCTAGCGGCACCGATCGCGAAGCAATCCGTGAATTCGCAATAATTGGCGTTTACGTAGAAACCGTCATCGCTCCAGCGTGAAGCACGGCAATTCTCATAGGTGCCATAGTCGGTCGCGACGTAATAGCTGGTGAAACAATTGTCAGAGATCGTGTCTCGAACCGTCGAACGATCGGTTGCCATCGTAATACCGCGCGGAGCGCCCGAATTCCCCGCCGCGTTCCACGACCGCGCGTTATAGGTAACGCAGCGCGCGATGAGATTGTTGTAGTCCGCAATACCGGCCACCGTGCCGGCCATGACGATTCCCGTGGCGGTATCGGAAACCAGACAATCCTCTACCGAAGAGTTCCAGATGTTTATCAAGGAAATGCCGTTCTTCGCATAGTGGCTCGCGCCATCCGCGATCGGCGTGGAATAGATGCCCTGCACCGTCATTCCGGCAATGCGCACATTTTCATATTCGCCGCCGCTCAGCGTTGTGACGATTCCGCCGGCCCCGGCCATATCGTCCCAAGCAGCAACGGTTCCAATCTGGGTTATCGTCGTCTTGCGCATGCCCTTCCCGATCAGAGCCACCTTCGATTGGAGAAGGATCGGGGACCCTATCGCGTAATTCCGTGCATCGAGCGCCACCACGCCGCCGCCGGCCGCATTCGCCGCCGCAATGGCCGCGTTGATCGCGGATGCATCGTCGGTGAACCCGTCACCCTGCGCGCCAAACTGCTCGGGCCGGATAGTGAAGCGCAACTCCTGCTGCACCTGGGTCGGGACGGCAGACAAGCCATGCTGTTCAAAACCGATTTGAGCAGCACCATTCGATGCGACCAATTCCTCTACTGTGACATACGCCATATGTTTCTCCTGTCCCGACACGATCCGCCAAAGGAACATTTAGAGAACATACAGAATCCTACAGTTCAACAAGGCCTCTC
>NZ_JBFAUT010000142.1:0-1360 GCF_040679475.1 Actinoallomurus sp. NPDC052274
GCCCACAGCTGCATCAACCTGCGGCTGCCCGGATCTCAGGCCATCTACGTGTGGGAGTTCGAGCGGGATGGCAAGGAACTCAGGGTCAAGGTCGAGGGACAATTTGTGTTCAACGACGTTGACCTCATCATGACCGCTGCGCTTGCCGGCCACGGGATTGCATTCCTTCTCGAAGACCATGTGAACAGTCACGTCGCACAGGGGCGGCTCGTCCGCGTCCTGGAGGACTGGTGCGAGCCGTTTGATGGCTACTATCTGTACTATCCAAGCAGACGGCAGCCTTCGCCGGCGTTCAGTCTGCTGCTGAATGCGCTCAGGCATCGGGGATGAGGGCGGCAGAAGCGCGCTTCCGTCCATTTCCATGCGGTGCCGGATGAACAACTTCTCTGCGGTTCGTCCGGCGATGGCGGAAATCGTCCCTGACGGATTCAAGCCGATCGGGTGGGGAACAACTGAGCCACCCACGACGAAGAGGTCCTTCTGACCGAACACTTGGCAGCTTTGATCGACGACACCGGCGGCCGGGCTGGCGGACACTCCTGGCCCTGCCCCGCGCGCCGAAAGCTGCGATGTCTCGCGATCGGAAGGAAAATGCACCCGGAACGCTACGCCAACAGGATCGACGATACCGTTCCGGGCAGTGGCACGACAGGCGATGCCTAGAAGGACGTCATCGCCTGGAACCGGATGGTCCTTGGCACGCCGCGATAGAGCACGCCGTCGCCGGCGGTCGGCCAATAGCGCTTGTTGAAGACATTGTCGGCATTGGCACGCAATACCATGCTCGCGCCGCCCGGAAGCGCGACGCGATAGTTCATGCCCAGCGAAACCAGCGCATAGGCCGGCAGGCTCACGCGCTCCTGCACGTCGGCGCTACGCTTGCCGGTATAGTAGATGCCGGCATTCACGCCGAATGCGTCTTCCAGAAAAGCCGGCCGATATTCGACGAACGCCGATCCCGCCCAACGCGGCGCGTTGACGATCGGCTTTCCGTTCTGGAACGTGGAGGCGGTACGTCGCTGAACGGCATCCAGATACTGTCCGGACAAGGACACCGATATCGTCGAGCCGAGCCGCCCCTGCAACGACGCTTCGACGCCGCGGTGCCGCGCCCTGCCGTCGGCCACAAAGGTCCTGGCCGCGTTCGTGTAGGTCAATGCGCGATCGATGTTGAAATAGGCGATCGACGCCAGCGCACCGCCGACTTCGGCACGGGCACCCAGTTCATATTGCCGGCTGACCAATGGCGGCAGGAGTTCGCCGGCATTGGTGGTGCCATCAGGCGCGGTGCCCGCGCTTTCCAGGCCTTCGATATAGGTGCCGTAGAGGCTGGTCCGCTCGCTGGGGTGAAAGACGAGTC
>NZ_JBFAUT010000143.1:0-1325 GCF_040679475.1 Actinoallomurus sp. NPDC052274
GGTCGGGCGGAGCATCTACATCCCCAAGGGGTGCTATCTCCACGATCAGCTCGATCCACCGGTCTGCGCGCAGATCATCGGCGAGAGCGAATATTGCGCGATCCTCAAGCCCAGGGCCGGCGTCGCCATCGGGCTATCGATCGCCGGGGGTGAGCACTATCCCGCAAAGCTGGCATCGTTCCAGATCGACGGATCGCTTACCTCAGGCGCTATCGGCCTGTTCCTGGGGCAGGCCTCCAGCGCGGTGCAGGCGGACGGCGTCCGGGTCTTGAACTTCAAGGGAACCGATGCGGTCGGCGTGCGGGTCGGCGACCTGCTCAAATCGACCATTCGCAAGCTGACCGCGCAATGCAATACGCTGAACCTGCATGTCGAGCAGGTCGTGGACCTGTTTCCGACGACGCTTCATTTCGATTCATGCGTGTTCGCCGATGCGTGCACCCATGGCGCCAAGCTGGTCGACGGGTGGAACATCCTGTTCACCAATTGCGATTTCGAAAGCTCCGCCCTGGAAGGCACGCTGCTCGCGCCTCGCGACCAGGGCAATCTGGACCAGATCGTCTTCGACAGCTGCTGGTGGGAGAAGAACTATTTCTCGCATCCGGATCGCTACCAGTTCGTGGCGGGCGACGGCACGCCCCGCGCCGGCGCGGTCATCCATGCCACGCTGCGCAACCCCCGCTTCTCGACCGACACCAACTCCGCCAAGGCGGTGCACATGAACGGCCCGGCCGTGCAGGGCTTCGTCATCACCAACCCGACGATCTACTCGGCCGTGAACGGCGCGATCTCAATCGAGAACGGAGCCTTTGGCGAGATCAACGAATGGCAGGTGATCCGCGGCATGCTGTTCGACAGCGTCGTGCATGACCCGGACAACAAATGCGCATCGAGCGGCTCCGCCGGCTTCAGGTCCTGGACGCCGACGTTCAGCGTCCCCGGCGCAGGCCCGGCGGGCATCGCATCCTCCACCGTCGCGATCGCCGACTACCGATTGGAGGGTGCCAAGACGATGCTCCAGCTCGATTTCACCGTGGTCCTGGCATCGACGGCTCCGCCGACGGCGGTGGTGGCGACGCTGCCGCCCGGGCTCACTCCGGCCCAGTCGGCCGTGTGCTTCGGGTTCGTGATGGAAGACAGCGGCAGCGGCCCGGCGTACGCTCCCGGCGTCCTCGCCGCGTTCACCGATGGCAAGCTATATGCGCGAAAGGCCGACAACGCGGCGTTCGCCGCTGGTGCCACAGTCAACTTTCGCGGCGTGGTAATCTACGAAAACTAGCCCGGCGCTCGGCGACGGCTGCCTTCCCGGAAACACCGGGGAAGCA
>NZ_JBFAUT010000144.1:0-1323 GCF_040679475.1 Actinoallomurus sp. NPDC052274
TACTGAACCGCCCCGGGTTTCGTGGAGGCTCTAGGTTGTGGCTGTGACCTGCGGTCTTGTCGATTTCTTGTAGTGGTTGGCCTCGTATTCGTCGGGTGGAACGTGGCCGATCTCACCGTGTAGCCGGGTGGTGTTGTACCAGTCGACGTATTCGGCGGTGGCCAGCTCGACGCCGGTCAGGTTCTTCCATGATCCGCGCGGCTTGACCAGCTCTGTCTTGTACAAGCCGATCGCCGACTCCATCAGGGCGTTGTCGAGCGCGTCGCCGACCGTGCCGATGGATGCGTCGATCCCGGCCTCGATGAGGTGCGTGGTGAAGCGGAACGATGTGTATTGAGATCCCGCGTCGCTGTGGTGCACCAGGCCCGGGCCGACTGGATGTCCGGCCCGGTCGCGTCGCCACAGCGCCATGTCCAGGGCGTCCAGCACCAGGCGGGTGCGCTTGCTGGTCGCGGCGGCCCAGCCCACGATGGCCCGGGAGAAGATGTCCACGACGAACGCGACGTAGACGACTCCGGCCCAGGTGGCCACGTGGGTGAAGTCGGCCACCCAGCGACGGTTGGGTGCGGCCGCGGTGAAGTCCCGCTTGAGCAGGTCGGCTGCCCGGCCGTGCCCCTCGCCCGGCATGGTGGTGCGGATCTTCTTCCCGCGGCGGGCGCCGGCCAGACCGAGCTCGCGCATCAGCCGTTCCACCGTGCAGCGTGCCACGATGTGGCCCTCACGGCACAGCTGCCGCCAGATCTTGCGGGCACCATAGACCCGGTAGTTGTCCTCGAAGACCCGGGTGATCTCGGTCTTGAGCCGCTCGTCGCGGATCGCGCGGGCCGAGGCCGGGCGGGAGCGGGCGGCGTAGTAGGTGGACGGTGCGATCTTGGTGCCGTGTTCGGACAGCACACGGCAGATCGGCTCGACCCCGAACACCTTCTTGAACGCGTCGATGAACGCGATCAATACCTGGATGGCCGGTCGAGCTCGGCCGCGAAGAAACCCGCTGCCGCCTTCAAAATCTCATTCGCCCGGCGAAGCTCGGCGTTCTCCCGGCGCAGCCGCTTCAGCTCCGCCGACTCCTCCGTCGTGGTCCCGGGCCGGGCACCGGCGTCGACCTCGGCCCGACGCACCCAACTGCGCACTGTCTCGGCAGAGGTGACGCCCAGCTTGGCCGCCACGGCCTTCATCGCCGACCACTCACTGGGGTAGTCCGGGCGGACCTCGGCGACCATACGGACGGCGCGGTTGCGCAGCTCAGGGGGATAGGGGGACGGACGTGCCATGACTCGATCCTCTCAGGGAATCGAGCCTCCAACAGACCCGGGACGCTTCACT
>NZ_JBFAUT010000145.1:0-1302 GCF_040679475.1 Actinoallomurus sp. NPDC052274
GGCGGATTCAAGGGGTCGTTGCAACACCGGTGATCAACTGGCTGTTGCCAGGAGCTTAGCGAGACGCTCGGCTGGGGTTTCCCAGCCGAGCGTTTTTCGTGGTCTTGCGTTGAGTTCGGCGGCGACGGCGTCCAGGTCCTGGCGGGTGTGGACCGATAGGTCGGTGCCTTTGGGGAAGTACTGGCGGAGCAGGCCGTTGGTGTTCTCGTTGGAGCCGCGCTGCCAGGGTGAGTGCGGGTCGCAGAAGTAGACGGGTATGTCGGCGGTCATGGCGAACTCGTGATGCAGGCCCATCTCCGAGCCTTGGTCCCAGGTCAAGGAGCGTTTCAGCTCCTGTGGCAGGTTCTGCATCGTGTCGGCCAGGGCGTCGCGGACGGTCTCGGCCGTGCGGTCGGTGGGCAGGTGAACGAGCAGGACATAGCGGGTGGCGCGCTCGACGAGCGTGCCGATCTGTGAGGCCTGGTTCTTGCCGATGATCAGGTCACCTTCCCAGTGGCCGGGCACGGCGCGGTCGGCGGCTTCGGCGGGACGCTCGCTGATCATCACCATCGGCGCGGAGTAGCGCGGCTGGCGCGTCTGGGCCTGGCGGCGCGGCTTGCGGTAGGTGCGGCCGGTCCGCAGCGCCTTGATGAGCTCACGGCGTAGCTGGCCGCGGCCCTGGACGTACAGGGCCTGGTAGATGGTCTCGTGGCACACGTGCATCTCCGGCCGGTCCGGGAAGCGTTCGCGCAGCATGGCGGCGATCTGCTCCGGACTCCAGTTCATCACCAGCCAGTCCTGGACGACACCTCGCAGCTCGTCGTTGGTGGCGAGTCTGCTCTGTTTGGGCCGGGGCCGGCGCGCATCCGCGCGGGCCTGGGCGGCGTGCGGCCGGTAGGCGCCGCTCTCGGCGTGCCGATTGCGGCAGACCTCGCGGCTGATCGTGGACGGGCTGCGCCCGAGCTCGGCCGCGATGGTCCGCAGTGATGCGCCTTCTCGCAGCCGGTCGGCGATGTGAATCCGTTCGGTCTGGCTGAGGAACCGCGACGACACCGAAGGCGGGAGCGCCACCCGGACGGGTGGCGCCCCCTTCTCTCCAGTGGTGGGTTTACGCCCGTTCCGCCACCGCTTGCCGGTACGGATGTTGATCCCAACGATCCGGCACGCCTCACGGCTGCTGTAGCCCTGATCCATGAGCCGGAAGTATTCCGCTCTCTCCCGCTCCAGCGGCCTACGCCCTCGAACGACCGACCGATCCCTGATCTCGAAACCCACCACGTCCCCTGCCGGGTCGAGGTGTTGCAACGATCGCTAGAAGGCAAG
>NZ_JBFAUT010000146.1:0-1295 GCF_040679475.1 Actinoallomurus sp. NPDC052274
GCTGCCGATCGCGCCGGGCGGGGGCGAGGCGGGGCCGGGGGAAACGGGCCCGTAGCGCTCGATCGAGCACCTCGCCTGGCGGAACGACCAAATGGTGAGAAATGGCGGTCAGCTGCCATTCCGATGGCAATGCGGGCACGGCGGCTATGCGCCGCTCATAGCGGTCGCTCCAGTCAAGCTATCGCGATCTCGAAAGATGCCGCGGAGACTAACGGACCCTCGGGCAGAGGACCACGGCGATCCGCGCATCCCGGGCGACGACGCAGGAGGGTCTTGCGGAATTGGCGGGGATCGGCCTCGCGACCGTGCAGCGCGGCCTCTCGGCTGCCCCAGGGCACCATCGCTTCGCTGGCGGCGCGTGTAAATCTTCGCCCTGGCATCAGGCTCAAGTGACGGTGCTTCTACGGACTCTTCTTCAAATCTCCATATCCGCTCCACGAGGCGGGGCGATGATGTTCCTGGCAGCGCTTTCGTTGCTGGGGAAGAGAGACGAGATGACCTATCCGATAAAGGCGAGCCAGCCCCTGGGCGCTCTTGTGATTGTTGCGGCTTGTATGATTCCGACCTGTATTGTCGCAGCCTGTATGGCGACGGCCGGCGCGGCGCAGGCCCAAGCGCAGGCGGCGTCCCCGCTGCTGGGGGACTGGCGCGCGCATGACGGCTCGGCGGTTGCCCGCATCGCGACCTGTTCTGCAGGTGAAAGCCTCTGCGCCACCGTGATCGAAGAGCGTCTTGCGCCTGGCGATGTCTCCTCGCTCGGCCGGGTCGTTGTGCGGAACCTGCGGCCCGCGAACGGTGGCTGGAAAGGCGAATACATCTCCGATCGTCAGGCCTTTCCGGCGCGCGCGCGCCTGGTGAACGCCGACACGATCGAGTTCCAGGTCTGCGCCGCCGCCATAGTTTGCGACACGGCGAGATATATGCGCGTGAAGGGATCGACGCGATGACCGCCTTTGTCAGGATTGCCGTCGCCGCAACGGCCTGTCCGCGCTTGGCGTTTGTACGCCGTCGCCTAGGTCCGTCGGCGCGCTGAGCGGCTGCGCCCCCCTCGGTAACGTGAAGGGCGGGCTCATGCCGTCGATGTTCGGGGCTATCTGCCGGAGAACAGGTCCAGCGAGAAACTGGCACCGGCAATCCGATAGGTGCCGCGGGCGGACGATTGATTGCGACACGAACGAACGCCCGAGGATGGATGGTTTCCAGCCGGCCTGCCTTGCGGCAGGATAGGGCACCCACGATTGCCAAGGATGCGCGACATGTCCCGAGCCACAAACCCGAATCTGCGATTTTCCGAT
>NZ_JBFAUT010000147.1:0-1285 GCF_040679475.1 Actinoallomurus sp. NPDC052274
GCCGCCGCGCGCTTGCCCGGCGCTATCGCCAGGCCTTTGCCGGCTCGAACTCGGTGCGGCTGCTCGATTTCGATTTCGAGGCGATCGTGCCGCATATCTTCGTGGTGCGCGTGAACGCCGGCAATCGCGACGCGCTGGCCGATCATCTGCGCGCGCACGGGATCGAGTGCGGGATCCACTACAAGCCGAACCACCTGCTGACACGCTTCGCCGATGGCGAGGCGCGACCGGTGGCCGAAGCCGCCTATGCCGAGCTGATCTCCCTGCCGCTGCACGTGGAGCTGGCCGAGGCGGAGCAGGATCGGGTGATCGAGGAAGTTCTGGGCTTTTTGCGGGGTACGCCGGATGCCTGAAGTCTCGATCGTCATGAATTGCTACAATGGCGAGCGCTATCTGAAGGAAGCGATCGATTCCATCTACGCCCAGGATTTCCAGGACTGGGAGATTATCTTCTGGGACAATGCCTCGACCGATGCGAGCGGGGCGATCGCGCAGCAATATGACAGCCGGCTGCGCTATTTCCGCGCGGAGGAGAATGTGCCGCTCGGCGCCGCGCGCAAGCTCGCGATGCAGCAGGCGCGGGGAACCTGGGTCGGCTTCCTCGATACCGACGATCTGTGGCTGCCGAACAAGCTCTCGACGCAGCTCGCGGCGCTGTCGGGCACCGAACATGTGCTCTGCTATGCCGGCGTTTCCGAAGTGACGCCGGATCTTCGGCCGATCCGCGAGGTCGTGCCCCGTTACCCCAGCGGCGACATGTTCGAGCGGCAGCTGCTGCAGTTCGACATCAACATGGTCACGCCGCTGCTGCGCCGCGAGACGCTCGATCGGCACGGGCTGGGCTTCGATCCGAGCGTGACCGCGTCGGAGGAGTATAACCTCTTCATCCGCCTGCTGGCGCACGGCACTGCCTGCGCGGTGCCGCAGGTGCTGGGCGTATGGCGCATCTCGCCGGGCTCGCTCACCGACCGGGCGATCGGGCGGCTGCACGAAGAGCGGCGCTATACGCTGGACCAGGTGCAGCGGGAGAATCCGGGCATTGCCGATCGCCACCCGGCGGCGTTCCGCGAAGCCTATGCGCGCGGGGACTATTACGAAGCGCGCTATCGCATGTCGCTGGGCCAGCGGCTCGCCTCGTTCCGCCTGCTGGCGGGCAATGCGGCGACCGACCTGCGCTACGGCGCGCTGGCGCTTGCCGCGCTCGTTCCCGGACTGTGGGGCCTGATCCACGGCAATTATCTGAAGCGAAAGCTGCTGCCGCGCCTGCTGGGCGTGGCGCGGTACA
>NZ_JBFAUT010000148.1:0-1271 GCF_040679475.1 Actinoallomurus sp. NPDC052274
TGCGCGGCGTCGGCGGCGGGAACTGGAACCACATCGCCGGCGTCGGCAACGTCAACACCGCCGCGCAGATCTACACCGAGGGCAATGTCGTGCTGACCGGCACGATCTACTCGCCCTATTTCGAGCTCTGGGCCGATGCCGGCAACATCACGCAGAGCGCCGGCCATGTCGATTCGGGCAATCCCGGCGGCAATTTCTTCGAGCTGCGCGCCGACAATATCTCGCTGACCAGCGCCACCAACCAGCTCACGGGAGCCGGCCTGATCACCTGGAGCGGGGCGGGCAACGTCACCGCCGTTTCCAGCGGAAACACCAATCTCGCCTATGTCTCGGGCGGCGCCACCTCGCTGACCGTCGCCGGCGGCAATCTCAGCGTAGGCGCCGATGGGATCGACGTCGGTACGCTGACGGCGAACGCTTCCGGCACCATCGACCTGCGCGGCCGGATCGGCACGCTCGGCAACGTCACCGCGGGCGGCGATGCATCCTTCCGCTCCAGTTCGAATCTCACCGTCAACGGCACGATCAACCTCGGCACCGGCCGCCTGTCGCTTGGCACGGCCGGCACGCTATCCCAGCTCAGCGGCGCGATCACCGCGGGCGGGCTCGACGTGACCGCCGCCGGCGCGATCACCATGAACGCCAACAACAGCGTCGGGACGATCTATGGCCTGGCGACCCAGAATGGCGGCATCTCCTATTCCAGCAACAGCGGCTTCGCGCTGGGCGGTGACATCACGGCCGGCGGCGGCAATGCCGTCTCGTTGAACGCCACCCTGGGCTCGATCAACCAGAATGCCGGCATCATCACCGCGGCCCGGCTGGACGCGAGCGCGGGCAACCAGATCCTGTTGACCCGGGTGAACCAGGTCGGGCAGCTCGGCGATCTGACCGCGGGCAATGCGGCCAGCTTCACGGTGCGCGACGATCTTACGCTGCTCGGTACCATCTCGGGCAGTTCGGTAACGCTCAGCTCCACCGACGGCGCGATCAGCCAGGCCGGCGGCGCGATCCTCACGGCCAGCCTTTCGGCCTATGCCAGCACCGGGCTCGACCTGTTCCGGGCCAACAACGCCACCGCGCTGGGCGGGCTCGGCACCACCAGCGGCAATCTGCGCTTCCGCAACAGTGGCGATATCGCGCTGACCAACATGACGGTGGGCGGCAACCTCACGCTGCTCTCGGATAGCGGCGCGATCCGCCAGAATGTCGGCACCATCCTGACGGTGGGCGGCACGGCCACGCTCACCGCGGATGGCGGGATCCGCCTG
>NZ_JBFAUT010000149.1:0-1259 GCF_040679475.1 Actinoallomurus sp. NPDC052274
GTGAACATGCTGCGCTGCTTCTGCATCGCCTCCTGCGTGATGCTGCACCTCCAGAAGCGCGCCAAACGGCAGGACTATATCATCCTCGCCGTCACCTTCTTCTCGTCGATCGCGGAGATTTCGCGCGGATCGGTGACCTCGGCGGTGCTGCACGGGGCCGCGGTGATCGTGCTGCTGCGCCCGGTCTATCCGATGCAGATCGCGAAATGGGGCGGGGCCGTCTGGGTCGCGCTGCTCTCGTTCGAATGGGTCGGCAACAATCGTACCGAGGGCTATCAGGGCAATTTCGGCGAGGTCCTGGGCGGCGCCTTCCAGGACAATGGCACGTTCCTGAGCCATTTCGTCTGGTCGTTCATCTACATCACTTCGCCTTTCAACAACCTCGCCTTTGCGGTCAGCCAGAATATCGAGCCGCCGATGGTGCCCTATTACACGCTGCAGCCGCTGATCCCGACCTTCCTGCGCAACATGCTGTTCGGACAGACCGAATATCCGATCGAGCTGCTGAACGAAGCGTTCAATGCCACCACTTTCTATTCGCCGCTGGTGGCGGATTTCGGCCCCTGGTTCGCGCTGGCGATCTTCGCGCTGATCACGGTGGTGATCTCGTTCGCCTATCAGTCGGCGAAGCGGGGCAGCCTGTTCGGGATCATGGTCTATCCGCCCATCTTCGTCAGCGTCACGCTGAGCTTCTTCTATTCCTATTTCTTTGCGCTCCCGATCGTCGCCTATCCGCTGGTGGTGTGGATCTTCCTGCGCTTCCGCCGCCGAACCCTGCGCAAGCTGGGTCACCGGTGATGCGGATCTGGTCCGAGGGAGCGTGGATCGACGGTTTCCTGCCCTATCATGTCGGTGATGGCGAGATCGGCGTCCAGGTCACGCACTGGGCGGTGCTCCAGCCGGTAAGGGGACTCTATTTCGAGCGCCCGGGCAGCTGGCGGATGGTGTTCAACTATCTGCGCGAGCTGGGCCCGTTCGAGGTGTGGCGCAAGATCCGCTCCCGGCGCGCCGAGCAGTTGCGCAACCGCAAGTTCCTGTCGGTGGGGCGGGGCTGGTTCAAGGAAGGCGGACGGCGGCGGGCCTGCGTGTTCGTCGCGCCCAGCCATCCGGCCGGCAGCGATTTCCTGTCCCTGCCCGTGGCGGCGGTGTTTCCCGTTGACCGCAACGCCGAGGGATCGTCGATCCGCCATGCCGACCGGCGCGGCGACGCGGTGCCCGAGGCATTGCTGCCGCTGATCGGCTGGTCGCCGGCATCGGGC
>NZ_JBFAUT010000150.1:0-1245 GCF_040679475.1 Actinoallomurus sp. NPDC052274
GTTAGACGACAAGATATATAAACAATCTCAAGAGTCACATGACGAAGATGCAAAATTAAAACAAGATCGAGAGGCATTTCAACGTCAATTAGAAGAAAAATGGGAAGAATAATAACTTAAATGAGCTACATCTATATTTTGCTTTTATTTCCTTTAATAATGGGATTTGTCTTATCACTAAAAAAGAAAAGACATCATAAATAATGAACTACTTTTGGTAGGATATTAAAAATATAAGTGATATCCTAAAATAGGATAAAATTTATAAAATCTAAAAAGGAAATTATGTAATGAAAAAAGAATTTAAGGAATGGTTAATAGCCATAATAGTAGCTATATTACTATTATTTTTAGTAAATAATTTTTTATTTAAACCTTATACTGTATCAGGATTATCAATGTATCCAACGTTTAACAATAAAGATAAAGTAGTAGTCAGCAAAATATCCAAATCATTAAATCACTTAAAGTCTGGAGATGTTATTGTATTTCATCAAAATAGCAATAATGACTTTATAAAACGATTGATTGGTAAACCAGGAGATCAAATTGAATATAAAAATGACAAGTTATATATCAATAAAAATTATATCAAAGAACCTTACCTTGACTATAATAAAAAAATGAATAACTCCAGTGAAAATTTAACAGAAGATTTTAATGTATCAAATATAAAGGGATCTAAAAATAAAATGATAATACCTAAAGATAAGTATTTAGTTCTCGGAGACAATAGGACAAACAGTATTGATAGTAGATATTCTGAGGTGGGGTTAATATCTAAAAAACAAATCGTAGGAAAAGTTATTTTAAGATTTTGGCCTTTTAATGATATGAAGTATAATTTTAAGCGATGAATGATAAAAAGACTAAGTCACAAATTTAGTATGAAACATTGTCGACGATTACATAATTAGTTCATTCGAATATCTATTTAATTTTACAAATTTCTTCATGCAAGATATACTAAAAATAACAAATATTGAACTCATGTATCACCGAACCCCAACCTATGCCAGTAGGTTGGGGTTCTTTAGTGGTGAGGCTATGTCGCCTTATTTAATGCGGTTGTTTAGCCAAAACGTGAAAATCGCAACACAGCACTCTACTATAATAGGTGCTATTATACAAACAAATATTAAACTCATGATTTCTCCTCCTTCCGCCGAATCTATCGCCGGAAGTAAGACGACCTAAGTATTATAACAGAAACTTAATTAATATACTTCTTTGGTATTATTCTTT
>NZ_JBFAUT010000151.1:0-1239 GCF_040679475.1 Actinoallomurus sp. NPDC052274
GCCCATGCGTCACCGTCTGCATCCAGTGGAACAGCAGCAGGACCAGCGTGCCGGCGGAAAGATAGAGGAAGATCGACGGCGCGACGCCCGGCAACGGCGCGTCGTGGAGCGGGTCCTTGATGAAGAACACCCAGCCAAGGATCCCGCCCAGCACCGCCGCGAGCAAGCCGGGCCGCACCCCGAACAGAAAGGCAGTGACGATCACGCCGGGCAGGAAAGTGGCATAGGGCAGGCCGGGCGGCAGCATGTTCCCGATCGCCAGGCGGATCAGCAGCGCGATCCCGGTGATCGCCAGGGTCAGGCCGATCTGGAGCCAGGGCCGGTCCGCGAGAAGCGGCAGCTTCTCCGGCCAGCGAACCTCTCCATCGACCTGGGTCATCGCTCTTCTCCTGCCGCTCCGGTGATAGCACAGGCCTCGGCCCGACATGCTGATCCGCGGCAAGGCGATGCGGGTATTTCCCGGCTACTCTTTGGAAATAACAGGAAAAAGGGGCATCCGTCGCCGGATGCCCCCGGTTTCCGGGCTTTCCGATCAGAAGCGGATGCCGACGCCACCCGCGACCTGGCGGCGCTGCAGGTTGACGCTGTAGAATCGGCCATAATCGGCATAGCTGGCATCGAGGAAGGCATAGGTCTTCTTGCCGAGGCCGACTTCGACGCCGACCGAGCCCTGAATGCCGCTCTTGCTCTCCGATTCGGAGATGCCGCCCGACTTGCCCTTGAACGTGATGCTGGCATAGCCGGCCTTCACATAGAGCAGCGACTTGGTGCCGACGACGAAGCCGAGCCGGCCGCCGACGCTGAGATTGCCGGTCTCTTCGAGGCAGACGCCGCCGCCGCACAGCGAAACGCTCGACAACTCGTAATTGGCATAGGGGCCGACCACGACCTTGTTGCCGGCGCGGATGTCGACGCCGATCTCGCCGCCATAGGAAACGGCGCTGCCGATCTTCCACACGCCGCCGCTGCCGTCGCTGATCGTCGGCGTCTCATAGCCGAGGCGGGCCTCGATGCGCGGGCCGGCAAAGTCATGGGCCGGCTCGGCCCGGTCCTGGGCAAAGGCCGAAACGGGCGCGAGCAGGAGCGTGGCAGCCGCAGCCGCGAAAAGCTTGTTCATGGATTCCCCCTTTTAGAAGCGTAAGATAACGCAAATACGCACCACCCCATTGCTGGAACGGGACGGTCGGCGGGGAATAGAAACGACCCCTTTCCGGGTCCAGTGGATTTTCCGTGGATTTG
>NZ_JBFAUT010000152.1:0-1235 GCF_040679475.1 Actinoallomurus sp. NPDC052274
GTCACGTCCGGGCCCGTGGGCTTCGGCATGGGGCTGCGGTCCTGCATGCGGCCGCCGGCTACGGATCCAATCTCGTCCATAGTAAGTTCGCGAAGCATGGAAATATCCTTCTCTGACGAATGACAATTTGGATGATGTTCAGGCGACTTTGGTCAAATCGTACTTTCTCCCGGCTCTTCCTCCATTGACGTTGGGATGATCCTGCCGTGCTCTGGCCTGAGGACGCGATCGGCATCCCGGTGGGCAACTGGCGGGTCTTGGTGAAGCGCATAGTCCAGCCGGCGGCGGCGTCACGGTATCCCCGGCGTTGCGGCATTCGGAAACGCCGTCGCCTGCCGCTTGCGAGCGGTTTCCTTCCAGAAATTCGCTACCCTGGGCGCGTTCAGCACGATCGAGCAGGCCTCCGCCATCTCCTCGCCGGACAGGTTCACGCAGCGGGCGAAGGCCTCGGTGACGCGGCCGACACCGGCCGGCTCGGGAACCGCAGGAGTTCCGGCTGGAAAGGCGATGTCCGGGACTCCCGGAAAGGCCAGATAGTCGCTGGCCAGGATCGAAACCGTCGGACCGGCGCAGACGCCGACCCTGGCGATCTTTCCGACCGGGGGACTGATATCGCCATATTTTCCCGCAAGTGCTTCGATGGTCCTGCCGTTGAGCGAGCAGATCCGGTCGCCGGGTTTGAGGATCGTCTGCGAAGCGGGCGAGGCCTTCATGATATGAGTTATGAGCAGCCCCTTCCCGTCGGGACGGTATTGGATGCCTATTCTCGGACGATCGGTGACTCGGGCCGTGCGGTCGGAGCCGTAGAAGGCCAGCGCGCTGTTCCCTGCGTCGAGCACGAAGTTGGATCGTCGAAGCAATCCGGTTCCGATCGAAGCGGGAATGCCACGATTGGAAAGCGGCCCGCCTTCGGGGTCGATCGATGCCGTTGCCGGCCCCATCAGGCGTTTCCCGATTCGTACCGCAGGCACGCTTACCAGTTCGCTGATGACCGGGCCGCCAGCACCGATGCCGCGAATGTTGCTGCGCACCGGGGCGGCACATTCCCATAGCCCCTCTTGTTCGGGAACCAGATGAACGTCGCCGTTTGCGCCGGTGTCCAGCAATGCCTTGACCGGGATTCCGCATAGCTCGGCGTCGACAATGGGGAGGTGGGTTCGTGTCTCGATCGCCACCGTCACGGTGTCGGCATCCTTCGGCAGGTCGCCGCCGAGCAGGAAGCGGGCGCGGCGATT
>NZ_JBFAUT010000153.1:0-1235 GCF_040679475.1 Actinoallomurus sp. NPDC052274
CCCACACGCACCGAGCAACTGCAAGTAATGGCCGACTTCTTCGTGCCGCGCGCGATGCAATTCGCAATCGGTCGCGAAATGTGCGACACCGCATTCCGCTCCAGCCTGATGGCCGATCCGGCGCTGCCCGAGGTCGAACAAAGGCTGCCCGGTATCATCGACCGCATGATCAAGGCATCATCTGCGCAGTGCGATGCCGAAATGTGGAAAGTCCTGGAGGCGCGACAGGATCAGGTGCGCAGCGACCTCGCCGCGCAGATTCCACCGGCGGATCTCCCTCGGCTCGCTCGCATGTTTGCCCCGTCCGTTCAGGAGGCGCGCGATTTCCGGGTCGAGGTGCGCCCCGGCGACACGATGTTGCAGATCATCAGCCGGGTCGGGGCGATGCCCGAACAGGAGCAGCGCCTGCGCACTGCGCAACTCGCCTTCGCCCGCACCCCCGGCGGCGCGGCGCTGTTGAACAAAGTCTTCGCCTATCAGAGCACGATCCGCCCGCTGCTCGAACAGGACCAGAAAGCCTTCCTCAAGATCGCTGCCGATGGCTACAAGGCCGCACATCGCGAAGCCAACCTCTACGCGCAGCAGAAAGGCCTGAGCGAGCTATACGCGGATGCGCCGATCCCGCCGCTCCCGTCGACCGTGGAGAATGCCACCCAGCCGGCCGTCAAGCTGCCGGGGTCTTTGCTCTACGTCTATTCGTTCCTCGACGTGCGCGAGAACGAATTCACTCCGAAGATGCTCGATCAGTTTGACGCCGCCTTGATCGCGCGCCTCGACGCCTTGAAGGTCTCCAGCAAGATTTTGCACTACAACAAGGCCAAGCAGGACGAGGGCGAGTTCGTTGCGAACAACACGTCGTTCGGCGCCGATTCCAGGATGATACCGGTAGGGCGGACGATCGACCGCAACTTGGCCGACGAGCGCGCCGCCCGAGCGCGCTATCGGTTGATCATCTTCCCCGCCAATTTCCAATCCTCCGGCGCGTGGCGCTTCTACGAGGTCCGTTTCATCATGATGGATACGGAGAACAACAGGCGGGTGTTTGAATACATCTACAACGGCAGCCACATGGTCATTCTCAAGAATAGCGAGAATTCCAACGCGCGTTCAAAGAAAATTTTAGACGCAGCCTTTGCAGATCTTCAAAATAAAGGCTTTCTATAGTCGGTCAATAATGGCGAATGGAGCATGAAATCTCGCACCGATGAAGCACGGAAGGATCTACGCACCTATTC
>NZ_JBFAUT010000154.1:0-1233 GCF_040679475.1 Actinoallomurus sp. NPDC052274
CCACCCACAAGGTGATCGCGGTGGATGGCGGCAAGCTGTTCGTCGAGCGCTATTCGCGCCCCGAGAACCGCAAGAACGTCGTCTTCCTCTATGGCGGGCCGGGCCTGTACGCCAATTTCGAGCAATATGCCTTTTCGGACATGCTGGCGATCCTCGACGCCGGGGCGAATCTCGACATCTTCCATTATGGCGGATCGAGCTACACCTTCGCACTGAAGGACCATCTCTATCGGGGCGGCACGGCCTCGCTCGCGCGCGACAGCCAGAGGCTCGAGGACTATGTCTTCGCGCACTACAAGCCGCGGGACTTCGTTTCGCTGCATCTGCGCAGCTTCGGCGGCACCTTTTATCGCTTCATGAGCCCCAAATTGCTGCACCGGTTCAACAATGTCGTGCTCGACGCGCCTGCGGGTTCCTATTCCGACTATCCAGGGTCGCTGACACCGCTTGCCTACAAGTTCAACCAAATGAACCTGGGCCAGGATACCGCCGCCGAAGCGCGGAAATATTATGCCGGTCTGACCGGCTGCCAGCTGGTGCGCAAGGTTACGCTCATCGTGGGAAAGAAGGACGACCTCGTCGATCCCGACTATGCCTATCGCTTCTGCAAGGAGACCGACAAGCTGGAGATAATCCGCCATGATGGCGACCATATGGAAGCAACACCGAACGCTTCGCCGGCCGACATGCAAGTCTATCGCCTCAACGCGGCGAAGCTGACCGCAGATTCCTGAAATCGTCGCGCTAGTGCAATGAAATTGCCCCATCCGCCCGCCATGACGCGCCCGGTCGCCTCACAAGAACAATGTTCGTTTCATCTTCGAATAGTGAGGATTGCATCGTGAGAATGTTGAACGCGTATGAAATCGATCTGGTGGCCGGTGGCTGGGGCACCACCGGGGCAACGCTCGACGGGATGATCCTGGCCGGCGACTCCGATATCGAAGTC
Source organism: Actinoallomurus sp. NPDC052274 (assembly GCF_040679475.1). Lineage (NCBI taxonomy): Bacteria > Bacillati > Actinomycetota > Actinomycetes > Streptosporangiales > Thermomonosporaceae > Actinoallomurus > Actinoallomurus sp. NPDC052274. Next base: position 950 of record NZ_JBFAUT010000154.1, read on the forward strand.
AGAGGATTCCGCTATGGAGTGCCCGGCTTCGGATTCAGCCATGGATATGGCGGGCCGGAGACCGGGAACTCCTATCCGGGCGATCCGGCGGATCTTGGGGCAGGCGGCGGCGGCCGGGACTTTCCGCTGAGCGTGAACATCAACATCGACCTGGACAAGGTGCTGCCACTCGAGGTTATTCGTAACGGCATCGAGAATGTCCTGACCAACAAGAATCAGGAAACCACCAACAACCTCGCCAACTCCAAGCCTGGCGTGCCGATCGACGCGAACAACTATTGGCT
>NZ_JBFAUT010000155.1:0-1224 GCF_040679475.1 Actinoallomurus sp. NPDC052274
AACAGGCGTGGGGAGGCGGGCGATTCGGGAATGCGCGCCGCATCCACCACCGACACATTGTTGGTGCCGATGCCGGCGACCCCGATCTCCTTGTAGCGCTGGAGCAGGCCCTCATAGATCTGGCGGTTGGTGTCCGCCTCGCGCTGGTAGATATTATACTGGATGCTGTCGCTCTGCTGGTTCTGCAGGCGCCCCTTCAGCTCGGCGACGCGCTGCTGCAGGCCGAGCTCGCGCGCCTTGGCCTCGGCATAATTGGCCGAGACGTTGGTCTGCACGCGGCTCTCCTCGCGCGCGATGCTCTGGTCGAGGACCTGGAGCTGATTGGCCAGCGCCTTCGCGGCGGGATATTCCGGCTCGAACTGGACGAGCACCTTCGAATATTCGGCGGCGACCTCGGCGCGGCGCTGGCGCAGGCCGTTGATCGCCGGATTCGTCAGCGCATTGTCGGCGGCACCGCGCGCATTGTTCGAGCGCAGTCGGCTCTCCGCGGCGATCCGCTGGCTCGTCGCTTCCGCCAGGGCGGAGTTGAGCGCGTCGAGATCCTGGGAGACGAGCGTGCGCTCGACCGTGGTGCGGCCGCCGCTCTGGTTCTGCCCGAGCGAGACGATGTCCTTCTCGTTCGCATAGGTCACGACTTCGCGCTCCGAACGCTCCAGCTTGGTGCGCAGATCGTTGAGGCGGTTCTCCAGATATTTGCGCGCGTCGGCCGTGGAAGCGAAGCGGCGATCCATGTTGGCTGCGATGAACTGGTTCACCCAGGCATTGGCGATCGCGGCCGCCAGCTCGGGCGAGGCGCTGCGATAGCTCACGTCGATCAGGCGCGATCGGGCGATCGGCGAAATCACGACGTGATCGAGGAGAAGCGAGATCGCCATCTTCGAACGGCGGGCCCGCTCGCTGGCCGTGAGCACCTTGGTATCCTCGCTGAACAGCGCGTTCTTGTCGGGATTGACGCCATGGCTGGCGAAGAACGCGTTGTTGGTGCCGAGCTTGAGCTCGCGCTCCACCCGCTCGGCCAGCGAGCGGGCCTGCAGCAGCGAATATTGGGTCTGGTAGAATTCCTGGTCGCGGCCCTCCTCCTCGGAATCCAGGCCCTGAACGTTGGTGACCTTCTTCTGCTCGCGGCTGATCTCGATGCGCGAGGTCGCCCGGAACTGCGGGGTCGAAAGCAGGGTGACGATCACACCAGCCACCAGGCTGGCCACGAGAACACCCGCAATCACC
>NZ_JBFAUT010000156.1:0-1221 GCF_040679475.1 Actinoallomurus sp. NPDC052274
GGTGTGCTCGGCCTCGAACAGGTCCATCGACTGGGAGATATCCGGGTCGATGCCGGGCAGCGGCGCGACGTCCGCAGGAAGAGTGTTCCGCCGCGCCTCGATCTTCGTGTCGCTCCACCGCTCATCAGATGTCGCCATGAGGCTCCTTTCAGTGGTGGCTGACCAGCACGGCCACGACGGCGACCGCTACACCGGCCGCTGCGATGATCACGCTGAGGATGGCGATGATCCGTTTCGTCCGGTCGTCCAGGTCGGTCTTGGTCACGCTGGTCTGCTCGAGCTTCAGCACCCTGGACTCGACCGCATCAACGACGGTCTCGGCCACTGCCGACTGTTCGATGTCGCGGACGCGGCCCTCGAGGGCGTCCAGGCGGGTGGCGTGTTGCTCGGCGCGCCGGTCGGTCTGGTCCGCGCGCTGGAGCAGCAGCCGCAGGTCGCCCTGGATCTGGGCGAGCCCGACGTCCATCGAGCGGCGCATCTCGCTGAGCGCGAGTTCCAACGCCGCGGTGTATCCGTCCTTGCCGACATCGCTCATGGCATCGGTCACGCTTCCTCGTAGAAGCCGGACACACGCAGGACGTCGCTGACAGCCCAGGTGAACGGTGATGTGGCGTTGGCCCCGGAGGCGTTGCCGACACCGCCGTTGCTGATGCCGGCCGCCGATAGAGCGAAGCCGAAGGCGTTGACCGTGCCGGCGATACCCGTGCCGCCGTAGCGACGCTGGGAGTCGGAGTTGTCCTCGGCGATCGCGTTGCACGGCCAGTCGGCGGACGCCGCGGTGGACGGCAGGCCGATCGACCAGCGGCCGGACCCGAAGGTCGTCGTGCTCCCCATCGTGACAACGACCTTGTAGAAGACCGTTTTACCGATCCGCTTGTACCGGCCGGTGATCGTCCCGTTCCCGATGGCCGGGTTCGTAGTCGACGCGCCCCAGCTCGGTGTGTAGTCGGTCCAGCCGTCGCTGTCCATCGCCGAGAGGTTAGGGTTGCTGGACTGGTCGTCGATGCTGCCGGTCGTGCCGGAATTCACCAGGTCGTTGCCGTACCGGCGCACGTTGGTGCAGGTGTTGGTGATGCTCAGCCCGAAGGCGGCTTCGTTTCCGCCGCCGTTGCGGCGGACCTTGTTCCCCGTGATCAGGAGGCCGTCGGTGCTGGAGGAGCAGCGGATGCCGTAGCCGACCAGGTCCGTGGCCCGGCTCGCGGACTTGATGTAGTTGTCGAC
>NZ_JBFAUT010000157.1:0-1220 GCF_040679475.1 Actinoallomurus sp. NPDC052274
ACTTTCTATACCTACACCGCGCGCGACGGCACGGTCGTGCACGCGTTCTCGTCCTCCCCAACGGGGCACGAGATGCTCGGTGTCGTGACGGATGTGACCAGGCCGGACGGGTTCCAGAAGAAATACACCTACACCAAGATCCCACTATGCAACCCCATGCAACTTCACAGCAAAAATGGCGTTAATACGTGTGGAGAACTGGTCGGCTACGAATATCGTCACGATAAGATCGAGAATTCTGCAAATTATAAGGTCATATTCAACTGGTTAAATCAAAATGGTGTGCCACCAAATATTAGTAACTTTGAGGGCCCCGGTATAAATCAGGTTGTGACCATGGTGAATTCTACCGTGGATTCATGCAACAACTTGTGTGGCATCACGCCAACCAGGCCCGGCCTCGGCTATGACGTCAATATCGATGTCGATTCAAGCGGCTATAACGATACCATCAATATTACCGATTCGCTGGGAAGGCGCAATCGGTTCTACATAGCTCATCCCGAGAATTACTGTGACAGGACGAGCCTGGATGACATGAATAAGATGATGTACCTGGCTGTGGTGCATCCGGGGCAGTCGAGCCCCTCTGTGGTTGTCTGCCAATGGGGAACATACTACGTCACGAGTACCGTCAACGTGCTGGATACATTGTCCGGTAAAGCCAAGTCGGTAATCATTGGCAATAGTAAGTATGAATACACTTATTCCGATGTTCTGGATAATGGAACTTACAGTAGTAACCCCTGGAATGTTGTAAGAACGACGACGGTAACTGGCGCCAATGGATATCATAAGGTCTATATAGGCAGCTGGTCTACCGGAACCCTATACTCGGTCACCGACTCGAGTGGGGCCAAGACTTCGTTCTCATACGATGCCTATAACAGGATGATCTCCCGGCAGAACCCGGATGGCGACCGCTGGACGTATAGCTATGACGGCAGAGGGAATCTCCTGGAGGCTCGCCATATCTCCAAGACGCCCGGCACGCCTGGGGATATCGTCTACACTGCGGTGTATCCGGCGAGTTGCATGTCGGTCGCGACCTGCAACAAGCCCGTGCAGAACATCGACCCGCGCGGCGGCGTTACGGACTTCGAATATGACGCGGTCACCGGCCAGGCGACGCGCATTCTCGGGCCGGCCGATGCCCATGGCGTACGTCCGGAATCCCGGTTCAGCTATGTCCGCGTGAACGGTGTGAGCATGCTGGCGAC
>NZ_JBFAUT010000158.1:0-1218 GCF_040679475.1 Actinoallomurus sp. NPDC052274
AGATGGCCATAGCGTCCGAGACGGTCGCCGATTATGCCCGCTCGCATGCCGCCGGCGTGGCACGCACCGCCGGCCCCAACCGCACCGGCCTGCCCGACGGGCTCAAGCACGGGATCGAGACGCTCTCGGGCATATCGCTCGACGACGTTCGCGTGCATCGCAACTCGTCGCGCCCCGCGCAGCTGAAGGCGCACGCCTATGCCCAGGGCTCGGATATCCATCTGGCCCCGGGCAAGGAGCGCCACCTGCCGCACGAGGCCTGGCATATCGTCCAGCAGAAACAGGGCCGGGTCGGCCCGACGGCGCGGGCCGGCAACCTGCCGGTGAACGACGATCTCACGCTCGAGAACGAGGCCGACAGGATGGCTGCGCGTGCGACGCGCGCGCAGCCATCATCCGGCGGGGCGATGGCTCCGGCGACGGCGCCGCCATCGGCCGCCGTGGCACAATGCATCCAGGTGGACGAGGTCGATATCGGCGAATCGTTCGACGTGACGACGGTCGACGGCGTCCGCCAGGAAGGCGAGCTGGAGGAGATACGCGGCGGCGGCTGGTACCTGTTCGACGTCGGGCTGGTGCGCGGCCAGCGCAACATCCATGCGCGCGCCGGCGCCATGGTGGAATCCGACGATTCGGATCTGGATTCGGGCAGCGATTCGGATGTTGAGGAATCGAGCGACGACGAGGACATGGGCGGCACGTCGAGCTCGATCACCTACAGCAATGCGCGCGTGTCGACCAGCGATGGCGAGTTCGACATCGGCGAGATCGCCCGCGCCAACAATGTCAGCGTGCGCACTGCGCTGATGATGATCCGCAACAGCTACCGGGTCGTCCCGCGGACGCTGCGGCTCCACTATCCGTTCGGCAGCAAGACCATGTCGCGCGGCGGCGAGGCGTTCGACACGCCTTCCGAGACGACCAAGCAGCCCCAGGGCATGGTCGGCTACCGCGCCAAGGACTATGGCAAGAAGCACAAGAAGGTCGGCAAGGACTATGACGACTGGGCCGACGAGCTTTCGGACAGCGACGAGGACGAGGAGGACAAGAAGGATCGCGCGCGCGACATCCTCGCCTTCCTGAACGACGACGAGACGATGAAGTTCAGCGACATGACCAGCCGGCAGAAGGCCGCGCTCGGCGGGCTGCTGTCGGTCGCGCTGCTCTCCGACCCGATGCGCACCGAGTTCAACTCGCGCCGCACCGAGCGGGACTTCA
>NZ_JBFAUT010000159.1:0-1214 GCF_040679475.1 Actinoallomurus sp. NPDC052274
GCCCCTCCAATACGCCGGTGCGGTGACAGCCGCGGATCTGGATGCGTGGAAGTCGGAGTTCGAACGAGTGTGTGCGCGGTTTGAGGGCCGGTGGGTACGGCCTGAGCCGCGTGAGCACTTCCGTCAGTATCTGCGTGGGCTGTTGGCGCCGTTGGCGCGGAAGAACTCCTGGACGATTTCGGAGTTCACCGGTGAGCGCAGGCCGACGGCGGTGCAGCGGTTCATCAACCTGACGCCATGGGACGCCGATGGGTTGCGTGATGAGGTCCGCTCCTATGCGATCGAGCATTTCGCCGACGAGCGGGCGGTGCTGATCGCGGACCCGACCGGGTTCGCGAAGAAGGGCACCAAGTCGGCCGGGGTGCAGCGGCAGTATTCCGGGACGCTGGGCCGCATCGACAACTGTCAGATCGGGGTGTTCCTGGCGTATGCCAACACGGCCGGGGATCGGGTGCTGATCGACCGTGAACTGTATCTGCCGGAGAAATCGTGGTGTGCTGAGCCTGACCGGCGAGCCGAAGCTCATGTGCCCGAACAGGTGACGTTCGCGACGCGTCCGCAGCAGGTGGCGGCCATGATCACCCGGACGCTCGCGGCCGGGGTGCCGTTCGCGTGGTTCGCCGCCGACGAGGAGTTCGGCCAAAACCCCGGGCTGCGCTCCTACCTGGAAGCAGCCCAGATCGCCTACTGCATGGCCGTGCCCAAGACCACCGACACCACAACGGGCAATGTGTCCACCGCTGCCGCGGGCCCCGCCGTCGTCCAGAACATCGCCGCGCGGTTGAAACCTCACGATTGGCAGCGGCGTTCCTGCGGGATCGGAGCCAAAGGGTTCCGGGTTTATGACTGGGCGCTGATCGAATCCGGCACCCCTGGGCACCAGTACGTATTCCGCCGGAACATCACCGACGGTGAGCTCGCGTACTTCCATTGCCATAATCTGCGCGGTGACGGGCTGTCGGAGCTGGTTCGGGTCATCGGGTCCCGCTGGCCGATTGAGGAGTGTTTCGAGGCCGCCAAGCAAGAAGCGGGACTGGACCAGTACCAGTTCCGTCTCTACCACGCCTGGTACCGGCACATCACTATGGCGATGCTCGCTATGACCTTTCTCGCCGTGCTGCGTTCTGCCGGTAAAAAGGGGATCCACGACCTGTGGACGACCGCCAGCACCTGACGTCGCACACCCGGCGAATCAGCACGAATCCTCATGCGAC
>NZ_JBFAUT010000160.1:0-1191 GCF_040679475.1 Actinoallomurus sp. NPDC052274
GAAACGAGCGATCGCACAACGCGGCCGTCCGCGGCGCGCAGATGATGGCGATGAAGGCCGAAGGCAAAAGCTTCCGCGAGATCGGCGCTGCCTATGGAATCAGCCCTGCGCGAGCGCGTGACGTTGTGACGTGGGCACAGAATCGTGATGCGCGGCCCAGGATGGCGCCCAACCGCGCTGCGCTCTCGACCAGGGCCCGAAATCTCGTGCAATCCCTGATCGACGAACCAGAGTCTGACGAGATGGAACGCGATCGCCTGCTGCCGAAACGGGTCGCATCGCTGACGCGCAAGCGCCTGTTCGCCGAGTGCAATGCGGGATCAAGGACCGTCGCCGAGCCTGGCTGTGGGAGCGCGGCCTCTCGCTCAGCTGGGAAATGTGAGGCATTATCTCAGGCCCAGATGACGGCCATCGCCACCGATCCATGAAATATTCGATACAGCGAGCCACATCAGGGCTTAAGGATTCTACCTCGCCGTTGGGTCGTAGAGCCGACGTTCGGTTGGATGATCCGTTTGCGCCGCGTAATCCGCGATTGCGAGAAGCGAATCGACGTCTCGCAGGCGATGATCCCGATCGCTATGGAACGATACTCCCTACGGCGGAACGCTCATCCCTGAAATTTCAAATGGACGCTTAGCCGTCGAGCGGCGGCGCCTGCTCGGTACCAGAGATCGCGGTGACGAGTTCAAGCATTCTGCCACCGAAATCCGGGTGATTTAAAATCTGGCGAATGGGCGTGATGATGGTCTGACTGGTCCAGATCGCACCAACCTTCACCAGCGGTCTGCCACCCACGACCATGCCGGCGATCGCGCGATCCTTGTCCACTACGATCGCTCCGCTGTCTCCCGCTTCCGAGACCATGTTAGTCGTTACCATCTGGTGCGCGTAGACGACCCGTTGGGCAATCGTCCAATCCGGCCCTTCGGCTGGAAGTGGGATATCTTCGTCATTGTCGGCGATGACGCCCTTACGACCGCCCCCCCCGATCCCGCCGATGATTTCGATGGTCTCGCTGGGTGCCGGCAAGGCGCCTGGTGGATTTAGTCCCCCGCCGTGTGCCGGTGCCGGTTGAACCCTTGTCGGATCGACCCAGATGAGCGCGACATCGGCGGTAATCATCTGCCGAAAGGTGGTCCAGGTCTGAAGGACTCGTGCACGGGCATGACGAGGCCGTCGGGCATGAGA
>NZ_JBFAUT010000162.1:0-1162 GCF_040679475.1 Actinoallomurus sp. NPDC052274
CAGCCCGAGCGCCGCGAGCATGCCGCCGGTCGCGGGCGCGCCGAAATTGCGATCCGCATCGGCCGGATAGTCATCCTTGTAGGGATCGATCCGCCAGATCTTGCCGAAGGGCGAATTGGGATCCTGCGCGCGGCTCGAATCGGTGCCGTCGCCGAACATGATGTAGAGATAGCCGTCGCGGCCGAACTGCGCCCAGCCGCCGAGATTGCGCGTGGCGGTATTGGGGATTCGCCAGATCGGCGGGCGGCCCGGGATGGGCCGGATCGAAGTCCTGGTGGAAGGCAGGATCGTGTCGAGAATCGCGGCCCATACGACCATCAGATCGCCGTTCGCCGCAGTATAGACGATAACGGTATAGCGGTCGGTGGCAAGGCCCGCCCAGTCCGGGGCGCGCGGCGCCGGGGCCCAGCCGAGCTATCCGCGCTCCTCCTGATAGGAGAAGTCGGAAGTGCCGACGCCGCCACTGACGAGGCTGTTGCACAGCCGCGCGTCATAACGGGCGTTGGCATAATCATAGCACCGGTAAGCCCCGACATCTTCGGCGATGGCGCCCGCGGTGAGGCGATCGACGCCGGTGAAGGGCCGGCCCATCACCTTGAGCGAATAGCCCGACGGCCCGATATCGGTGACAGTGACGGTGAGCAGCAGCTTCACGTTGTTCGTGCCGTCCGAAGCGGTGATCTCGACCTGGTAGACATTGTCGTGATTGAGGTCGGCCGGGGCTTCGTAATCGGGGGGCGTCTTGAACGACAGATTGGCGCCGGTGAGCGTGAAGAGCGAGACGTCGTCGCCGCCGGTCAACGAGAAGGTGACCGGCGCGCCCTCCGGGTCGGTGGCGGTGGCGGTATAGATGGTGCCGCTGGTGTTCTCGGGCACGCTGACGGCGGCGGCCGAGGTGAAGCTGGGCGGCTGGTTCACCGGAGCGGGCGTGGGGGTCGGGGAGGGGGTCGAGCCGCCATTGCCGCCGCTGCAGGATGCTAGCAAGGCCGCACTCAAGGACGCCAGAAACAGGTTCCGCATGATTCCCCCTCTTTCCCGGCGGATATACCGGGTACCGCAGACGGGTGGAAGCGGGGTTCGGCAATTTCGCCGTCAGTCTTTCGCCAGGTCCTCGCGATCCAGGGTCGGCAGGGTGAAGGTGAAGATGGCGCCGCCGCCGGGG
>NZ_JBFAUT010000163.1:0-1144 GCF_040679475.1 Actinoallomurus sp. NPDC052274
TAGGCTGCGAGATATCAGTCAGAAAAAACAGACCCCCACACGCCCTTCGCTGAAAACACCCGTCCGTGAGGAAGCGACACATAGTTCACGTGAGCACCGCCCTTCGAAATTTGTACCGCTATCGGATCAGGAAAGGGCTGATCATAGGTTGAGATATGTAGCGTATCTTTATCCGACCATGCCGTCGTCATGTACAGATTTTCAATCCAGGACTGGAAATCGGTCACTTTGCCGGGTGATCCAAAGAGTTCCAGCATGAACCTGCGCTGCCCGGATTTGCTGGTCTCGCCGAATTCAGCGCGATCATTTTGATCGGGCCCGACGGAAACGATCGGACTGACGAGGAGCAACCTGGCCCTTTTGCCGAGGCGAGATTTAAGGGCCATCGCAGGTAGCGCGCCAAAGCTGGCGCCGACGATCGTGATGTTCTCGAATTTCCTTGTTTCTAGGAATTGAGACACCTGCTCCGCGTCTTCGGACAGCGCTTTCCCACCATTGAGGAGTCGGCCTTGCATCTCGAGCCCACCGCCGAGCTGTCCGCTATAGGACATAGACAGAATCGACTGGTTGCCCAATTGCGGGAACAAGTCGACGGCTCCGGACAGCGTAAGCGGATTCGTGGGTCCTCCACCAAAGAAGATGATGATAGACCTGTCGCTGTTCTGATAGAATTGCGCGGGCAGGACTCTGGTTTTCTGGCCGAGGTCCAAGAGCGCGTAGTCTCGAACGATCGGGGGTATCCATGCCGTCGCCTGCTGCCCTGTCCAGAAGTCCAGATCGCCCTTGTCTTCACGTGGTTCGATGGGACACCGCGTGCGTATCTGAACTTCCTTGGCACCGTTTCGCCACTTCAAGACCCTATGGACAGCTTCCTGATACAGCCATGCGACGCTCTGCCCCGAAACGGCCGCGTCAAGGATCCTGCCGAGTTTCGGCGCTGAGAAGGTGGTGTACTTTCCCCCCACGCGCACGCGCATCATTTTCTCGTTGAAGGACCCGGCCAGCGTTCCGGTGCGCGGGTCTATTATCGCACTGGATCCCGGAATTTCGAATGCAGCGTGATTGTCGCCACCATCGATCTCACCGAGTCCGATCAATGAATCGTGACCGTTGCGCACCACGACCTTGGGATCATAGATTTGCC
>NZ_JBFAUT010000164.1:0-1138 GCF_040679475.1 Actinoallomurus sp. NPDC052274
TCCGATCTGGGGTTGTTCGACTGGGAGGGCCGTACCGCCGAGCGGCACCGTAAGCATGTCCGTACGTTCTGCGACTTTCGCGAGTGCACGGTTCCCGACGCCGAGAAGCTCACCGATTGGCTGGCCGAGCACGTGTGCAGCCGGGAGCGTCGCCCGGACCGGGTACGCGAGGCGTTGTTGAAGCACATGCGCCACGAGCGGATCGAGCAGCCAGCCAAGATCCGGCTCGCCCGCATGATCGGCTCGGCGCTGCGCAAGTCCGAGGACACCCTGACCGCGAAGATCTCCAGCCGCATTCCCGGTGAGGTCACCGCGCGGATGTGGTCGCTGATCGCTGAGGCGAGCGACGATCCCGCCGCCGAGGAGACCGGTTCGGAGCCTGGCGCGGCGGCCGCCGGCGACGGTGACCTGGCCGGTGAACTCGGCCCGGAGGTATGGGCCGCGATCAAGTCCGACCCCGGCAACGTCAGCTTGAATACCTGCAAGACCGAGGTGCGCAAGCTGACCTGGATCCGGGCGGTGGGTCTGCCGTCGCGGCTGCTGGCCGACATCGCCCCCAAGATCTTGGCCGGGTGGCGAAGCCGGGCCGCGGTGGAGGCGCCCAGCCACCTGCGCCGCGACCATTCCGACGAGGTCCGCTGGACGCTGATGGGCGCCTACCTGTTCTGCCGTCAGCGCGAGATCACCGACACCCTGGTCGATCTGCTGATCGCCACAGTGCATCGGATCAACGCCCGGGCCGAGGCCAAGACCAAGGAGGCGTTCATCTCCGACATCGCCAAGAAGGTCGCGGGCAAAGAGAACATCTTGTTCAAGATCGCCCTGGCCTCGGCCGAAGACCCTAGGGCGTCGTGGAGGAAGTGGTGTACCCGGCGGCCGGCGGTCTGGGAGTGATCCTTGACCTGCTACACGAGTACCGGGCCAAGGGCCCGACCTACCGCCAAGCCCGCCAACGCAGTTTCAAGGCCTCCTACACCAACCACTACCGCAGTGGGCTGATCCAGATAATCGAGGCGCTGGAGTTCCGCTCGGCCAACACCGTCCACCGGCCGGTGCTGGAGGCACTCGAGCTGATCAAGCGGTACAAGGCCGAACACCCCGGCAACACCCGCTACTACGCCCGCGGCGAGCACGTCCC
>NZ_JBFAUT010000165.1:0-1129 GCF_040679475.1 Actinoallomurus sp. NPDC052274
AATCGACGACGGTCGCAGGGCTCTTGAATGTCTTGTCGGACGAGAGCCGCTTCCCGTCAGCGCGCATCGTCGTGCTCGATCTCCACGGCGAATATGGCAAGGCGCTCGGCGATCGCGCGAACATCTTCAAGATCAGTCCTGATTCCCGCTACGCCAACGAACACCGGCTTTGCATTCCCTTCTGGGCGCTGAGTTTCGACGAGCTGCTACGGGTGACGTTCGGGAGCCTCCCTCCCGATGGCAAGGCCCGGAACATCATCCTAGAGGAAATCCTCGCTGCGAAGATTGCGAGTCTCGCCGCCCAGCCTATCGTCGGCGTCGACCCGGCAAGCATCACCGCAGACAGCCCGGTGCCCTTCTCGCTCAACAAGCTCTGGTATGATCTCTATTGTCGGGACTTCGGGACGTATCACAACGTAGCGGGCGCAAATCCCAATGACCCGGCGACCTGGGCCTATGAGCTCGATGCGACGGGCGTGAAGCAGATTGGCGACGCGCAGGCGGGCATTCCGCCCCGTTTCCGCAAATTTAAGAACGTCGCGGGCGATCCCGACAAAGTCAACGCCCTCCCGGACGTCCTCAACATCCGAGGACCGCTTGAAGCGCTGGGCGCACGGCTGCGTGTTGCCCGATACGACTTTCTTTTGAAGGCGGGTGACTGGCATCCCGGCCTCGATGGCAAGACGACCAAGACGCTTGCCGATCTGGTCGGGCATTGGCTTGGCAGCGACAAGCCGATCACGATCCTCGACCTGTCGGGCATCCCCTCGACGGTGACGAACGACATCATCGGCAACATCCTGCGTGTTCTCTATGACGGTCTTTTCTGGGCCCGGAATCTCTCCGAGGGCGGGCGCGAGCGCCCGCTGCTCGTCGTGATGGAGGAAGCGCATAGCTACCTTGGTGACGACGGAAGCAGCGCGGCCTCGATCGCGACGCAGCGGATCGTCAAGGAAGGTCGCAAATATGGGATCGGCGCGATGATTGTCAGCCAGCGCCCGGCTGAGATCAACCCGACGATCCTGTCGCAGTGCGGGACATTTTTTGCGATGCGGTTGAGCAATTCGACCGATCGCTCGCATGTAACCAGCGCGCTCTCCGACAATCTTAAGGGTCTGACCAGCATGCT
>NZ_JBFAUT010000166.1:0-1117 GCF_040679475.1 Actinoallomurus sp. NPDC052274
CGAATGTGAAAGCCGCGCAGGAACCGGCGACGCACCTAGAACTTGGCGGGTTCGTCGATCGGCTGGCCCGCGACCTCGGGCCGTGGGGCATACGCTACGGCCGTGAGTTCACCGTGAAGATACTGGAAACTCCGCTCTTGTCTCCCTGGCGCTTCGTAGCATTGGAACTGGCTGGTTCGCTTCAGTCGGGGAACCTAGCCTGGACGGAGGTGATCGCGGCCGCTGATCAGCTATCGGCGACCGAGATCATTTATGCATCGCAAGACGCGAACCGACTCGTCGTCGGCCGCCTCAACCAGGCGCGCTACTGGTCGGAGAGCCAAGCGCGCCTTGTCGCGCGGCGGCTCGTCTGGGATCATATGCCCTTTCTGTCCGGAACGACGCCCCGGTGACGGGTACCGTACTCAGCCCCCGCCCGGACCTCGTGACCGAACTGACCGCGGGCCAAAAACTGCCGCTTGCCGCCGTCGGGGCAGAACAACTCGATATCATTCTCGAGACCGTGACCCGCGTCTGGCTCGACCTGATGCGAGACCAGCCGACGTCGCTGGATCTCGATGAGGCCGAAATCAACATGATGCTCGCCGCGAGACTCAACAATCTGCGATCTAGTGATCCACTCTGGACCCAGTTGGTATCAACGGTAGCGAGAGGGGTGGAAAGCATCAGCTTCGACGGCGCCCATCTCGAGCGGCGCCCTGATCTTTCCATATTTCTCACAGGCCGCCATCCTTCCTTCCCCATCGTCGTGGAATGCAAGCTCATCGACCGGTCCACCTCCAAAGGCGCCGACCTATATTGCAGGAATGGACTCGCCCGTTTCGTCGAGGGGCAGTATGCTTGGGCCAATCGCGAGGCGGTGATGATCGCCTATGTCCGTGACGATTCCACGCTAGAAGCCCACCTGACGCCGTTGCTGGAACGGTCGATGTCCGGCATCACAGATCCTTGGCACACGCGCGAGCTGCCGATTGCGAGCCCGGGAGCCTCGCTTCCAACCGCCTCCTCCAGCCATGGACGGCCTTTTTTCTACCCGAGCGAAATCGGTGGCAGCACCCCGGGCGACATCGCGATCTGGCATCTCTGGCTTCGCGGAAACTCTCCAGAAACCGGAGAC
>NZ_JBFAUT010000167.1:0-1105 GCF_040679475.1 Actinoallomurus sp. NPDC052274
AGGCATCCCAGGAGGTCGAGGAGGAAATCGATCGCGGCCTGCTTGGGCGAGGTGATGAGAGACCACGGTTGCCTCGCTCTTATATGCGGGACATGCGGATCGATACCGCCATCGGGATGATTTCGGCCGAACTTGCCCAATGGTTCATCATCATCACCACCGCATCCGTTCTGTTCGCCCATGGTGTAACGAACATCAACACGGCTGCGGATGCCGCAAGGGCTTTGGAACCCCTGGTAAAATCGTTCCCTAATTCCGGCCAGATCGCGCGCGATATCTTTGCGGTCGGTATTATCGGCCTGGGCTTGCTCGGCATTCCCGTGCTGGCGGGCTCCGCGGCTTATGCGCTGGCCGAAGCGATGAATTGGCGGGAAGGCCTTTCAAAGCGGCTTGGCGAGGCCAAGGGTTTTTACGGTGTGATCATCGTATCGACTCTGGTCGGTCTCGCGATGAACTTTATCGGTATCGATCCGATCAAGGCGCTGGTCTTTACCGCCGTGTTCAATGGGATCGCGGCGGTGCCATTGCTTTTTCTCATTGCCTGGATCAACGGTAGCGAGGCCATCCTGGGTGAGAACCGGGGAGGTATCGTCTCCAGCACCTTCGTGTGGCTGACATTCGGGGTGATGGGGCTGGCGAGCGCCGCCTTGCTTTATACCACGCTTGCACCCCAGTGAGACGCCCGGCCCGCGCGAGCGCATGCTCATTTTGAGTGAGGTTGCCGATGACCATGATCAAGGATGTTCTGGTTCATGCGGATGCGACCGAAGGGGGCCGATCGCGTCTTCGCTATGCATTCGACCTCGCAGCAAAGCATCAGGCGCGTTTGAGTGCGGTGCACGTCATCCCACCGGTCGACGTGCCGCCGCTTTACCGCCCAAGCGCGCTCGGGAGGGTCGAGCAGGCGTTCGAACGGCGCAATATCTATGACGCGAAGGCGTCGGAAGAACTGTACCGGAAGGAAGCCGCCGTCCATTCGGCGGAGTCGCGCTGGAAGACGCTCTCAGGCGGCGTCGCCGAACATCTGAGCGAGGAGGCGCGCCATGCCGATCTCGTGATCGTGGGTCAGTATGAATCTGAAGGAAGTGCGGAACGCCATCCCTCG
>NZ_JBFAUT010000168.1:0-1100 GCF_040679475.1 Actinoallomurus sp. NPDC052274
GATAGCGAAGCGTGCAAGGTCATTCCGAATGCGCTGCTCGGCATAAGGGCGTGTCGCGAGCAGTAGCCGCGCCTTGTTGCGGGGGTCGGCGACGTAGTCGATCAGGAGCGGGAGACCGTCGCGATCATGAGCGTCATCGACCACCAACAGCTTTTCGCAGGTGCCAAGCGCTTCGAGGCCTTCGTGGTCTGGGTCGCTTACGGGCGACAGGAAGCGCACCAGCGTTGCCGGATGTGCCGCTGCGTAACGCTAAACTCCAGTCTTGATTAGGCGTGATTAGCCCATGCCACCCGCGCCTGTGACAATTACTTCTGGCTGCTCGCCCTCCAGCCCAGCGTTCAGGGTCTCAAGGTCGCTTTCGCGACCGACAAGCTCCCAGTTATGCGTGAAGGCGCTATCATCTTGGTCGAACGGGGCGAAAAAGCGATCGGCCTTGACCCATGGACCGGGATTGTCGCGTCCGAGCAGGACGAGCCGTTGTCCCCGGAAGAAGATGTCGACAAGATTGTCCTGAAGTTCTCCCGGCAGCCCGCGAACCTTGCGGGATATGTCGTCCTGGTCCCAAACTTCCCAGCCAGCTGCCTCCATCGCATCAGCTGTGGCCGGGCTGGCGACGCGGCTAAGGGCAAGAATAGAGCGATCGACCGGACGGTCGACGCCGGCAATCGCGCGTCGGGCTTCGGCAGGACCAAAGCGCTCGACCTGCTTGCACTGAATGCCGATCGTTTCGCCGTCGCCGATGGCGAGAACGTCCCAACCGCCTTGATCGTGACCGCGACCGCCGCGCACGCGCGTGTTGCGAGTGGGGTAGAGGTAGCTCGTGAGATCCCCAATGAAGCGTTCAAACATCTCTGGTGCAAGCATGCTCAAAGGCAAGAGCGGCGCTACAGCCAGCACGGGCGCTGCGTCAGCCTGCCCGAGTTGCATGAGTCGCGATTCATCGAGTTTGAGCACATTGGCGAGGGGCGCCATCTGATCAATTGATGGCCGGTGCGTGCCCGCTTCCCACCGGCTTACCGACTGTTGTTTGAGGCCGAGCACGCGGGCGAGCGCAGCTTGGGTGAGGTTCGCTCTGGTGCGACCGTCAGTGATGAACTGGG
>NZ_JBFAUT010000169.1:0-1097 GCF_040679475.1 Actinoallomurus sp. NPDC052274
GCCTGGGCATCCGTTGATGCCGTGGCCGTGGGAGCTCCGCCTTGCCCGATCGCTCCGCCGGCGGCTTCCAAAGACGCTGAAGGCCGAACGGCCGCGCACGCCCGGCAGGCGTTTCGCGCGATGGCCTGCCCGGATCGATCCCGGCAGGCCATCGGGTTGATCAGACCGGAGGATCGCTGCAGCAGCGCTGGCCCGGACACCTGGCCTCATCGCTGCAGCATATGGGGCCGGCGGAACAGCACCGTATCGTCGAGCAGGGGCTGCAACATATATTGATTACCTGGCCCTTCTTCTTGGCGGACAGGAAGGAGACCGGCTTCTTCATGGCCGCCTTCCACTCGGAAATGCGCTTTTCCGAGCAGGCATTCTTTCCCCATGACGTGACGTTCGTGGCCAAAGTATCCACGACCTCCACATTGTACGTCAAAACTACATTGCCGTACTTCGGGAGATTGTAACTCATATCGACGCTTCGCCCGATCGTGGCGAAGACATTGGGTACGGCGACAAGCTCCCACCGGCCGTTGCTGGAGAAGTAAAGCTCGGTGGTGACATTGATCGACGAGGTCTTGATCCCGCCATCGGTTCCGGTCGATGTTCGCAGCGAATATTCGCCGTTGGTTGCCGTCATGATCGCCGAAGCGCCGGGGGTCATGATGAGGTTGGGCTTCCCGATGATCTTGCCGCCGCGCTCGATCTGCAGCGAGACCTTGTAATATTTGGGCGAATTCTGGGTTGAGGCGCCTGCCGTCGTCAGGACGCAGGCAGAAAAAAGCAAAAGGATTTTCGCCAGGAAGGACACAACACCTCCATGCTTAGAACGTGGATTTCGCCGACCGACGGAATGCACCGCGGACCGCACGATTCGAATATAGTTTTCATTAGTAATATTTCCGGGTCATGACACGAGATCCGCGCACCATCGATCACTCAAGTCACCGGCTCTCGAGCTCATTACAACTCTACGTGAAAACAACGAGATAGATTACTATCCAGCCAGGTTGGGATACGCATGTTCCCGTCCCGCTATTCTACCCGCCGCCGCCCCGCAGGCAGGAGCAAGGGCGACGAGGCTGGGCTTGCCCCCCGATACCCGG
>NZ_JBFAUT010000170.1:0-1070 GCF_040679475.1 Actinoallomurus sp. NPDC052274
ATCACGGAGTTTGATTGGCCTTTCACCCCTAACCACAGGTCATCCCCCAGGTTTTCAACCCTGGTGGGTTCGGTCCTCCACGAAGTCTTACCTCCGCTTCAACCTGCCCATGGCTAGATCACTCCGCTTCGGGTCTTGAGCGTGCTACTAAATCGCCCTATTCGGACTCGCTTTCGCTACGGCTTCCCCACCCGGGTTAACCTCGCAACACACCGCAAACTCGCAGGCTCATTCTTCAAAAGGCACGCAGTCACGACGTTGAGTGCAAGCACTCAACGCGACGCTCCCACGGCTTGTAGGCACACGGTTTCAGGTACTATTTCACTCCGCTCCCGCGGTACTTTTCACCATTCCCTCACGGTACTATCCGCTATCGGTCACCAGGGAATATTTAGGCTTAGCGGGTGGTCCCGCCAGATTCACACGGGATTTCTCGGGCCCCGTGCTACTTGGGTGTCTCTCAAACGAGCCGCTGATGTTTCGGCTACGGGGGTCTTACCCTCTACGCCGGACCTTTCGCATGTCCTTCGCCTACATCAACGGTTTCTGACTCGTCCTGTCGCCGGCAGACGACAGAAGAGAGATCCCACAACCCCACATGCGCAACCCCTGCCGGGTATCACACGCATACGGTTTGGCCTCATCCAGTTTCGCTCGCCACTACTCCCGGAATCACGGTTGTTTTCTCTTCCTGCGGGTACTGAGATGTTTCACTTCCCCTCGTTCCCTCCACACTGCCTATGTGTTCAGCAGCGGGTGACAGCCCATGACGACTGCCGGGTTTCCCCATTCGGAAACCCCCGGATCAAAGCCTGGTTGACGGCTCCCCGGGGACTATCGTGGCCTCCCACGTCCTTCATCGGTTCCTGGTGCCAAGGCATCCACCGTGCGCCCTTAAAAACTTGGCCACAGATGCTCGCGTCCACTGTGCAGTTCTCAAACAACGACCAACCACCCATCACCCCGGGACAACATCCCGAGTGCACTGGGGCCGGCAACCGAAGACCCAGCCATACGGCCGTGCCCTCAGATACCCAACAGCGTGCCCGACACCCTCGCCTCTTCTCTCC
>NZ_JBFAUT010000171.1:0-1053 GCF_040679475.1 Actinoallomurus sp. NPDC052274
CGTCTCCGGGATAGTGGTCGTCGCCGACCCGGGTGCGCAGGATGCCCTCGAGCAGCTCCTCCTCGGCGTGGCGGCGGCATCGCCGGTCTGGCTGCCGGCGACACCAGCGCGCCGCCGGAATTCTTCACATAGGCATAGCCCTGCACATAGGTGTAGAGCTTCAGCGGCCGCGCCGCACCCGCAACCGGCGCCGGCTGCATCTCGCTCGTCACGCCGCCGTGCGTGGCATAGGTAAAGTCGGTCTGGTTTCCGTTCGCATCCACGATCATCGCGGGCTTGGTCTGGTTCTGCCGGGTGATCGTGTATGGAGCCCCCAAGAAGTAATAGCCATATTGCTTGACGAGGTTCGGAAGGCCGGAGCCCGGCTTCGCGACCAGCGTCTCCTTGCTGAGGGCGCGATAGGGGCCATTATATTCGGCCAGATATTTGTTGCCCTCGGGATAGGTCGCCTCGACCAGGAAGCTGCCTTCGGACAGCGGACCGCCGGGCGGATCGTTGTCGAAATAATAGTCGGCCCCTTTGTAGCGATACTGGGTCGTCTGTCCGTTCCCGTCGGTGAAGCTATAGGGGTTCGACCGGGTGAAGGTACCGCCGAAGCCATTGCCGCTGGGGTCAAGCGCGCCGGAGCTGATCTGGCCGTCGCTGTCGATATTGGCCCCCTCGTCGGTGATGACACCCGGCTCGACATTGGACGAATATGTCCAGACGGTACCGTCCGCGAGCGTCTGGCCGATCACCTTGCCGTCGAAGATCGTGTTGGCGACCTTGCAGCCGCTATAGCCCGGCGGCGTGACGCAATTTATCTGCGTCCAGCCGGTCTGCCAGCCATAGCTGGTCGTGTTCGACTGGACATCGGAGACGCTCGTCAGCAGGCTGCCCGAATAGCCATAGCTCGTCTTCAGGCTCGCCCCGGCGCAGGTCGTGCTGCTGGTTACATAGGTCCGCGAAAGGTTGAAGCCGCATGCGGCCGAAATGCGCCCGTTCGCACCCCAGTCGAACACAAGCGCATAGCCCGAGCTGTCGCTGACCAGCCGAAGCTGGTTGCTGCCGTTG
>NZ_JBFAUT010000172.1:0-1049 GCF_040679475.1 Actinoallomurus sp. NPDC052274
GGTGGTTTGAGTCCGTCTGAGGCGAAGGAGTGGGGGCAGGAGTTCGTCAAGGCGCATGAGGCCGGTGGTGCCGAGGCCGTGACGGCGCTGGACGAGCGGTTGAACCAGCGGCTCGCCAGTGACGACCTGACTGCCCAGCGGCTGGAAAAGTGGCTCAGTGATGAGCGTAAGAGGCTCGATGGGCCGGCGGGCAGGTCGGGTCAGGCGATTGAGAGGCTAGCCGAGAAGTATGGGCTGTCGCCTCATGATGTGCTGCGTCTCAATGCAAAGACCTACTGGGCGTATAGATCTGGTGATGGAAAGTCTGTCGCGAGGGCGCATCAAGACCTTGGCCGACACCTGGATGATCAGCGGCAGTGGTCTAATTTCAATGAGCTGAATAAGACGAACCGTCCACTGCCCGTCGATCCGTCGTCGGTCGAGGGGCTGAGGCCGGCCGATGATCCGGGTCGTGTGTCGGGGGATCAGGGGCATTCGTCAGGTTCGTCGCATGGTGTTTCCTCGTCGGGTCCTGCGGCCGGTAGTGGCATGCCGGGGAAGCCGGCGACGGAGGGTGCGGCGGGTGAGGCCGCGCCGGTCAAGGGCGGTGATCCCACGGTCGTGTTGGACCGGCCGACGGCGCCGGCTTCCGGGAATGGCAAGGCCCAGCAGATCATCGATCAGGCGTTCAAAGACGGCGCGGCCGAGAGCGAGGCCGTCTCGGCGGCCGGTACCGGTGAGCACGGCGCTGGTGAGGTCGGTCCCGGTTCCTCCACGACCTCGCACAACGGCGGTGAGGCGGGTACGACGACGCCGATCGTCAAGAGCTCCGATGGTGAGGGTCAGGGGCTGACATCCTCGGGGCCGGTCAGCAAGACCGGCACGAAGCCCGGGGGCGGGACCGGTCTGGCAGACCATTCCGGCGGGAGAACGGCGGATCACTTTGCCGGTTCCGGTGCCGGCGAGGGTCTGAAGGGTGAGGCGCCGGGTTCTGGGGTCGGTGGTCGTGCTGAGAAGAAGGCGTTGAATTTTGGTCTGTCTTCTTCTGAGGCGAGGGAGTGGGGGGAGAG
>NZ_JBFAUT010000173.1:0-1046 GCF_040679475.1 Actinoallomurus sp. NPDC052274
ATTGCAGAACGCCCCAGCGCTTCTGTTTCTCAAATTTGACCGTCGACTGACCGCAGCCGAACGACGCAACAAGGAATTCCGGTTTTTCGCCGTTTTCCCCTGCCCAGGTTTTGACTGCCTCGACATAGCCGCACATCGCCGGATTGTTGGCGAACAGGCCTCCATCGGCTCCACGCATGTCATGGTGCAAGGCGGTGAGCTCGGCGGGGTCAAAATAGAAGGGAGCGCTCGATGAGGCGTTCACCACATTCCACAGCGGCACTTGGCTGAAGCGATTGTCGCCCACATTTCTGTATTGGGGGCCGCCATTCGGGAAAATCGGCCCCGGACCCGCCGCGACATTGTAGAAAGTGCCGAGGAAGTTTCGCTCAAGCTCGCCCAGCGTCAGATTGCCCAATATCTGTCGAAGCACCGCGCCTTTGGCTGACTCTTTGTATTTTCCCGAAAAAAGCGGAAACGGGCCAATCCCCGCCCATTGGCTGGTGAACATCGCCTGCCCGTGCATGTGATACAATTGTTCGATGTCTTTGGGGGCAAGTGGCTGGGCTGCCTGACCGGAAGCGGCGAGGCCTGCCGCCACGATGCAGCCGGTCGAGGTGCCGACGAACAGTTCGAAGCTGTCCGCGACCTTTAGTTTACCGCTGTCCAGGAGCTTCTGTTCCAGCCTGGCGAGCATATGCGCGGGCGCGATGCCCCTGATGCCGCCGCCGTCGATCGACAAGACGCGTATCTTCATCGGCAATTCCTCTGCGTCGAAACGTCCCACACGAACAGGTCTGTGTCAGCCGTTGTTCCCCTCATTTTGGACCAAGATCCATGTCGTTCGTGGACGGTAGTGCGCGGGGTGGTTCGGGTCGGATCTCCGGTGAGTGGTGCGCCGATCAGGCTTGGGCGGGCGGATGCCCGCCTGGCGGCGGCCACCGGGCTCTATCTCCGCTTCGCTCCGACCAAGCCCCCTTCGGGGTCTTGTCCGCTGAAGCGGTAACGATCCCTTCCGCGAGGCGGGGTAGGTGGCCGAGCTCGGCGGGGCGCCTCGCCGGGGCATC
>NZ_JBFAUT010000174.1:0-1037 GCF_040679475.1 Actinoallomurus sp. NPDC052274
GACGCCGTGCTTGAAGAAGAGAACCGTCAGCTCCGTAAGAAGGTGCGGGAGCTGGAGGCCGAGCGGGAGATCCTGCGCCGGGCGGCCAAGTATTTCGCGGGAGAGACGAACTGGTGAGCCGCTTTCAGTTCGTTGAGGACCACCGGGAGCTGTTCAGCGTCAAGCGGCTGTGTCATGTCCTTTCAGTCTCTCGCTCGGGCTACTACCGCTGGCTGGAGGGGAAGGCGGCCCGGGCGCAGCGGCGGCGTGCCGATGAGGTGCTGGCCGAACGGATCCGGGCGATCCACGCGGAGTTCGACGGGACGTACGGGTCGCCGCGCATCACGGCCGAGCTGCGTGATGCCGGCCAGAGGGTGAACCACAAGCGCGTTGAGCGGGTGATGCGAGCGTTCGGGATCGCAGGTGTGCATCTGCGCCGCAAGGTCCGCACCACGGTGCCCGAGCCGTCACGGCAGGCGGTGCCGGACCTGATCAAGCGAGACTTCACCGCTGCGGCGCCGAACCAGCGCTACGTCGGTGACATCACCTATCTGCCGGTCGGTGATGGGCGGTTCCTCTACCTGGCCACGGTGATCGACCTGTGCTCCCGTCGCCTGGCCGGCTGGTCGATCGCCGACCACATGCGCACCGAGCTGGTGATCGACGCACTGCAGTCCGCGGCCCGCACCCGGGGCGGGCGACTGGACGGCGCGGTCTTCCACTCCGACCACGGCGCCCAGTACACCTCGGCCGACTTCGCCGCCGCGTGCGGGCGGCTCGGCGTCGTCCAGTCGATGGGCGCGGTGGGCACCAGCGCCGACAACGCCGCCGCCGAGGCCTTCAACGCCACCCTCAAACGAGAGACTCTCCAGGGCCGCAAACGCTGGGCAACGGCGCGAGAGGCCCGGCTGCAGGTGTTTCGGTGGCTCACGCGATACAACACGATCCGAAGACATTCCACGCTCGGCCAGATCAGCCCGATCAGCTACGAACAGAGGTCACATAAGGTGGCACTCGCCGCATAACAACCGGTGTCCACACTTCGGGGGGAACCCCCG
>NZ_JBFAUT010000175.1:0-1019 GCF_040679475.1 Actinoallomurus sp. NPDC052274
CGATCAGAAGCCGGATGTGCCGGTCACGCGTCGGCGGCGGTATCTCGCGCCCTGATCGCGGCGGGCGGCAGGATTATGAGGGCCGGGGCGGGGGACCGCTGCCGGCCCTTTTTTTTGCGTTGGCGCGAAGGCGGGGGGAACCCGAGCGGTTTCCCCCGCGCCGCTCCTTTTGTCGAGCCAGGCGGCCCGCCAACGTCGCTCCCCTTTCCGCTGTCGATGGAGGCTGACCGGGGCAATTCCAACGGCGCTATGTGAAACCCCGAGGGTGCCCGCGCCTCCCGGCACGAGGCTGCGCAGCGCGGGCGCGCTGCGTGAGGCGGGACGCACGGCGCGAGGCCGTGGTGTAATGCACCTGACGCACGGGTGCTGCAAAGTTATTTTCAAATGATCCCAATAGGTTGGGTGCGTGATACACGTGCCACAAGATCATTGAATCGTGTGCCACGTGAACCACAGGACATGCCTGGGGTGGAGATAAATAGCTGAGATTACGCCGATTTAGCCGGGGTACACGTGATACTATGACCTTCATCGCAATTCCGTGCACGCCATGGCTTGAGCGGTCTGACCGCCGGTCACGAGCGGATCGCCCGCCTCTGTCGGGTGCCGTTGGGGCTTTGTGTTCACTCACCGCTCCAGCGGAGATTGACGGCTTCCGGGTAGGAGCGAACGTAGCGCGTCGGTCGGCCAGCGACGATTCATCCTGAAGGCCGGTTGCTGGACGACGGTCGGATTTGAGGTGCAAGCCATTGAAAGCGCACGCGGCAAATGCCAACGCCGGGAGCCGCTGAAATCTCTAGCGACCGCCTCGGCTTACGTCGCTTGGTGAGGGACCTCGCAGATGCGATCCACGCCGACGGTAGCGCAGATCATTTGACCGATGGTGACGATCTGGTGGATGCTGATGCAATGAAAGACGAGGACAAAGCCGCCTGATGATTCCTGAGCCTGCTAACCCAAAAATCTACCACATCGTCCATGTCGACAAGCTGGCAGCGATTGCGGCCGATGGATTTCTG
>NZ_JBFAUT010000176.1:0-1017 GCF_040679475.1 Actinoallomurus sp. NPDC052274
GGTTCCGATGGAGAGCGGCCCGGAAGCCGGGCGACGGGTGGTCTTCCTGGTGCATGGTGCCGACGGCACCACCGTGCCGCTTCGCCATCTCGCAAAGGCACTGCGCGGCGATTGCGCGGTCTATGGCTTCCAGGCGCCGGGCCTAGACGACGAGAGCGACATACCGCGATCGGTGCAAGCCTATGCCGAGCGCTATGTCCGGATCGCGGAGCAAGTGGCCGAGGGGCGTCGGATCATTCTGGCCGGCTGGTCCTATGGCGGCGCGGTCGCGCTCGAGATGGCACGGCTCTGGCAGGAGCAGGGCCTGCCGGTGGAAGCCACGATCCTGCTCGACTCCTTCGTCCTCGCGCCTGTGTCGGCATCGCGGCAGGGCGACGCCGATGCCGGGTTCGAGGACATCGATTTCCTGGGCGCCGGACCGATGGGGGAGGGCGTGCTGCTCGATCGGCTCGCATCGGTCCTGAAGGCGAATCTCCGCTCGTTCCTCCGCTATTTTCCCGAGCGGTTTTCCGGTCGCGTCGAATTGATCAAGGCTGGTCGTGGCTTTCCCAAGCTGTCGGGCGCGCTGCTGGACGATTACGACTCGACGTCCCGAAGCTGGGAGCATTTCCTCGACTATATCGCGACGCACGAGGTCGACGCCGATCATTTCGATCTTCTGTCTGAAGGAAGTGCCGAGATGACTGCCAAGAAAATGCTGAATATCATGGATTTATGCCATGGGGCATAGATCCGGATCAGCCGAACTTCGTGAAGTTCATGCTTAATATGGATAATAGATATGCCGGAATTTTGATGTTATGCTGTTCAGGTAATCAAGTTATCGGGAATTCGTATAGATAAGCGGGAGGGAAGGCATGTCCACGAAGAATCCGGTGGCATTCGTGCCAGAGGCATATAATCCAGACGCCTATAATCCCAACGCGTATAACATGATCGTGTATTCGCGGCCGCAAAATCATTCCGAGCTGATGTTCTTTCCCCGACGGCCGCAGGCTGGGCTTTCTACCCTGGAGG
>NZ_JBFAUT010000177.1:0-1003 GCF_040679475.1 Actinoallomurus sp. NPDC052274
TAGTTACCACCGCCGTTTACTGGCGCTTAAGTTCTCAGCTTCGCCAGGACGAATCCTGACTAACCGGTCCCCTTAACGTTCCAGCACCGGGCAGGCGTCAGTCCGTATACATCGCCTTACGGCTTCGCACGGACCTGTGTTTTTAGTAAACAGTCGCTTCTCGCTGGTCTCTGCGGCCACCCCCAGCTCAGAGTGCAAGACTCATCACCGGTGATGGCCCCCCTTCTCCCGAAGTTACGGGGGCATTTTGCCGAGTTCCTTAACGAGAGTTCGCTCGCTCACCTTAGAATTCTCATCTTGACTACCTGTGTCGGTTTGCGGTACGGGCACCTGTTATCTATCTAGAGGCTTTTCTCGGCAGTGTGAAATCAACGACTCGAGGAAACAATTTCCTCTCCCCATCACAGCTCAGCCTTATGAGTGCCGGATTTGCCTAACACTCAGCCTTACTGCTTGGACGTGCACTCCAACAGCACGCTTCGCCTATCCTACTGCGTCCCCCCATCGATTAAAACGATACTAGGTGGTACAGGAATATCAACCTGTTATCCATCGCCTACGCCTGTCGGCCTCAGCTTAGGACCCGACTAACCCAGAGCGGACGAGCCTTCCTCTGGAAACCTTAGTCAATCGGTGGACGGGATTCTCACCCGTCTTTCGCTACTCACACCGGCATTCTCACTTCTAAGCGCTCCACATGTCCTTGCGATCATGCTTCGACGCCCTTAGAACGCTCTCCTACCATTGTCCAAAGGACAATCCACAGCTTCGGTAATATGTTTAGCCCCGGTACATTTTCGGCGCAGTGTCACTCGACTAGTGAGCTATTACGCACTCTTTAAATGATGGCTGCTTCTAAGCCAACATCCTAGTTGTCTGGGCAACGCCACATCCTTTTCCACTTAACATATATTTTGGGACCTTAGCTGGTGGTCTGGGCTGTTTCCCTTTCGAACACGGACCTTATCACCCATGTTCTGACTCCCAAGTTAAATTAATTGGC